>CAZTZM010000335.1:0-7184 GCA_964618005.1 uncultured Myxococcales bacterium
GGGCGCCCCGGCCGAAGAGGCCGTGAAGCTCGGGTGGGCACATGGAGCCTTGCTCACGACCTTCCCAGGCGATACGACCATGGCGACGCTGGACCAGGTCCGGGCCTTCGCCAAGGGGGGCTCGGCGCGCATCCAGCGCTAATCCCAGGAAACGAAAAGGACAAACCAAGAACATGGAAAAGGCGGACATCGGGCTCGTCGGGTTGGCGGTGATGGGCGAGAACCTCATCCTCAACATGGAGAGCCGCGGCTACACCGTGGCGGTCTTCAACCGGACGGTCGACAAGGTCGACAAGTTCGTGGCCGGGCGGGCCAAGGGCAAGAAGATCATCGGCGCCCACACGCTGCAGGAGCTGGTCGCGTCGCTGAAGGCGCCGCGCAAGGTGATGCTGATGGTCAAGGCCGGCGCGGCCGTCGACGAGTTCATCGATCACCTGACGCCGCTGCTGTCGAAGGGCGACATCATCATCGACGGCGGCAACTCGCACTTCCCCGACACCATCCGCCGCACCAAGGCGCTGGAGGCCAAGGGCCTGCTCTACATCGGCACCGGCGTCTCGGGCGGTGAAGAGGGGGCGCTGAAGGGCCCGTCGATCATGCCGGGCGGCTCCAAGGCGGCCTGGCCGGCGGTGAAGCCGATTTTTCAATCCATCGCCGCCAAGGTCGAGGACGGCACCCCCTGCTGCGACTGGGTGGGCGACGACGGCGCCGGCCACTTCGTGAAGATGGTCCACAACGGCATCGAGTACGGCGACATGCAGCTCATCTGCGAGTCGTACCAGCTCATGAAGGACCTGCTGGGCATGTCGGCCGACGAGATGCACGAGGTGTTCGCCGAGTGGAACCGCGGCGACCTGGACAGCTACCTGATCGAGATCACCCGCGACATCCTGGGGACCAAGGACAAGGACGGCGCGCCGCTGGTCGACAAGATCCTCGACACCGCCGGCCAGAAGGGCACCGGCAAGTGGACCAGCGTCACGTCGCTGGACCTGGGGATCCCGCTGACGCTGATCAGCGAGGCCGTCTTCGCCCGCATCCTGTCGGCCATGAAGGACGACCGGGTGAACGCCTCGAAGATCCTGCGCGGCCCTAAGCCGACATTCACAGCGGATAAGAAGGCCTTCGTGGCCGATCTGGGCAAGGCGCTCTACGCCTCGAAGATCGTCTCCTACGCCCAGGGCTACCAGCTGATGCAGGCGGCGGCCCAGGAGTTCAAGTGGGACCTGTCGTACGGCGGCATCGCGCTCCTGTGGCGGGGCGGCTGCATCATCCGCTCGAAGTTCCTGGGCAAGATCAAAGAGGCCTACGACAAGGATCCCAAGCTCTCGAACCTGCTGCTGGCGCCGTTCTTCCAGCAGAAGATCGAGGAGGCGCAAGACGGCTGGCGCCGCGTGATCGCCACCGCGGTGCAGAACGGCGTCTGGATCCCGGCCCACTCGACGGCGCTGACCTACTTCGACGGGTTCCGCACCGCTCGCCTGCCGGCCAACCTGCTGCAAGCGCAGCGCGACTACTTCGGCGCGCACCAGTACGAGCGCGTCGACCAGCCGCGCGGCCAGTTCTTCCACACCAACTGGACGGGGCGCGGCGGCGACACCGCGTCGTCGGCCTACATCGTCTGATACGGAGGCTTTGATGCAGATCGAGAAGTACTCGCTGGGGATCGGGGACCGGTTCGGGCAGGAGGGCCTCGCGCAGCTCCGCGCCGTTCAACAGGCGGAGAAGGCGGGCGTCGTGGTCGTCCCGGTCTGGAACAAGTCCAACCGCGAGCACACTCTGATCGGCACCAAACCCGACAACGTCCGCGCCGAGGCCGACGAGGCCGTCCGGCGCGGCGGTTGGACCCACGCCTACCACGTCGACGCCGACCACATCGGCGTCAAGACGGTGGACGGCTTCCTGGGCGCCAGTGACTTCTACACGTTGGACGTGGCGGACTTCATCGGCCAGCGCCCGGACGACGGCGCGCTGGCCGCGTTCGTCCGCGACATGGCGCCGTTCAAGGGAACGCTGCGCATCCCCGGCGTCGACGCCACGTTCGAGGTGACCGACGCGGTGCTGGAGAAGATCGGCCGGAGCTACCTGGCGGCCGTGCTCGAGGCCGGCACCATCTACCGCAAGGTCGCGGCCGCCAAGGGCCAAGACAACTTCATCGCCGAGGTCTCGACCGACGAGGCCACCACGCCGCAGCTCCCCTTCGAGCTGTTCTTCATCCTGGGCGCTCTGGCGCGCGAGAAGATCCGCGTGCAGACGATCGCGCCCAAGTTCTCGGGCGAGTTCTTGAAGGGGATCGACTACGTCGGCGACGTGCAGGCGTTCGCGCGCGAGCTGGACGCCGACCTGGCCGTGGTCAAGCACGCCATCAGCGTGTTCGGCCTGCCGGCGTCGCTGAAGATCAGCGTCCACACCGGCAGCGACAAGTTCTCGCTCTACCCGATCATCAACCGCGCGCTGCGCAAGCACGGCGCCGGGCTGCACCTGAAGACGGCGGGGACCACCTGGCTGGAAGAAGTGATCGGCGTCGCGCTCTCCGGTCCGAGCGGCCTGGCGGTGGCCAAGCGGATCTACCAGCTCTCGCTGCCGCGGTTCGACGAGCTGGTGAAGCCCTACGCCACCGTCGTCCAGATCGACCGCGCCAAGCTGCCGACGGTCGCCGCCATCGAGCGCTGGACGACCGACGACTTCGTTGGGCGGCTGCGCCACGACCAGTCCAACCCGGCTTATGACCGGGATCTGCGCCAGTTCGTGCACGTCGCCTTCCGGGTAGCGGCCGAGATGGGGGCCGAATGGACGGGGGCGCTGGAAGCCGCCCGCGAGACCGCCGGCCGCTGCGTGACGGAGAATCTCTTCGACCGCCACGTTCGTCCTCTGTTTCTCTAGATCGGGGGGCATTCGCTCGCTTTGCTCGCTCGGTGCCCCCCGCGCCCCCAGCTCGCTTCGGTCGGCGAAGCCTTCCTTCGCTCGCTCACGTCGACACCTTTAGATTCGCTCGCTTTGCTCGCTCGGTGCCCCCCGCGCCCCCAGCTCGCTTCGGTCGGCGAAGCCTTGCTTCGCTCGCTTACGTCGACACCCTCTTAGGCGATCCCTATACTGCGCCCATGAGCGCACAGCCGGCCGATGCCTTCGTCTTCTTCGGGGCGAGCGGCGATCTCGCCTACAAGAAGATCTTCCCCGCCCTGTACGCGATGACCCGGCGCGGGCACCTGGACAGGCCCGTCATCGGCGTCGCGAACTCGGCCTGGACGCTGGAGCAGTTTCAAGCCCGCGCCAAGGCCAGCCTGGACGAGCACGTCCACAAGCAGAACCCGGAGGTCACGGCCAAGCTGCTCGAGCGCCTGCGCTATGTGCGCGGCGAGTACGCCGACGCGTCGACCTACGACACGCTCAAGCGCGAGGTCGGCGAGGCCCGCTGTCCGACCAACTACCTGGCGATTCCCCCCAGCCTGTTCGGCACCGTGGTGCAGGGGCTGGCGAAGGCCGGCGGCTCCGCGAACGCGCGCCTCATCATCGAGAAGCCGTTCGGGCGTGACCTGGCCTCGGCCCGCGCGCTGAACGAGACGCTGCACCAGGCCTTCTCCGAGAAGGCCATCTTTCGCATCGATCACTACCTGGGCAAGGAGTCGGTCCAGAACCTGTTGCTGTTCCGGTTCGACAACACCTTCCTGGAGCCGATCTGGAACCAGAACTACGTCGAGAGCGTGCAGATCACGATGGCCGAGAGCTTCGGCGTGCAGGGGCGCGGCAAGTTCTACGAGGAGGCCGGCGCCATCCGCGACGTGATCCAGAACCACCTGCTGCAGGTCATCAGCTTCCTGGCGATGGAGCCGCCGATCGGGACCTACGCGGAGTCGATCCGCGACGAGCAGGTCAAGGTGTTCCGCGCCATCCGGCCGCTGAGCCCCCACGACATGGTGCGGGGCCAGTTCCGTGGCTACCGCAACGAGGAGGGGGTCTCCAGCGACTCGACGGTGGAGACGTACGCGGCCGTGCGGCTGCACGTCGACTCCTGGCGCTGGGACGGCGTCCCGTTCTTCATCCGGGCCGGCAAGTGCATGCCGATGTCGACCACCGAGGTCATGGTCACCTTGAAACGTCCGCCGCTGCGCCGGCTGGGGCCGGAGGAGACCAACCACCTGCGGTTTCGCCTCAGCCCGGAGGTGCTCATCGCCCTGGGCGCCCGCATCAAGAAGTCGGGTGAGCACATGGTCTCCGAGCCGACCGAGCTGAAGATGGTGCACCAGGAGGACGGCGACGAGATGGATCCCTACGAGCGGCTGCTGGGCGACGCGATGGCGGGCGACGCCACGCTGTTCTCGCGCCAGGACGGCGTAGAGGCCGCCTGGGCGATCGTCGATCCCATCCTGAAGACCGGCACGCCGGTGCACGAGTATGAGCCCGGGACCTGGGGCCCGCCGGACGCGGCGCGGTTGACGGCCGATGTCGGTGGCTGGCACAACCCGGAGCCGTAAGCGATGACCATGGGAAAGATCTCGACCCCGGGCGCCTCCACCGACCCCGGCATTCTGGCGACCGCGGCGCGCGCCGCCGAGCTGGTCAGCGACGGCGCGCGCGTGGGGCTCGGCTCCGGCCGCGCGTCGTCGGCGTTCATCACCGCGCTGGGCGCCCGCATGCGGCGCGGGCTCAACATCGTGGGGGTCCCGACCTCGGAGGCGGCGGCCAAGCTGGCGCGCTCGCTGGGCATCCCGCTGGTCGACATCGAGGAGGACGTCCCGCTCGACATCACCGTCGACGGGGCCGACGAGGTCGCGCCGAACCTGGACCTGGTCAAGGGGCGGGGGGCGGCGTTCGTGCGCGAGCGGATCGTGGCGGCCGCCTCGCGCCGCCAGGTGATCCTGGTGGGGCCGGAGAAGCTGGTGCCGGTCCTGTGCGGGCGCGGCGACGGCTTCCCGATCGAGGTCTTCCCGCTGGCCCGCGGGCTGGCGATGCGGCGGCTCAAGGCGCTGGGCCTGAAGCCGGTCGAGCGCACCGACGGGCGCGGCGGCCCGTTCGTGTCCGACAACGGCAACCTCATCTTCGAGGTCGGCGTCACGAAGCCGCTGGCCGACCACGCCGCGGCGCGCGCCCTGGAGGCCGCCGTCTTGGACATCCCGGGCGTGCTCGACACGGGGCTTTTCCTGGGCACCGCCGAGCGCGTGCTGGTCGGGCACCCGGACGGCAACGTCGACGTCCTCACCCGCCAGGGGACCTGAGGTGAGCGACGTCGTCTTCCTGTTCGACGTCGACAACACCCTGATCGACAACGACCGCGTCACGATCGACCTGCGCCGGTATCTGATGCGCGAGGTCGGCCCGGGGCGCGCCGAGCAGTATTTCGAGATCTTCGAGTCGCTGCGCAACGAGCTGGGGTACGGCGACTACCTGGGGGCGTTGCAGCGCTACCGGATCTCCCACCCGCGCGATCCGCACCTGCTGGCGTTGTCGTCGTTTCTGGTGAACTACCCGTTCGCCAACCGGCTCTTTCCAGGCGCGCTCGACGCGCTCGAGCACGCCGAGAGCTTCGGGCGGACGGCCATCCTCTCCGACGGCGACGTCGTGTTCCAGCCGCGTAAGGTCGAACGCGCCGGCCTGTTCGACGCCGTCCAGGGGCGCGTTCTGATTTACATCCACAAGGAGCAGGAGCTGGACGACGTCGAGCGCCGCTACCCGGCCGAGCACTACGTCCTGGTCGACGACAAGATCCGCATCCTGACCGCCGTGAAGGCGGCCTGGGGCGAGCGCCTGACCACCGTCTTCCCGCGCCAGGGGCACTACGCCCGCTCGCCCGAGGTCGCCAACTACCCGGCGCCCGACATCACGATCGACCGCATCGGGCAATTCTGCGACTACGACCTGGCCCACCTGCTGAACGCCGCGCGCAAGCCCTGATTCGGCGCGCCAGCCTCAGTTGGGATCGACGAGCGCTCCGTTCGGTCCGACGCGCGATCGGCTGACCGCGCAGTCGTCGACGTAGATCGTGACCGTGGAGGGGGTGAGGTTCTCGCCGACGCTGCCCACGTCCCACTCGACCCACGACGACGGGCTGGTGGCCTGGCCGGACCGATCGTAGACCTGCTGCCCGTTCAGCCAGTAGGTCAGGCGGCCGGTGGCGTCGTTGGCCGAGCGGTAGTCGGCCTCGATCTGGAACCAGCCCTCGACGGGGACCAGCGGATCGGGCGTGTCCAGCGGGATGATCGCGTTCGTCGCGTGGCTGAACAGCTGCAGCGTCATCTCGCCGCTCGGCTGGGTGGCCAGGTCCAGGTCGTAGAGCTCGGCGGTGGTGCTGGCGTCCGTGGGGTTGGTGCGCTGGCGGAACTTCATCAGGACCCAGAACGTCCCCACCGACACGCTGTGCGGCAGGTAGTACCAGGCGCTGTAGTACGCCTGCTGGGGCAGGTTCTGGGTCAGCGACAGCAGCGCGTTCTCTTGCGCGCCGTCGCTGCCGGCGGTGATCGTCAGCGCGGCCGCGTGGGTGCCGGTGTGGGCGTTCGTGTTCGCGACGGCGATCGTGTTGGGCGGCGTCGGGAACGCCTGCGCTTCGCCGCCGGGCACGTTGGTCCATTCGCTGAAGTCGCCGGTCTCGAAGCGCGCCGAGAACAGCAGGTCGGAGCCGACGTCGAGCTGGCTGCAGCCGGTCGCCAGCAGGACCAACAACGCCAGCCGCGCGCGACGGATGTCCGCGCGCCTCACAGGAACCCCAGCGAGATGCCCAGGTTGGCGCCGAGCCAGAGCAGCGGCGTATGTCCGGCCACGCCGGCCGGCAGCGCGAACACCGCCGGCGGATCGGGGACCAGCTCGGCGTTCAGCGACGCGAACGGCGCGAGCCGCCCGCGCGCGACCAGGCGGACGCCGAACGCGACCCGCAGCCCGATCTCCACGCCGGTCTGCGTCCGCGCGGTGGCCAGATCGCGGGCGCTCTCCGACAGCACCGCCACGGACAGCCCCGCTTCGCCCGTCCGCTCGAATCGCTGGCCGCCCAGCCGCAGGCGCACGCCGGCGTCGATCGGCAGCCGCCACTGCCGTAGCTCGACGCCGCCGATCGCGGTGTCGACCGGCAGCAGCGCCGTCACGCCCGCCGTCGGCGCGAGGGCGCCGCGCCCGGAGCTCCAGCGCAGCGTCAGCCCCGGCTGCACGACCTGCGAATCGGGTCCGAGGCCCGCCTGTGCCGTGGCCCCCACGTCGAT
>CAZTZM010000336.1:0-5616 GCA_964618005.1 uncultured Myxococcales bacterium
GCCGCCGCCCGCGCCGCCCGTGCCCGTCGCGCCGGGCCCCGGGGGCGGCGAGGTCTTGAAAGAGGACGTCCTGCCGAACGCCGGCTACGTCCCCGGCTACCGCACGTACCAGGGGTTGTCGCTGGGGCCGACCGTCCCGCGCACGGGCGCGCTGCCCGGCAACGTGACGCCGGGGTTCGGGGCGCCGACGCCGCCCACGCAGTGGACGTTCAAGTTCACCGGGTTCCTCAACGACACGTTCCAGTCCAGCATCGGCCATCGGATGGCGGTCGGGCCCGATCAGACCGGCGTCGTGTTCCACATCCAGCCGCAGGTCGTCGATGAGTATGCCTCGTTCCTGGGGACCAACACGATGCCCGGGCAGTGGATCTCGCTGGGCTTCTCGTACGGGAACCCGATCGTGTCGGCCAACGTCGAGCTGAACACCTGGAACCCGACCGAGCCGACGACCTACTACCAGGTCGGCGGCCAGAACTTCATCAACAACGCCTTCCTGCAGTTCGACGTGCCGCCGCTGGACGCCTGGCGGCTGCGCGCGAAGGTCGGCTACTTCTACACGAACTACGGCGGCCTCGGTCAGTACGGGCTCGGCGTCTACACCAACGCCATCATCGGCCTGGTGCGGGGCGTGGGCGAAGACGTGGTGGCCGAGTACACGCTGTCGCCGACGCTGTCGCTGTTCCTGGACGAAGGGTTCATGGGGAACCGCAACGGCAAGGTCCCCGACGGCACGCTGCCCGACGCCGGCAACGGCAACACCAACCCGGTTTATCCCGCCGCCTGGATCGCCCACCTGCACGCCGGGCTGGTGGCGACCGGCACGACCACGCTGCGGCTGACCGGGCACGTGGTGACGAACTGGGCGCAAGACGACCGCGTGCAGTGTCAGAACGCCTCGTTGCTGTCGCCGGTGCCCGGCCAGTGCTTCGACAACCCGACGACGCGCGAGATCAACGAGGCCTACATCCCCGACGGGCGCCTCACCGTGGCCGGCTTCGACGCCAGCGCCAGCCACCCGATCTGGGGCTACCTGGGCCTGGGCGCGTCGTACACGAAGGCCACCAACGCCGCGCCGCTGCGGGGGCTGGCGACCTACGGCGGCGAGGGGATGACGCTGACCGATCGCTGGTTCGGCACGACCACCGGCGGGACCGGGTCGCTGTACGTGGCGGGCGTGAACTACACCACCAGCCTGGGCCGGATCCTCAGCGCGCCGAGCCCCGTGCGCGGCGACGCGCCCGACCTGATCATCAACGCGGGGGCGATCGTGGCCTACTCGGTCTCCGGCGCCATCGCCCCGTCGGGCGCGACCGACACCAGCAACCCGAGCGCGACGACGCCGGGGACGATGGCGCTGCCGGCGGACGTGGACCAGTTCAACCACCGGCTGCGGTACAAGTTCGGCGTCGACGCGCTGTACACGCTGCGGTCCTGGGTGGCGGGCGGCGTGCGGGTCGATCGCGTGCTGCCGAGCTCGAAGGATCCCGAGCAGACATTCTGGGTGGTGGCGCCGCGCCTGGTCTTCCGGACCAACTGGATGGCACGCGAGGCGATCACGCTCACCTACGCGAAGTGGTTCTACGGCGCGAACACCCACCCGGAGGCGGGCTCGATCATCGCCTCCGACGGGCGCCTCGATGATCAACTGATCGCGCTGAACGTGAATCTGTGGTGGTGAGCGGAGACATGAGCGAGAGAGCGGAGTCGACGATGAAGCACCGAATCAGAGGTCCCGGTCGGACGGCGACGGCGGCCGCCTTGTTGCTGGTGGGCGCTGCCTTCGCGGTCCCCGCGCGCGCCGACGACGCCAACAAATCCGCGATCGCGCCCGGCGAGCTGGCGAGCGACCCCGCGTTCTCGCTGGACCCCGCGTCCCCGCAGGTGGGGGCCCTCCCGGGCGGCGTCACGCCGTCGTACGGCCAGCGCTCGCTCAGCGAGGAGGAGTGGCGGTTCGATTTCCACGGCTTCCTGACCGCGCCCCTCGACATGGGGATCAACACCCGCAAGGCCCAGGGGGTCACGCCGGGGCCGGGCCAGAGCAACCTGGTCCTGCACGCGCCGCCGGTCGTCCCCGACGACCTCGAGACCTTCGAGCATACGGGCGTCGTGCCGACCACCTACGCGCAGCTCAACTTCTCCGAATCGAACAGCATCGTCAGCGGCAACGTCAGCATCCAGGCCCGCCAGGCGAACGTGTCGGAGAGCTTCCTCGAGCCGGCCTCGCAGCTCGGCATCACGGACGCCTACCTGACCCTGACGCCGCCGCTGGCCGACAAGCGCTACCACCTGGGGCTGGCGGTCGGCGCGTTCTCGACCCGCTACGGCTCGCCCGGCGAGTACGACGAGGGGCGCTACGGCACGCCGCTCATCGCCCGCATCAACGGCGTGGGCGAGCTCGGCAACCTGCGGGTCGGCTTCGGCGACTGGGTCCTCATGATCGAAGAGGGGCTCCACGGGCAGACCAACAAGGCCTCGGCCGGCATCACGCCCGACGTCTGGAACAACTTCGCCGATCCCGGCACCGGCAGCACCTTCGTGGCGCACGCCCACGTGGGCCTGGCCTATGCGCGCCACGTCACGATCGGCGCGCACGCCATCCGCGCCTTCAGCCTGGACGACCGCGACGGTCCCAACGCGCCCGACGGCCGGATCAACATCTTTGCCGGCGACCTGCGTCTGGGGCTGGGGCGCTTCGGCCAGTTCTACGCCGCCTACGCTTACACGAACGCGCTGCAGGCCCGGAACGTCAGCCGCATCGTCAGCGTGCTCAACACGCAGGGCGGCCCGGGGCTCATGGACGAGTACTTCGGCCCCAACAGCGGCGGGACGGGGACGCTGAACACTCTTGGTGGCCAGTACGACCTCAGCATCGGGCGGCTGGTCAGCTATCCCGTCCCGTTCTCCGGTGACGGGCCCGATCTGGTCGTGAGCGCGTTCGGGCTGTTCACGCACGTCACGACGGTGGACGCCGGGTCCTGGGATCCGAACCCGCCGTCGGACGCTTCCACCCACTGGAACGGCGCCAACAAGCTCAAGGTCGGCGGCGAGGCAACCTACAGCATGCTCTCCTGGTTCGCGGCGGCGCTGCGCTTCGACCACGTCGCCCCGTTCCTGAACGACAGCGACTTCAGTTTCAACGTGGTGACGTCGCGGATCATCCTGCACTCCGACTGGCAGTCATCGGATCAGATCGTCATTCAGTACTCGCACTGGTTCAACGGCCCGCTGGTGGCGGCGCGCGACGGCGAGCCGCCCACCTACGACTTCACGACCGTCCCCGACGCCAACATGTTCTCGATCTCCGCCAGCATGTGGTGGTGACCGTGCCGCGGGGCCGCGTTGCCGTGGTGGTGGGGGGGACCGGCGGGATCGGCCGGGCCATCAGCACCGCGCTGGCGGACGCCGGCGCCGACGTGGTGGCCGCCTCGCGCCGCGCCGCCGAGGTCGCGTCCACCGCCGCCGAGATCGAGCAGCGCGGGCGCCGCACGCTGCGCCTGACCGTCGACGTGCGGGATCGCGCCTCGCTGCAACAGCTGTGCGACGAGACGACGCGCGCGCTGGGCCCGGTCGACATCCTGGTGAACTGCGCCGCCAAGACCAAGCGCCAGCCGACGCTGGACTGGACCGAGGCGGACTGGAACGAGATCCTCGACATCAACCTGACCGGCACGTTGCGAGCCTGTCAGGTGTTCGGGGCGCCGATGCTGGCGCGGGGCTACGGCCGCATCGTCAACATCGGGTCGTTGAGCTCGTTCGCCGCCTTTCACGAGGTGGCCGCCTACAGCGCCAGCAAGGCCGGCGTGGTGCTGCTGACCCGCTCGCTGGCGGTGGAGTGGGGCGCCCGGGGCGTGTGCGTGAACGCCATCGCCCCCGGCGTCATCCGCACCGACCTGAACGCGGCGCTGCTGGACGGCACCGCGCGCGGGCAGGAGCTGTTGCAGCGCACGCCGATGAAGCGCTTCGGCCGCCCCGCGGAGGTCGCCGCCGCCGCCGTGTTCCTGGCCTCGGAGGGGGCCAGCTTCGTCAACGGCGAGGTGATCATGGTCGACGGCGGCTTCCTGGCCAGCGGGGTGAACCAGTAAGCTCTGCCGGAAATGAAGATCGTCGACGCCAAGGTGATCGTCTGTTCCCCGGGCCGGAACTTCGTGACGCTGAAGCTGATCACGGAGGACGGCCTGACCGGCCTGGGCGACGCGACGCTGAACGGGCGTGAGCTGGCGGTGGCCAGCTACCTGCAAGAGCACGTGGTCCCGCTGCTGCTCGGCCGCGACGCCCGGCGGGTCGAGGACACCTGGCACTACCTGTACAAGGGCGCCTACTGGCGGCGCGGGCCCGTCACGATGACCGCCATCGCCGCCGTCGACACGGCGCTGTGGGACATCCAGGGCAAGGCGCTGGGCGTGCCCGTCTACCAGCTGCTGGGCGGCCGCGCGCGCGACGGCGTGCTGGTCTACGGCCACGCCAACGGCCACGACATCGACGAGACGGTGGAAGCGGTGGCGCGCTACGCGGCCGCCGGCTACCGCGCCGTGCGGGCCCAGTGCGGCGTCGCGGGCGTCCCCGACACGTACGGCGTCGGCCACGGCAAGCCGGGCGACGTCTATGAGCCCGCCGTCAAGGGGATGCCGCCCGAGTCGGCCTGGAGCACCGAGAAGTACCTGGAGGTCGTGCCGCGCCTGTTCGAGCGCCTGCGGCGCGATCTGGGGCCGGACCTGCACCTCCTGCATGACGTCCATCACCGCCTGACGCCGATCGAGGCGGCGCGACTCGGCAAGGAGCTGGAGCCGCACCACCTGTTCTGGATGGAGGACCCGGTGCCGGCGGAGCTGCAGGAGGGGTTCCGCCTGATCCGCCGCCACACCACCACACCCATCGCCACCGGCGAGGTCTTCTCGTCGATCTACGATTGCGCCGACCTGATCCGCGAGCAGCTGATCGACTACATCCGGACCACCGTGGTGCACGCCGGCGGCATCACGCACCTGCGCCGGATCGCGCACCTGGCCGAGCTCCACCACGTGCGCACGGGATCGCACGGCGCGACCGATCTCTCGCCGGTCTGTCTGGCGGCGGCGCTGCACTTCGATCTCGCGGTCCACAACTTCGGAATTCAGGAGTACATGGCGCACGCGCCGGAGACCGACCGCGTCTTCCCGCGCACCTACCGGTTTGCCGACGGCCTGCTCCACCCGGGCGAGGGGCCCGGCCTGGGCGTCGAGATCGACGAGGCGGCCGCCGCCACGTTTCCCTACCAGCGGGCGTATCTACCGACGAACCGCAAGCTCGACGGCACGGTCCACAGCTGGTAGCGGCGCGCGTGCCTCAAATCCCGGGGACGTGGCTCTTCTTGATCGCCATGTACGCCGCCAGCGAGCCCTGCGGCGGCTCGCAATCGGCGGGAAAAGGGCGCTTCGAGAAGGTCTGGAAGTAGAGCAGGCAGGCGTCGCGCCACCAGCGCGCCTCCTTGTCTTGGATCGCCAGCAGCGCGGTGACGTGGGCATGGCGATCGGCGTCGACGTACGGCGCCAGCCCGGCCCAGGTCCGCCGCATGCCGCGCACGAAGTCGACGCCGGCGGCGTAGCGGTGGCAGAGCTCGTCCCACAGCGTTCGCCCGGA
>CAZTZM010000337.1:0-2643 GCA_964618005.1 uncultured Myxococcales bacterium
GCCGTCCTTGTTGAGGATCTCCTGGGCGGTCCGCTGCACGGCCGCCGCGTCGATCGCGCGGTAGCGCCGCAGATCCTCGGGCAGGAACCCGGGATCGCCGAGCAAATAATTGTACGACTGCAGGCGCTCGGCCCGCGCCAGCAGCGGTTCGAGGTTGCGCACCGTCTCGGACTCGATCTGGTTCTTCGCCCGGTCCAGCTCGGCCGCCTCCACCGGCGTCGTCTTGAGGCGGCCGATCTCCTCGTCGATGACGGCCAGGATCTCGTCGACGGTGTGTCCGGGCATCGGCGAGGCGGTGATCTCGAACGTGCTGCTCAGAAGCTGGCTCTGCTGCGAGGCCGAGACCGTCTGGGCGATCTTGAGGTCGTAGACCAGCCGCTTGTAGAGGCGCGACGACTTGCCGTTGCCGAGGATGTTGGCCAGCACGTCCAGCTCGCGGTCGCCGGGGGCGAAGTTGGCGGGCGAGGGGTAGTCGACGTACAGCTGCGGCTGCTGGATCTTCGCCTCCATCGCGATCCGCTGCGGGGTCGAAAGCCGGACCTCTCCGCCGGGCCGCCGCACGACCGGCGCGCCGGCCGGGATCGGCCCGAAGTAGATCTCGACCAGCTCCTTGGTCTTCGCCTTGTCGAAGTCGCCGGCGATGGTCAGACAGGCGTTGCCGGGCGCGTAGTTGGTCCGGAAGAACGACTTCACGTCGTCGACCGAGGCCGCCGACAGGTCCTCCATCGAGCCGATCACCTCATGGTGATAGGGGTGGTCGGGCGGATAGAGGGACTCGGCCAGCACCTTGGAGATGAGGCCGGCGGGCCGGTTCTCATACCGCTGGCGCTTCTCGTTCTTGACCACGTCGCGCTGGTTGTCGAGCGTCTCCTTGAACGACGCCCGATCCAGCAGGAAGCCCATCCGATCGCTCTCCAGCCACAGCGCCAGCTCCAGCTGGTTCGAGGGGACGACCTCGAAGTAGTTGGTCCGATCGGCGGCGGTCGACCCGTTGACGTTCGACGCGCCGGCCTTCTGCAGGAATTCGAAGTACTTGTCCTCGGGGATGTGCTTCGTCCCCTGGAACATCACGTGCTCGAACAGGTGGGCGAAGCCGGTGTGGCCGGGCGCTTCGTCGCGCGACCCGACCTTGTACCAGACATCGACCGCCACCTCCGGCATCCGATGATCCTCGTGAAGAATCACTTCCAGCCCGTTCGGCAACGTGTACTTCTCGAACGGGATCTGGGGCAGGTCCCCCGACGGCGAAGACGGCGCCGCCGCGCCCGCCAGGACAGCCAACGCCGCCGCGGCTCGTGCGTGCATGGCGCAAGTCTTACCATGTGCCCCGCGCTCGGGCGACGATCCGGTTCCCTTCACGCGCGTGAGGGCGCTATCGGTGAATCAGAATATCTGGGACAATTCGGTCCGACTCCCGATGTCCAGCACGACCCCGCCCGAGGCCCCCGCGCCCGCCGTCGCGACCGACGACGAGCTGGTCGCGCGCGCCCGCACCAAGGACTTCGCCGCCTTCGAACAGCTGGTCGAGCGCTACGAGGACAAGATCTTCCGTCTGGCCTACCGGTTCGTCCGCAACGAGACCGACGCCAAGGAGATCGTCCAGGACACGTTCCTCTCCATCTGGCGCAAGCTGGACACCTTCAAGGGTGACTCCCAGTTCGGAAGCTGGCTCTACCGCGTGGCCGCCAACGCCGCGTTGATGCGGCTGCGCGCGCAGCGACGCCACCCCGAGATCTCGACCGAAGAGCTGCCGATCGACTTCCTCGACAACTACGGGCACCTGCCGGCGGCGGGCGAGAACTGGGCGAAGCGACCGGACGACGAGCTGCAGTCGGACGAGCTGCGCCGCCGCATTCAGGCGGCCGTCGACGACCTCCCCGAGATCTACCGCACAGTGTTCCTCATCCGCGACGTCGAGGGCCTGTCGACGGAGGAGACGGCCGAGGTGCTGCAGCTCTCGGTGCCCACGGTGAAGACCCGCTTGCATCGGGCCCGCCTCGCACTGCGCGAGGCGATCTCGCGCTACTTCGACCAAAAGTAAGCCGCGCTGCGCGCACGCGGTGCGCGCACATTTAAATAGCGTCTTTTCCGGCTATACTGACCCGGCCCATGGTGACCAAGCGGGCAGTGGCGGCGCTGATCCTCGGCGTCGCTGCCGCCGCCGGACGTACGACCTATGCCGACACCGCGTCGGCGCCCAGCGCGTACGACGAGACGTTGGCCCGCGCGGGCGCCCGTCTGGCGGCGGAGGCCAGGTCCCCGCAGGCGATCGCCGCGCTGGCGGAGCTGGCCGATCTGGACGAGACCGTGGCGCCCGCGGCGCTGGAGGCGGCCATTCGACCCGCCATCGCGCCCGGCGCGCATCCGCTGGTGGCCGCGCAGGCCGCTTACTTCCTGGCGCACCTGCTGGACGAGCGCGGCGCGCACGACGAGGCGTCGGCGCTGCGGGCGCGACTCGGTTTCCTGGCGCACCCGTACGTGATCGGGCCGTTCGGCGAGGGGCGGGCCAGCTTCGCCACCGCGTTTCCGCCCGAGAGCGAGCGCGCGCCCCCGGAGCTCGCGCGCCATTATCCCGGCAAGGCGCGCGACGTCGCCTGGCGGGCCGGCGACGCGGCGCTGCGGGACGGCGCGCTGATCCTCGAC
>CAZTZM010000338.1:0-9823 GCA_964618005.1 uncultured Myxococcales bacterium
TGTCGGACGGGACGAACGTCAGCAGGGTCCCGGAGCGCCCGCACATCGAGCAGTTGCAGGAGATGACGGGTTGGCTCAGGTCCAGCTCGGCCTCGTAGCGAACCGCGCCGCACTGGCATCCCCCGGTGTAGGTCGTCTGGCTCATGGTCGAAAACCTACGCACCGATCTGGATGTTGTCGATGAGGCGGGTGCGGCCGATGAAGGCCGCCACCAGCAGCTGCGCCGGCCCCTCGATCCGCGCGCCCGCGGCCAACGGCGCCAGCGTCGCGGGATCGCACAGCTCCAGGTAATCGAGGCGATCGACGTCCAGCGCGGCGCGTGCGCCCGCCACCAGCGTGCCCGCGTCGCGCTCGCCGGCCGCCGCCCGATCCCGCGCGCCGAACAGCGCGCGCGACAGCGACAGCCCCCGCGCCCGCTCCGCCGGCGACAGGTAGGCGTTGCGCGAGGACATGGCCAGGCCGTCGGGCTCGCGCACCGTCGGCAGGCCCACGATCTCGATCCCCATCGCCAGGTCGGTGACCAGCCGGCGCACGATGGCCAGCTGCTGGAAGTCCTTCTGGCCGAACACCGCCACATCGGGCTGGACGATGTTGAACAGCTTGGCGACGACGGTGGCGACGCCGGCGAAGTGGCCGGGGCGGAAGAGGCCGTCCAGGCCGCGCGACAGCTCGCGCACCTCGATCGCCGTCTGGTAGCCCGGCGGGTAGATCTCGGCGACCTCGGGGACGAAAGCCACGTCGGTGCCCGCCCCGGCGGCCTTGGCCAGGTCGCCCGGCAGATCGCGCGGGTAGCGGGCCAGGTCCTCGTTCGGCCCGAACTGGGTCGGGTTCACGAAGATCGACAGCGCCAGGCGGTCGGCGCGCTTCCGTCCGTCGTGCAGCAGCGCGACGTGGCCGGCGTGCAGCGCGCCCATCGTGGGGACGAAGGCGATCCGTTCCCCGCGCGCGCGGGCCGCGCGCGACCAGGCGGTCATCTCCCTGGCCGTGCGAACGACCAGCGGCTCGCTCACTCGTAGGTCTCTTCGGCGGCCGGGAACCTGCCGGCGCGCACGTCGGCGGCGTAAGCCGCGAACGCCTCGCCGGCCGCCTTCCCCATCTCGGCGTAGCGGCGCACGAAGCGTGGCTTCCAGCTCGGCTGCAGCCCCAGCAGGTCGTGCATGACCATGACCTGCCCGTCGCACTCGACGCCCGCGCCGATCCCGATCGTGGTGGTCGGAACGCCGCGCGTGATCTCGCCGGCCAGCGCGTGCGGCATCGCCTCCAGCACGACGGCGAACACGCCGGCGTCGGCCAGCGCCCTGGCGCCGGCCAGGATGTGCGCGCGCTGGGCCTCGGTCCGCCCCTGGACCTTGAAGCCGCCGAACTGGTGGATCGACTGCGGCGTCAGGCCGACGTGCCCCATCACGGGGATGCCGGCGCCCACCAGCCGGCGCGCCAGCTCGGCCACCTCTTCACCGCCCTCCAGCTTCACCGCCTCGGCGTGCCCCTCTTTCATGAGGCGCCCCGCCGCGCGCATGCCGTCCTCGACGGAGGCCTGGTAGCTCATGAACGGCAGGTCGCCCACCACCAGCGCGCGCTTCACCCCGCGCGACACGATCCGGCAGTGATAGACCATCTCGTCCAGCGTCACGCTCAGCGTCGAGCGCTCGCCCTGGACCACCATCCCCAGGCTGTCGCCGACCAGCACCACGTCGATGCCGGCCCCGTCGGCCAGCTGCGCGAACACCACGTCATAGGCGGTCAGCACGACCGTTCGCTCGCTGGTCCCCTTGCGGGCTCGGATCGTCGCCGCGGTGACTTTGGCCTCGGGCGCCATGACGTTCAGCCTAGCATGCCCCTCAGACTTCCATCCGGCGGAAGGCGCGCGCGGCCAGCGCGCCGAAGCAGACCGTCGAGGCGACCACCACCCCGAGGCTGAGCGGCAGCGGAAACCCGTGGTGCCCGAGGCAGAGCCCGCGCACGGCGTCGACCGCGTACGACATCGGGTTGACGATGACGATGGCGCGCAACACGCGCGGCAAGCCCCCGATCGGGTAGAGCGCGCCCGACAGGAAGAACACCGGCTGGATGACGAAGTTGACCACGCTGCCGAACCCCTCGAACGACTTCATGCGGGCCGCCACCACGATCCCCAGCGCGTTCACCGACATCCCGAACAGCACGAGGATGGGCAGCGAGGCCAGCGCGCCCAGCGGGCTGAAGCGCGCGCCCACCAGCGGCGACAGCGCCAGCATCATCGTCGTCTCGATCAGCGCGGTGGTGCTGCCGGCCAGGATCTTGGCCGCCACGATCGCCTCCCGCGGGACGGGCGCCACCAGCAGCTCTTTCAAGAAGCCGAACTCGCGCTCCCAGACGATCGAGATCGCCGCGAACATCGAGGCGAAGAGCACCGTCATGGCCGCCAGCCCCGGAACCAGGAACGACACGTAGTCCGCCCCGCCCGCCGGCAACCGCACCGAGCCGCGCAGCCCGAACCCGAACGCCAGCAGCCACAACAGCGGGCGCGTCAGGCTCGTGATCAACTGGCGCCGATCGCGCAGGAACTTGATCACGTCGCGCCGCCAGAGCGCGTAGACAACCTCGATCATGTTCGGAACCCCGGGAGGTTTCCGCGCCTCCCGCGCTGGGCTCGCGCCGGCAAAGCTGGCGCTCCCCCACACGATACGGCCTGGCGGCCGATCATCCCCGCCTCCGCACGAGCGCGCGCAGCTTGGCGGCGTTCCCCTCGGCCCCTTCGGCGCGGATCTGCCGCCCGGTCAGCGACAGGAACACGTCGTCCAGCGTCGGGCGACGCACGCTGATCCCTTCCAGCTGTGGCCGGTCGGTCGTCAGCAGCTTCACGATGAAAGCGTCGCCCTCCTCGACCAGGAACGTCAGCCCGCCGTCGGCCTGCGTGCTGGCCAGTCCGTACTTGTCGGTGAGCAGCCGCGCCACCCCGGCCGGATCCGCGGTCCTCACCGTCACCAGATCCTTGCCGACCCGCTGCTTCAGCGCCGCCGGCGTGTCGAGCGCGACGATGAGGCCGTGGTCGACGATGGCGATCCGATCGCAGTTCTCCGCCTCGTCCATGTAGTGGGTGGTCAGGAACAGCGTCGTGCCGTAGGTCTTTCGCAGGCCGCGCAGCACCTCCCAAGTGCGGGCGCGCGTCTGCGGATCCAGGCCGGTGGTCGGCTCGTCCAGGAACAGGATGTCCGGGCGGTGGACCAGCCCGCGCGCGATCTCCAGGCGCCGCTTCATCCCGCCCGAGTAGGTGCGCGCCAGATCCTTGCGCCGGTCATGGAGGTCGACGAAGCGCAGCGCCTCGTCGATGCGGGCCGCCCGCTCGGCGCGCGGCACGCGGTAGGCCACCGCGTGCAGCATCAGGTTCTCCTCGGCGGTGAGCCGGTCGTCGAGCGCCGGGTCCTGGAACACCACGCCGATCCGACGCCGGACCTCGGCGGGCGACGTGGCCACGTCCAGGCCGGCCAGCCGCGCCGTGCCCGACGTGGCCTGCAGCAGCGTACAGAGGATCTTGATCGTCGTGGTCTTGCCGGCGCCGTTCGGGCCGAGAAAGCCGAAGATCTCCCCCGCCCCGACGGTGAAGCCGACGCCGCGCACGGCCTCGACCTGGTCGTAGCGCTTCTTCAGATCCTGAACTTCGATGGCGGCGTTCATGAGACTTGGCGCAGCCGGCGCAGGCGCAACGGGGCCGCGTCGACCGGGAGCTCGGCGCGCGCGCGCGCCGTGACGACCAGCTCGTGCCGCGGCGACAGCGCGCAAGCGGGATCGGTCGCCGCCGCGTCGCCCGCCAGCGCGAACGCCTGGCAGCGGCAGCCGCCGAAGTCGACGGCGCGCTCATCGCAGGTGCGGCACGGCGCCGGCATCCAGTCTTCACCGCGGAAGGCGCGAAAGCCGGCCCCGTCGGTCCAGATGTCGGCCAGCGATCGATCGCGCACGTTCTCCCAGGACAGCGTGGGGATCGACCGCGCCTGGTGGCAGGGCAGCGCCGTCCCGTCGGGCGTCACGACCAGATAACGGCGCGCCCAGCCGTCCAGGCAGGCGCGCGGGCGGTCGGTGTAGTAGTCGGGGCGCACGAACAGAACCTCCATCTTGCCACGCAGCCGCGCCCGCGCCGCGGCCGCGACCTGGCGGGCCTCCTCGATCGCCGCGCGCGACGGCAACAGCGCGTCCCGGTTCGCCAGCGCCCAGCCCAAGACCTGCGTGTTGGCCAGCTCCAGCCGGGCGGCGCCCAGCCGCTCGGCCAGCGCCACGAACGCCGGGACGCGCGCGATGTTGCCGCGGTGGAGCACCACGTTGAGCGTCAGTGGCAGTTTCAGGGCGCGCGCGCCCGCCGCCGTGGCCAGCTTGGCGTCCAGGTCGTCGCGCCCGGCGATCCAGGCCGCCCCGTGCGGGTCCAGGTCTTGAATCGACAGCTGCAGGCTGTCGAGCCCCGCCGCCGCCAGACGCGCCAGCCGATCGGCGTCGGCGGGGATCCCGCTGGTGATCAGGTTGGTGTAGAGGTCGCGTGCGCGCGCGGCGGCCACCAGCGCCTCGAGATCGGGGCGGACCAGCGGCTCACCGCCGGTCAGGTTCACTTGCAGGACGCCCAGCGCCGCGGCCTCGGCGAACACGCGCGCCCAGTCCGCCGTCCCGAGCTCGACCTCCGCGCCGGCCAAGACCAGCGGGTTCGAGCAATACGCGCACGACAGCGGGCAGCGGTGGGTCAGCTCCGCCACCAGCGCGTAGGGGCGCGGCGCGCCGGCGTCGGTCACGGCGTCTTCACCTCCAGCAGCCCGCGATCGGCCAGGGCGTGGAGAAAAGCCAGTACCTCGGCGTCGATCCGCGCGCGCGGCGTCGACGCGTCGGCAGCGGCCGCCATCTGGTCGAGCACCTCGGCGACGGTGCGCTCCTCGGTGCACAGCGCCGCCACGCGCGCCGCGGTCTCGTTCAGCTCCAGGCCGCGCTCCGGGTACAGCAGCACCTGCTTGCCGGTGCGAGGGTCCAGCTTCACCCGCGCGTGCCGCACCAGCCGCAGGCGCGACGCGCGATCGAGCGCGCTCACCGCGCGGCTCCCCCCGATGTCGCGGCCTGGACACAGTCGACCAGGTGCCAGAGGATCTCGGTCTTGCGGACCAGCGCCGCGACGCAGGCCTCCTGCAGCGCCCGTGAGGTGGCGTTCGCCACCACGAAGGCCAGCCCCTCCTCGCCGTCGCGCCGCGCGCGCGGCACGCGCCCGCGGAAGTAGGCCAGCGCCTCGGCGCCGACCCACGGGTAGTGCTGCTCCCAGGCGGCGATCCGCTTCGACATCAGATCGGGCGCGAACATCTCCGTCAGCGACGACGCCACCGCCACCACCAGCGGGCTGTCGCGACAGAGCGTCACGTAGGCGTCGCAGGCGAACCGCACGCCGGGCAGCACGCGCCGGCAGCTCGCGACCTGTTCGCGATCCAGGCCGACCGCCTCGGCCAGCCGTAGCCACTGCGCCAGACCGCCGGTGTCCCCCCCGTCGCCGTCGTGGTCGTGGACGCGCCGAATCCAGGCCCGCCGGAACGCCGGGTCCTCGGACTTCGACACGATGAGCGCGTCCTTGATGGGGATCCGCGTCTGGTAGTAGTAGCGGTTCAGGGTCCAGGTCTGCAGCTCGACTCTGCTGAGCGTCCCGGCGTGCATCCGCTGGTGGAACGGGTGCTGGTCGTGGTAGCGGCGCTGGCCTTCGGCGCGCAGCCGGGCCACCAGCTCGTCGGGCGACAGCAACGCGGTCTCGCCGCTCACAGCGCCAGCTCCATCCCATCGGTCGCGACCTCGATCCCGGCGGCGTCCAGGGCGCGGCGTTCGTCGCTCCCCTCGCGCAGGATCGGGTTCGTGTTGTTGACGTGGATCAAAATGCGCCGGCCGCGCTGACCGGCCAGGAAGCGCGCGCTCCCCTCCGCGCCGCCGACCGGCCAGTGCGCCATCTCCTCGGCGCGGCGCGTGCCCAGCCCGGCCGCGATCAGCTCGTCGCTGGACCAGAACGTCCCGTCGAAGAACACCGCGTCCGCGCCTTCCACGGCGCGGGCGATCGCGGGCGCCGGCCCCGCCACGCCCGAAAAATAGGCCAGCCGCCCGCCCGTGCGCGTGTCGCGGATGAGCAGGCCGACGTTGTCTTCGATCGACGGCGCCCGCAGCTTCTCCAGGTGCAGCGGCGGCTTGCCCGGCGTGGCCACCGTGGTGACGGTCAGGCCACTGTCGCCGAGCGGCAGCTCGCGATCGATGCCCAGCGCGCGCCAGGTCACCTGGTCGTCGAACCGCTCCAGCGTCCGGGCCATCACGTTGCCCTCGACGAACCCGGCGCGCACGCTCTCGGTGGCGTAGACGATCAGCGGGTGCGACTCGCGCAGCGACAGCAGGCCCAGACAGTGGTCCAGGTCGCCATTGGTCAGCAGCAGGCCGGCGATCGGCGAGTGGCGCGCCGACCGCGGCCACAGCGCCGGGAAGCCCTCGATCTGCGTGCGGACCTCGGGCGAGACGTTGATCAGGAACCAGGCGGCGCCGTCGGCGCTGACCGCCAGGGACTCCTGGGTGCGGGGGTGGACCACGCCGGTCCCCTGCCGCGCCTCGCGACAATTCGCGCAGCCGCAGTTCCATTGCGGCACACCGCCGCCGGCCGCCGATCCGAGGACGCGGACTTGCACGAACCGGGGTCGACTTTGCTTTAGCGCCGAGCGCTGTCGGTCGCCGGGCCGCGATCAGACTTGCCGGTCGTTTGGCCGGACGCGTCGGCGTGGGGCGCCACGGGGCCCCAGGGGTCGCGATCGGTGAAATCGCTGCTGTACCCGCCGATCTCCGCGCTCATGTTGATCTCGACAAAGGCCGGGGTTTCCCACTTCATGCGCCCTATTCTGCGCCCCCCGGGCGGCGAGTCAAGGTGCCCGATCGTGCCCTGGCCCACAGCTCCGTGGGCGACGAAATTCATCGCGTCGCTGGCGGGACCTGCTGTATGCCATGCGACATGTCGCCGGTTCTTCGATCTCTCCTGGTGATCTCGATCCTCGCCGGCCCGCTGGCGGCTGCCCGGGCGGCGAATGCCGCCGAGGCCTACGTCAGCGGCGAAGAGAGCGGCCAGATCATCGTCGTCGACCTCGACGGCGGGACGGTCGCGGCCCGCATCCCGGTCGGCAAGCGCCCGCGCGGGATCAAGCTGTCGCGGGACGGCAAGCTGCTGTACGTGGCGCTCTCCGGCTCGCCGCGCGGCGGGCCCGGCGTCGACGAGTCCAAGCTGCCACCGGGCGATCGCACCGCGGACGGCGTCGGTGTCGTGGACCTCCGGCAACGCAAGCTGCTGCGCACCCTGCCGAGCGGCCAGGATCCCGAGTCGTTCGATCTCTCGCGCGACGGCAAGACCCTTTACGTGTCGAACGAAGAGACCGCCGAGATGAGCGTGCTCGACCTGCACAGCGGCAAGATCAAGAAGAAGGTGCCGGTCGGCCACGAGCCCGAGGGCGTCACGGTCCGCCCCGACGGCCACGTCGTCTACGTGACCTCGGAGAGCGACAACGAGGTCACCGCCATCGACACGCGCAAGCTGACCGTGGTGGCGCAGATCCCGACCGGCCCGCGCCCGCGCGGCATCATCTTCACCCCCGACGGCCTGGTGGCGTTCGTGAGCTGTGAGAACGGCCGTGAGGTGACGGTCATCGACATCACCAAGAACGCCGCCACCGACCACATCAAGATCGAGCCCAAGGCCAAGACGGTGCTCGGCCCCCGCCCGATGGGGCTGGCGCTGTCGCCCGACGCCAAGACGCTCTACGTGACGCTCGGCCGCGGCGAGGCCGTCGCCGCCATCGAGGTCGCCACCCACAAGGTCCAGCAGATCTTCGACGGCGTGGGCGGCCGTCCCTGGGGCATCGCCGTCAGCCCCGACGGCAAGCGCCTCTACACCGCCAACGGCCCGTCCAACGACGTCTCCGTCATCGATGCGGCCACCGGTGCGGTCGAAAAGGAGATCGCCACCGGCGGCCTGCCCTGGGGCCTGGTTTTGGCCCCCGGACGCTGACGCCGTTTACGGCTTGAACGCGTAGGTCTGGGTGTTCGCGGCGACGAAGATGCGGCCGTTGGCCACGATCGGCGTCTCGATCGACTGAACCGTGCCGCCAACCGCCGCGGTGGTGACCACCTTCGTCCCCGTGTCGCCGTCGACACCGTAGAGCTTGTTGTCGCTGCCGACCGACCACACGATGGTGTTCGAGCCGTTGGTGTCGGTCTGGCTGACGGCCGGTGAACCCCCGGAAGACGGCCCGCCGCACCAGGCGATCGACATCGCGGGCGGGTTCGCCGCCGTGATCTTGATGGTGGTCAAGGCGCCCGACTGCCCGGCCGGGCAGCCCACGCCGGTGCCTTTGAACACGACGTAGGTCCCCTTGCTGGTCGTGTAGGTGGCCGCCGCGTTGATGATCACGCCGTTCGACACCGCCACCTTCGCGATCGGGTTGGCGTCCATTCCGCCCAGATTGGTGCGGTTGAGGAGATAGGCATTCTTGTCCTTGCCCAGCGCCACGATCAGGCTGGAGGGGGTCGCGCCCGCGACGTTCACCAGCACCGGCGAGGTTCCGCCGATGTCCGAATCGCTCGAATCGAGCGAGGCCCAGTTGCTGGGGACGAAGTAGTCGGTGGTCGTGCCGGGCGTGGTCATGGCCGGCGGAACGAGCGTGGTGGGGAACTTGTAGACCGTCTCACCGTCGCCCCAGGTGGCGGGGCTGCTGCCCGTCGGGCCGGAGCTGGCCGACGCCTTGGTGTTTCCAGTCGCGAAGAACAATGAGGTTCCGTCGGAGGCGATCCCGCTGGCGCCCCACACACCGCCGGCGACCGCCCGGGAGGCCCAGGCGGTGACCGTCGGCGTCCCGGTCGTCGTCACGCCCATGACCCAGCCATGGTAGCCGCCGCAGTCGCCGATGTGGCCGCTGAAGGGGACGAACACCTTGCCCCCCACCAGTGTCAGCGCGGCGCGCTGGTTCTGGAGCGACGAGGTGAACATGGCGCCATTCGACGCGGTGTTGTTCAAGTTCACCGGCCAGCCGGTCCGATCGGTCCCGGTAGCGGCATCGAGCGCGTGGACCATGTGCTCCGGGACGCGCGTCGCGCCGGCGGTATCGACCTGGAAGGCGTCGAGATAGATCGTCCGCGTCGTCCCGTCGATCACGGGCGTCCCGGTGATCCCGACGTTGGGCGTGATGCCGCCGCAAGGGAGATCGCCGCTGGCGCCGCTGCCGGTCGGGTGGCTGACCGGCGTGCCCATCTGCTTCATCCAGATCTGCGCGCCGGTGGCGGCGTTGAAGGCGTAGACGTTGTTCATCTCGGTCGCGACGATCACCTCGTCCGGGCTGCCGCCCGTGCCGGCCAGGTAGAGCGGCTGCGCGTAGGTGTTTCCAGTCACCGTCGCGTTGGCGAAGCTGGTGTCGATCGCTATCCCGGCGACCGCGGTCTGGGTCAGGGCCGCGTCGACGTAGACGCCGTCGCGCGCCAGGTCGTTGTGGTGCTGCAGGACGGACACGTGCGCGGCGCTGGCGCCGCCTGTCCCCGTCGCGCCGCCGGTGCTCGTTGCGCCGCCGGTGCCCGTCGTACCGCCCGTGGCGGTCGCACCGCCGGTTCCCGTCGTCCCACCGGTCGCCTTCGTGCCCCCGGTGCCGGTCACGCCACCGGTTGCCGTCGCGCCGCCGGTGCCCGTCGTACCGCCGGCCGCGGTCGCGCCGCCGGTGCCCGTCGCGCCGCCGGTCGCGGTCGTGCCCCCGCTGCCGGTGGTGACGGAACCTCCGGTACCGGTGGCGCCGCCCGAGGCGCCGGTGCTACCGCCTGTTTCGCCCGAGGT
>CAZTZM010000339.1:0-3868 GCA_964618005.1 uncultured Myxococcales bacterium
GCCCAGGCCGGATTTCAGAGCGCGTCGTCCCCACGTTCGCCCGTTCGCACGCGAATCACCTCCCCGACCTGATCGGCGAGGAGGGCGTCGCGGTGAGCGGCGGTGAGCGAAGCGAACCATGCCCGACGACGTGTCGCCCGATAGGCGGCCTAGGGCGGCAGCGTGAAGAAGAAGGCGGCGCCCCGGTCGGGCGCCGCCTCCGCCCATATACGGCCGCCGTGGCGGGTCACCACCCGCTGCACGGTCGCGAGGCCGATGCCGGTCCCGGCGAACTCGTCGCTGGCGTGAAAGCGCTGGAACGGCGCGAACAG
Organism: uncultured Myxococcales bacterium; assembly: GCA_964618005.1. Lineage (GTDB taxonomy): Bacteria > Myxococcota_A > Polyangia > Fen-1088 > Fen-1088 > JADGRB01. Next base: position 312 of record CAZTZM010000339.1, read on the forward strand.
CCGGCTGGCGTGGGCCATGTTGAACCCGGCGCCGTTGTCGCGCACGACGAAGGCGTGCGGCTCGTCGGGGTGGCGGGCCACCATGATCCGCGCCCCCGGCGTGCGCGCGGTGAACTTCCAAGCGTTCCCGAGCAGGTTCACCAGCACGACGTTCAGCAGGCGCCGGTCGCCCGGCGCGGTCAGGCCAGGCTCGATGTCGATCGCGACCGCGCGATCGGGCTGCGCGGCGCGCAGGTCGGCGGCCACCTCCGCGGCCAGCGTGGAAAGATCAGCGTCGGTCTTGTTGACCGCCGCGCGCGAGATCCGCGCCAGGTCCAGCAGCGCGTCGATGAGCGCCGACATCCGGCCGGCGCCGTTCACGACCCGATCCAGGTAGTGGCGTCCGCCCTCGTCCAGCGCCGCCGCGTGCTCGCGGAGCAGCGCCCGCGCGAAGCCGTCGATGGCGCGCAGGGGGGCGCGCAGATCGTGCGAGACCGAGTAACTGAAGGCGTCGAGCTCGCGGTTGGCCCGCTCGAGCTCGTTCAGCAACGCGCGGCGCATCCGCGCCAGCTCCAGGTGCGTCCCGACGCGCGCCAGCAGCTCGCGCGCGGAGAACGGCTTGACCAGGTAGTCGTCCGCGCCCGAGTCGATCCCCTGGACCGACGCCTCCTCGCCGGCGCGCGCCGAGAGCAGGATGACCGGCAGATCGACGGTGGCGGGATCGTCCCGCAACGCCTTCACCAGCCCGATCCCGTCCAGCCGGGGCATCATCACGTCGCTGACGACCAGGTCGGGCCGCCGGGCGTGAATCGCCTCCAGCGCCGCTTGCCCGTCGGTGGCGACCGCCAGGTCGTACCGGGGCGAGAGCAGGCCGGCCAGGTAGGACCGCAAATCCGCGTTGTCGTCGACCACCAGCACCATCGGTCGCGGGCCCGCGGGCGCCGGAGCCGTGGGCGGGGGCAGGGCCCCCTTCGCGCCCAGCCAGTGGCTGGCCTCGGCCGCGTGGGCCGCCGCGGTCTGGCCGGGCGGCGCCGTATCCGGCGCGCGGGCGATCGACGCGGCGGGCAGGTGAGCCGAGCCCTTGGGGATCTCGACCCGGAACGTCGACCCTTTGCCGGGTGTGCTCTCGACGGAGACCCTCCCCCCGTGCAGCTCCGCCAGCTCTCGCACCAGCGAGAGGCCGATGCCGGTCCCCTCGAAGTTGCGACCGATTGTCGACGGCACGCGGTGAAAGCGCTCGAAGATCTTCGGCAGCTCGGACGCGGGGATGCCGACGCCGGTGTCGGAGACCTCCAGCACGGCGGCGTCGGCGCGCTCGCGCACCCGCACGGCGATCTCGCCCGCCAGCGTGAACTTGAAGGCGTTCGAGACCAGGTTGGGGACGATCTTCTCCCACATGTCGCGATCGACGAAGATCGGCTGGGAGAGCGGCGGACAGTCGATGACCAGGCGCAGATCGGCCTTGCCCATCGCCGACTGGAACATCCCGCTCAGCTCGGCGGTCAGCGCCGAGAGATCGACCGGCGCGAAGCGCGGCTGCAGCCGCCCGGCCTCCAGCCGCGAGAAGTCGAGCAGCGCGTTCACCAGCTTGAGCAGCCGGAGGGCGTTGGCGTGCGCCAGCTCCACCCGCTCGCGCTGCGACGGCGGCAGCGGCGTGTGCGGGTCGGCCAGGCTGTCTTCCAGCGGGCCCAGCATCAGCGTCAGCGGGGTGCGGAACTCGTGGCTGACATTGTTGAAGAAGGCGGTCTTGGCGGCGTCCAGCTCGCCCAGCTTGGCGTTGGCGGCGCGCAGCTCGGCGTTCGAGACCGCCAGCTCCTGGCTGCGGGCCAGCACCTCGCGCTCCATGTCACGCGTGCGACCGCGCAGCGCCTCGCCCATCTCGCTGGCGTGGATCAGATCGCTCACGTCCTCGACGCGGTGAAGGATGTAGAGCACCTCGCCCGCCGGCCCCAGCACGGGGATGTTCTTGGGGCTCCAGTGCTTGACCTGGAAGCTGCCGTCCGGGTCCCGGATGTCGTACTTCTGCACCGCCATGGTGTCGGCGGCGCGCGTGGCCACCACCCGCTCCAGTGAGGCGCGCAGGTTGCTGGTGCCGGTGGCGCCGGCGTCGTTCGGGTTGTCGGGGAAGACCTCGAATAGACCGCGCCCCAGCGTGTCGCGCGTGGTGTGGGTGGCCCGGAACCGGGCCTCGGTCGCCGCCACCATGGTGAAGCGGGGCGCGTCGGGCAGCAGGACCAGCAGCACCTCGGGCGATGCTTCGAAGAGCCGCTGGAAGTCGGGTCGCCCGTCGCCCACGGAGGTACGATATCGCAGATCGCCGCCGGCTCACCAGCGGCCGCGGCCTACGGCTTGCCGACGAACGTCGTGACGCTCTGGGCGCCCAGCGTCGCCGTGAAACGCCCGCCGGAGACCGCGATCGCCGACTTGGCGCCCAGGCTGTTGCCGCCGTCGGTGACGTAAGGCGTGACGGAGCAGGGGGCCGTGCCCGAGATGTAGAACGACGCCGAGGTCGAGCTGGTGTTGTTGTTGATCGCCACGACGGCGACGGTCCCGTCGGCGGCGTTCTTGTACGCGCTCAGCAGCACGCCCGAGGGCGGGGTGCCGGTCGTCCCCACGCGCTGGTAGCCCGGGCGCACGAAGCGCGCATAGTTCCCCTCGACCCACAGCCGCTTGCTGGGCGCGTTCGTATTCTTGTCCCACAGCGCGCCGTTGTCGGCCGACGACGGATAGACCCACCAGTAGTGCCAGGCGTTCATGTTGGCGACCGTCATCGCGTCGTTGATCAACTTGGCGACGCGCAGCGCGCTGCCCATCCCGGGATCGGCCGTGGTGCTGGCGGTGTCGTAGATCTCCGTCTCCCAGAACTCTTTGCCGGCCGCCGCGATGTCGGGGTAGGCCTTGGGGCTGCAGCCGTACTCGTGGGTGGCGATGATCGAGACGTAGCTCTCCTTGACCAATGTGGGCTCGAAGTTCGGGAAGTCGCACCAGTTCTGGGTCTCGGGCGCCATGACCTTGATGCCGGTGCTCGCGAACGCCGGGCCCATGTAGCTGGAGATGAAGGCGTCCATCGTGGCGCCGGTGTAGACGCACGACTCGTAGGTGACGTTGGCGTCCGGCTCGTTGCCGGCCGAGACGGCGTAGATGTTCACGCCCTGGTTCTTCATGTAGCTGGTGAAGCCGACCAGGAACGTCGCGTAGGCCGATCCGTTGGTCAGCGTCCCCTCGACGGCGTTGTCGTTCGACTTGTCGGCGACGGGCGGCGTCCAGGGCGTCGCCCACACGGTCACGCCGCGCGCCACGGCCAGCTTGGCGATGTTGGTCTCGCTGGTCTGCCCGTTCGTGTAGTCGATCCGGATCCGGTGCAGCGACAGACCGGCGCCGCTCGTCGTCGACCAGAGCGTGTCGGCGTCAGCGGCGCTCATCGTGGAGCTCCAGGCGGTCGAGGCGCCGAAGCCGGAGATCTTCTGCTGGGCGCTGGAGAGGCTCACGGTCACGTCGCCGCTCAGCGCCGAGCCGCCGCCGCAGGTGACCGTACCCGCGCCGCCGGTGCCGGTCGCGCCGCCGGTCCCGACCGTGCC
>CAZTZM010000340.1:0-7604 GCA_964618005.1 uncultured Myxococcales bacterium
TGGACCGCGCCGCTTGCGCGCGCCGGCCTCCGCGATGAACCCGTCCAGCGTGGCGGCGGCCTTCAGCGTCACCAGCGGCCGCCGCTCGCGCACCCAGGTCGCGTAGGCGCGGATCGCGGCCTGGCACTTCTCCTCCAGGCACCCCACGTCGACCTGGATGCCGGCCCGTCGCAGCCGCCGGATTCCGCGACCGTTGACGATCGGGTTGGGATCGCGGCAGCCGATCACGACGCGCGCCGGTCGCGCCTTCAGCAAGGTCGCGGTGCAGGGGGGCGTGCGGCCGGTGTGGTCGCACGGCTCCAGCGTCACGTAGATCGTCGTGCCGCGCGCGCTGCCGCGCAGCGCCTGGAGCGCATTGATCTCGGCGTGCGCCTCGCCGGCCTTGCGGTGGAACCCCTCGCCGACAATCCGGCCGGCGCGGACGATCACGGCCCCCACGGTGGGGTTCGGCTGCGTGGTGCCGCGGCCGCGCTCGGCCAGCGCCAGCGCGCGGCGCATGAACCGCTCGTCGGCGGCCGCGAAGGGCTCCGTCACCGTCGCCCTTTGTTGTCGACCAGGCTCTTGAGCTCGCTCATCAGCTCGTTCACGTCGCGGAACGAGCGGTAGACGGAGGCGAAGCGAACGTAGGCCACGTCGTCGATGTCCCGCAGCGCGTCCATCACCGCGTCGCCGATGCGCGACGACGGGATCTCCTTCTCACCCGCCTCCAGCGAGCGCTCGATCTTGTCGGCGGCGCTCTCCATCACCTCGACCGGCACGGGGCGCTTCGAGCAGGCCTTCTTGAGGCCGCTCAGAATCTTGGCGCGGTCGAACGGCTCGCGGCGGCCGTCCTTCTTGACGACCAGCGGCAGCACCTCGTCCACGCGCTCGTAGGTGGTGAACCGGCGGCCGCAACCGAGGCACTCGCGCCGGCGGCGGATCACCTGATCGCCGTCGGACGGACGGGTGTCGACGACCTTGTCTTCGATCGTGGCGCAGAAGGGGCAACGCATGGGTGGCTTCGGGGTTATGCTTCGCTACCACAGATGGACGACCTCCGCCTCACGGTCAACGGGGAGACGCGCGCCGCGGCGCCGGGCACCACCGTCGCCGGCCTGTTGGCCACGATGGGGATCGACCCCGCCCGGGTCGCGGTGGAACGGAATCAGGACGTGGTACCGCGCCGCACCTGGGGCGACGCCGCCCTGGCCGACGGCGACAGGATCGAGATCGTGGCCTTCGTCGGTGGCGGCTCGGGCGGCGGCTCCGACGGGCCGGCGGCCCAGCCCGCCCAACCGGACAACGATCCGCTGGTGATCGGCGGGCGCAAGTTCGGATCGCGCCTGCTGGTGGGGACCGGGAAGTACCGCACCCTCGAGGAGGGGCGCGAGGCGATCCGGCTGTCGGGCGCGGAGATCGTCACCGTGGCGCTCCGCCGGGTCGACCTGACCCCGGGCAAGCCGAACGTCCTCGACACGATCGACCGGACCCGGCAGACGATCCTGCCCAACACCGCCGGCTGCTACAACGCCGAAGAGGCCATCCGCACCTGTCGCCTGGCGCGCGAGCTGGGGATCGCCGAGATGGTCAAGCTGGAGGTGATCGGCGACGAGCGAACGCTGTTCCCCGACGGCGCCGCCACGCTGGAGGCGGCGCGCGTCCTGGTCAAAGAGGGGTTCACCGTCCTGCCCTACTGCATGGACGACCCGATCCTGGCCAAGAAGCTGGAAGACGTCGGCTGCGCGGCGGTCATGCCGCTGGCGGCGCCGATCGGCTCGGGCCTGGGGATCCGCAACCCCTACAACCTCCGGATCATCCTGGAGCAGGCCAAGGTGCCGATCATCGTGGACGCGGGCGTCGGCACCGCCTCGGACGCGGCGGTGGCGATGGAACTGGGGTGCGCGGGGGTGCTGCTGAACACCGCGATCGCCGGGGCGCGCGACCCGCGGCTGATGGCGCTGGCGATGCGCGACGGGGTCATCGCGGGGCGGCGGGCCTTCCTGGCCGGCCGGATTCCGCGCAAGCTGTACGCGACGGCTTCGTCGCCGGTCGACGGGATGATTGAGTAACCGTAGAAGCGCGCCGCGGCTCTACCTCATCACCGATCGAAACGCGACCGGCGGCCGACCGCTGGTGGGGGTGGTCGCGCAGGCGCTGGCGGGGATCGCCGGCAGCGGTCTGCCGGCCGAGGACGTCGCCGTCCAGCTGCGCGAGAAGGATCTGGGCGGGCGAGCCCTGATCGAGCTGGCGCGCCAGCTGCGCGCCCTGACCACGGCGACCGGCGCGCGCCTCTTCATCAATGACCGGATCGACGTGGCGTTGGCGGCGGGCGCCGACGGCGTTCATTTGAGCGGCACGTCCTTGCACCCGGCCGACGCCCGGCGGGTGGCGCCCGGCCTGGCGCTGGGGATCTCGACCCATCAGATCCGCGAGCTGCCTGATGCCGTGGACCTGATCGACTTCGCCGCCTTCGGCCCCGTGCGCGACACGCCGTCCAAGCGCGCCTACGGGCCGCCCCTCGGCCTGCCGGCGCTGGAGGCGGCCGCGCGCGTCGGACCGCCGGTGCTGGCGCTGGGCGGAATCGGCACCGGTGACGTGGCCGGTGTCATCGCGGCGGGCGCGCACGGGGTCGCCTGCATCCGCGCGGTCATGTCCGCCACCGACCCCGCGGAGGCCGTCCGCACGCTGGCGCAAGCCCTGGCAAAGGCCCTGCAAAGTCCCCTCGGACACGCGCCCGTCAGACCGCCGTATCGGACTTGACACTATTTGTAACCCCCGTACTCTCGTCCCCCAATTTCCACGGCAGAGCCGGGGAAAAGGGACAATGTCAACGTTCGTAGGAGGGCAGTAAATGGCAACCGGCAAGGTGAAATGGTTCAACGACGCCAAGGGGTACGGGTTCATCGCCCGTGAGGATGGACCGGATGTGTTCGTCCATCACACGGCGATCGTGTCGGAGGGTTTCCGTTCGTTGAGCGAGGGTCAGGAGGTCGAGTTCGACATAACGGAGGGGCCGAAGGGCCTGCAAGCCGCGAACGTTCGGAAGAACGCGTAACCGCGCTCTACATTCTCACCGTGACGGCCGGGTTCCCCAAAAGGAACCTGGCCGTTTCCATTTTTAGACGGGACGCGATCTGGTCGGGACCCTGACAGGGTCCCGGGCCCCCCGCGATGAGCTCCGGCGAGCAAGGCTCGCCTCCGCTCGACGCGATTCATTTCATTTTTCGGGCGTGCGTTCGAGGACCAGGGTGACCTCTTCGGTGGCGGGGCGGCCGCGGTTGGTGGGGCGGACCCGGCAGTTGGGTTGGCGCGCCAGAATCGCGACGGCGGCGCGGACGATCTCCGCCGTCACGGGTTCGACCTCCGACCACCAGCCGTACCCGTCCTCTTCGCCCTCGTAGTTTTCGGGAAAAGCGCAGCGCACTTGAATGCGCAGCGTGAAGTCGCGCTCCTCGACATATGTTTCGTCGCCCATGGTCGATAAATAGCATGTGATATCGGCGGTTAACCTGCCTTGACGCTCTCCGGCCGCCACGCGCAAGCTGGGAGACGTTCGCGACGATGAGAGGGAATCTCCCCGACACGCGAGGAAGGTTGCTCGCGACGGTGGCGGCTGTGGCGGGAGCGCTGGCCGTGTTGCCGGTCGTCCTGATCGCCCGGAATGCGCGCGATCCGTCGCACGGCACCGGTCACGCGGAAGCGGCCACCGTCGGCGCTGATCCGCTGAGCCACGCCCGCGCGCTGTGGGGCGATCGGTGCGCGCGCTGCCACAGCCTGGCCGGCACCGGCGGCGAGAAGGCCCCCGATCTGAAGAATTACGACTCGCGCGCCTGGATCCGCCGGTTTCTCCAGAACCCCAATGACCCGCTCAACATGGGCCCGGCCAAGATCGAGCGGGGCATGCAGCCGATCCAGGGCTCGCCCGAGGAGATGGCGGCGCTCGTCGAGCTCGTCTACGCGGAGACCGGGGCGCCCGACGCCGATCTCGCCAGGGCCGCCCGCGGGCGCGAGCTGATGCCCCAGATGGACTGCGACACCTGCCACGAGATCGACGGCGAGGGCGAGAACGCGGGACCGAACCTGAAGGGACGTGGGACCGAGGCCTGGCTGGAGGCGGTGATCGCCGACGCGGGTCAAGGCCGCCTGTTCGGCGATCGGAGCAGGATGCCGAAGTTCGCCGGAGAGCTGACCCCGGCCGAGATCGCGGATCTGGCGCGGCTGGTGCTGGCCCAGAACGCCGGCCCCGTTTCGACCGCCATGGGAATCAGGTAACGTCCGACGCGGCCATGGCGGCGGTCATGCACAGGTTTTGGTCGAGGACCAGCGCGTGAAAGACGGCATCGTCGACGTCCGCAGCCAGCACTCCGTCGTGGCGACCATCGACCGGCTGGAGGCCAAAGCGCGCGCCGCCGGCCTGACCGTCTTCGCGCGCATCGACTTCAGCGGCGACGCGGCGCGGACCGGGATGGCGATGCGGCCGATGCAGGCGCTGCTGTTCGGAAACCCGCGCGCCGGCACGCCGATCCTGGCGGCCGCGCCGCACGCGGGCCTGGATCTGCCGCTGCGCGCGCTGGCCTGGGAAGACGCCAGCGGCGCCGTCTGGATCTCCAGCAACACACCCGACTACGTCGGGCAGCGGCACGACGTCCCGGAACCACTGCTGGGACCGCTGCGGGGCGCGCGGGGGTTGATCGAGGCGGCCGCCGCGACCGACTGAGGGCGCGAGAGCCGTCCGGTCGGGCAGCGGACACAGCCTGAGAATCCCCCCACCTCCTGCAGGAGACGTCCGCATGCCTTCACGTCCCTTGTCCGCGATCGTGTTCGGTCGATCGGCCCTGTTGGCGATCGTGTTCAGCGCCGCCGTCGCCGCTGGCTCATGTGCGCAGCCCGATGGAAGCGGCGACGAGGGGACCGGCGCCACGACCGGTACGGGCGGCGAAGCCAGCAGCGGCGGAGGGACCGGCTCGGGCGGGGAAACCGCGACGGGCGGCCAGACGGGCGCCCGCGGCGGCTCGACGGGCACGGGTGGTAACGTTAGCACCGGCGGCGTGAGCGGGACCGGCGGCGTCACCGGCACCGGTGGTGTCACCGCCACCGGCGGCGTCACCGGCACCGGCGACAAGGGCACCGGCGGTGCCACCGCCACCGGCGGCGTGACCGGCACCGGCGGCAAGGGCACTGGTGGCGCCACCGCCACCGGCGGGGCCACGGGGACCGGCGGCAAGGGCACCGGTGGTGCCACCGCCACCGGCGGGGCCACGGGGACCGGCGGCAAGGGCACCGGCGGTGCCACCGCCACCGGCGGCGTGACCGGCACCGGCGGGTCGACCAGCGGCTCCGACGCGCTGATCGGCTGGGCGGCCGCGGACTGCTCCATGGGCGGCCTCACCACGACCACCGGCGGCGGCAACGCCTCGCCCACCACCGTCACCTCGGCCAGCGCCTTCAGCTCGGCGATCAGCGGCACGACGGCCAAGGTGATTCAGGTGTCGGGGTCGATCAGCGGCAACTTCAACATCGGCTCGAACAAGACGATCATCGGCCTCTCGGGCGCCAAGATCACCGGCAACCTGACGATAAACGCCACGTCCAACGTCATCATCCAGAACCTGACCGTGGTGGGGCTCAACTGCTCCGACGTGCCCTCGAACGGCGACTGCCAGGACGGCGAGGACGCCATCACGGTCGAGCACAGCGCCCACCACATCTGGATCGACCACCTGGACATCTCCGACGGCTCCGACGGCAACCTGGACATCACCGACGAGAGCGACTGCGTGACCGTGTCGTGGACCAAGATCCACTACTCGGCCAACCGCGCCTCCGGCTACACCGGCGAGGTCCACCACTTCGCCGACCTGATCGGCGCCTCGGACAGCGACACCAGCGACGCCGGGCACCTGCGCGTGACCTGGCACCACGATTGGTGGGCGACCAACGTCGTCGAGCGCATGCCGCGCGTCCGCTTCGGGGACGTGCACGTCTTCAACAGCCTCTACACCGCCAGCGGCGACGACCATTGCGTGGAGGTCGGCGACAGCGCCAACATCCTGCTCGAAAACAACGCCTTCATCGGCGTCAAAGATCCCATCGACACCACCGACTACTCCAACTCCGCCAGCATCGCCGTGTCGAAGGGGAATCTCTACAGCGGGACCAGCGGCATGACCGCCAACAAAGGCTCCTCCGCCTTCACCCCGCCCTACCCCTACACCCTCGACGCCGCCAGCGCCGTCCAGGCCGAAGTTCAGTCGGGCGCAGGACCGCACTAGCGCCACTTCACGTTGATCTGATCGAGGGTCGAGGGCGCTTGCTCGGCTGGGGCGCCAGCCCGACCCTCGATCTGCCCAATCAGTTCAACCTGAGATGGGTCTAGCGCAGCCCGTCCCCGTATTCGTCCCCGTCCTCGTCGCCGTCCTCGACGAGGACGGTGTGACTTCCCTTGTTGCGCTCAGCTCATCCAGTCGGTCCTGACGTCGGGGCCGAGCTGTTCGACGATCTCGGCGCGGAAGCGCTTCTTCAGCTGGTCGGCGATCTGGCCCATGCGCTGCTTGGAGACGCCGAAGCGGGCGCCCAGTTCCCCGAGCGCGACCGGATCCTCGGTGGCGAGGTGCTCGTGCCAGACGGCGCGCTCGCGCGGGTCCTTCAGGCGCTCGCGGAAGCCGTCGACGAAGCCGCGCACGGCGTCGGCCAGCTCGGCGTGGGCGGCCTCGGTCTCGGGCGAGTCGCCGGCGGCGGCGATACGCTCGGCCAGCGGGAAGGTGTCCTCGCCGTCGGAGCTGGTGCCGCGGGGGTCGATCGACACCTCGCGCGACTCCAGGTGCTGGCGGACCTCGTCCAGCTCCTTCTCGTCGACCTCCAGCTTGGCGGCCAGCAGCTTGGGCGTGGGCTCGAACCCGGCCGCCAGCAGCTTCTGCCGCTCCTTCTCCAGGCGGAAGAACAGCTTGCGCCCGGCGCGCGTGTTGCCGACGTGAATCAGGCGTGAGTTGGTGAGCAGGAAGCGGAGCACGTAGGCGCGGATCCAGTACGCGGCGTACGTCCCGAAGCGCGGCCCCAGCGACGGCTCCCAGCGCTTGACCGCCTCCATCAGCCCGACGCTCCCCTCCTGGAACAGGTCCAGGATGCTGGCCCAGGCCCGGCGATACTGGTACGCGATGGCGATGACCAGGCGCAGGTTGTGGACGACCAGGGTGCGCGCCGCGTTCATGTCCCCCTGCTCGCGGACCGCCTTGCCCAGCGCGCGCTCCTCCTCGTCGGAGAGCCGCCGAAACCGCCGCGCCTCGGCCAGGAACCGTCCGACCGGATCGCGGATCCGGGCCAGCGCCCCCTCGGCCGCCGGCGGCACGACCTCGTCCGCGTCCAGCGCGGGACGCGCCTCGGCAGACTCGCTCTCGCTCCCCTCAACGAGGGCCTCGTCCTCGTCTGTTAGCTCGGTTGAGTCGTCGCGCTGGGCTGTCATGGTCGTCGCAGCTCCCCGGCGGGAGAATCGGGACGGAGATATTATGCTCGTCCCCGCGAAGTGTTGATGTGGGTCTAGCATCGAAAGCTCGTACGTGCGCCGCGCTGCTGGCCGTGGCGCTCGACTTACTTGGATGCCGGAGAGGCGCGCGGGTGCCCACCCCCCC
>CAZTZM010000341.1:0-4988 GCA_964618005.1 uncultured Myxococcales bacterium
CGAGATCGCCGTCCCCGACATCGGGGACTTCAAGAACATCCCGGTCATCGAGGTCTTCGTGAAGCCGGGCGACGTCGTCGCCAAGGACACCCCGCTCGTGATGCTGGAGTCGGACAAGGCGACGATCGACGTCCCCTCGCCGGCGCCCGGGACGGTCAAAGAGCTGAAGGTGAAGGTCGGGGACCGGGTCTCGAAAGGGTCGGTCATCGTGGTCCTGGACGCCGCGGAAGGCGCTGCGGCGTCGGCCCCGGCGAAATCCGACCAGCCGGCGCAGCCCCAGAAAGCAGCGGAGACCCCGGCGCAAGCGGCGGCGCCCGCCGCGCCCGCGGCCAAGCCGGCGGCGGGTGGCCACGCGTCTTCCTCACCTTCCTCACCTTCCTCACCTTCCGCGCCCGCCGTCGCCCCGGGGACGGGCGCCGCGAAGCACCCCGACGCAACCTTCCACGCCGACGTGCTGGTGCTGGGCTCCGGTCCCGGCGGCTACACGGCGGCGTTTCGCGCGGCCGACCTGGGCAAGAAGGTGGTCCTGGTCGAGCGCTACCCGCGCATCGGCGGCGTGTGCCTCAACGTCGGCTGCATTCCCTCCAAGGCTCTGCTCCACGCCGCGAAGGTGATCACCGACGCCGAAGAGGGGGCGCACCTCGGGCTCTCGTTCGGGAAGCCGAAGATCGAGCTCGAGGGTCTGCGCAAGTTCAAGGACGGCGTCGTGACCAAGCTGACCGGCGGCCTGGGCGCGCTGGCCAAGGCGCGCAAGGTGACCGTCGTCGAAGGGCGGGGGCAGTTCGCCTCGCCGCACCTCCTGGCCGTCGAGACCAAGGAGGGCATCAAGACGGTCTCGTTCGATCACTGCATCATCGCCGCCGGGTCGCAGTCCGCGCGCATTCCGGGCTTCCCGTACGACGACAAGCGCCTGATGGGCTCGACGGAGGCGCTCGAGCTGGCCGAGGTGCCCAAGCGGCTGCTGATCATCGGCGGCGGCATCATCGGCCTCGAGATGGCCACGGTCTACGACGCGCTCGGGTCCAAGGTGACGGTGGTCGAGTTCCTCGACCGCCTGATCGCCACGGCCGACCCCGACATCGTCACGCCGCTGCAGCGCCGGATCGAGAAGCGCTACGAGAAGATCCTGCTCAAGACCAAGGTGTCGAAGCTGGAGGCGCTGCCGGAGGGGCTGCGCGCCACGTTCGAGAGCGCCGACGGCAAGTCGCCCGCGCCGGCTCCGGAGGTCTTCGACCGCGTGCTCCTGGCCGTCGGCCGGCGCCCGAACGGCAAGAACATCGCCGCCGACAAGGCGGGCGTGACCGTCAACGACCGCGGCTTCATCCCCGTCGACAACCAGATGCGCACCAACGTGCCGCACATCTTCGCCATCGGCGACATCGTCGGCGAGCCCATGCTGGCCCACAAGGCGACCCACGAGGCGAAGCTGGCCGCCGAGGTGATCGCCGGCATGGGCCACCACGTGTGGGAGGCCCGCACCATCCCCAGCGTCGCCTACACCGATCCCGAGGTGGCCTGGATGGGCCTCACGGAGACTGAGGCGAAGGCGCGCGGCGTCGAGTACGAAAAGGCGGTGTTCAACTGGGCCGCCAGCGGCCGGGCGCTCGGCATGGGGCGGTCGGAAGGCCTCACCAAGATGCTGTTCGCCAAGGGGACCAAGCAGGTCCTGGGCGCCGGCATCGTCGGCATCAACGCCGGCGAGCTCATCGCGGAGACGGTGCTGGCGCTGGAGATGGGCGCCGACGCCGAGGACCTCAGCCTGACGATCCACGCCCACCCGACCCTGTCGGAGACGGTCTTCTTCAGCGCCGAGATCGCCGACGGCACCATCACCGATCTGCTCCCCGCCAAGCGATAGCGCCGCCCGGACACGACCCCAGCTACAAGGGCGTCGGCACGAAGGCGGCGTCCGGGCGATCAAGGCGGGTCGCACGCCCGAAGCAGCCTTCGGTGCCGCAGAGCATCGTGTGCATTTATCAGCCGCGCCCGTGTGTCACAAACGCCACGCGCGGTTGAGCCCGCCTCGGCGTTTCGTCATCTCGTAGCGGCAACCAGTTTGCAGAGGCCACTCCTCAAGGAACGGGAGGTATCGGGTCATGCAACGCATCCTCACGGTTGTGCTCGGGTTGGCCCTGCTGGCTCTACCGACCGCGGCTTTTGCCCGCGGCGGTGGCTTTCACGGCGGCGGCTTTCACGGTGGCGGCGGCTTCCATGGCGGCGGTGGCTTCCGTGGTGGCGGCGGCTTCCACGGGGCGCCCGCGGCCGGCTTCCGCGGCGGGTTTCACGCCGCCCCTGGCGCGGGATGGCGTGGCGGCTATCGGGCCCCGGCTATCGGCGGCATCCATGGCCACTGGGTCGGCGGCGGTCGCTTCTGGCACGCCGGTTACTGGGGCTGGCGCGGCGGCGCCCGCGTCTGGCTCGGCCCCGGCTGGGGCGTCGGATTTTACCCGGGCTGCGCCTGGGTCCAGCCGGAATGGGTCTGGAACGGGTACCAGTGGGTCTGGCAGGAAGGCTACTGCTCCGCCTATTGAGGTTTGAAAGTAGCCTGAGAGTCGGCGTCCCCCCCGCACTCGAGGTCCAAGCCCGGCGACGAAGGTGACGGCCAGTGCCCTCCGGGAATATCGGGCCGGCCGATCGTCCCGTTGACCTTCGGGCGTGCCAGATGGATCGTCTTGGACCATGGCGACCGTCACTTCGTACCAAATCGGGCCACCGCAGCGGCCGCCCATTGGTCACGACAACGGGTTCCTGGGACAACTGCCGCCGCGGCCGCCCACGACGGCCGACCGGATCAAATACGCAGAGTGGGGCGCGCTGCTGGAGGCCGCCGAGGCGGCTCAGGGGGTGCCGCTCATTCCGCACAACGATCTGCCCGACGCGCTGGCCGCGTACCGCCACTTCCTTTACGGGAAGGGAACCGCCCGAACGTTCTCGTACGAGCGGTACGTGGCGAACGACGCCTCGGGGCGGGTGACGCTGGACAACGCGGTTCTAGACTTCCGCCGCGGCGTCGAGGACCTGGCCATCACGCGCGGGGTGGGGGCGCCCCCCGCCATGCAGGTCTCCAGCGGGCCGATTCCTTGCGGTTCGCACGACCCGCTGTTCCGCAAGCTGTTCCCCTATCCGGCGACCGAGAACTGGCAGAAGGCCATCGGCTCGCACTTCATCTGGTTGAGCGGCTCGGTCACGATCGGCAGCAACGCCGGCCAGCCGTCCTTCGCTGGTGTGATGACGTTGCACGCGGAGGATCGGTACAACTTCAATCCGGGCGCCAAGGACATCGCCACCGGGATTCCCGACTCCGCCAACGGGGTCTTCGAGGTCACCGGGCTCGCTCAGCAATACATGAACTATGCGACGTTGCAGCGGACCCTGCGCTGGATCGGCAGCACGGCCGCCTCACCCGAGGTCATCCGCATCGACGCCGCTCGCGATCGAAAACCGGGCGACAACCGCCGGGTTCGAAATCGGACCTGACACCATGGCCAGTCTCCTGCGGGTGGTTCTCGCTTTGGTCGGGGTCTCGGCGTTGGCACAACCGGCCTGTCACAGAGAGGACGTGAACATGAACCGTGGCCAGACGACCCCCTCCCCGCAAAGAAGCGTCGAGACATTGGGAAAGATCGTCACGCTCCCCATCGTTCCGATAGAGGCCTGGTTCGAGGACGTACCGGAGGGGACGACCGGTGGTCTGGGACCGACCGACTACTTGCTGGTCGCGGTCTTGAGGTTCGACAAAGACACGCTCTCCCGGTTCACCGGGACGGCCACAGGCAAGCGCGATCCCGAGGCACAAATCGTCGCGATGGCGAACCGCCCCTGGTTTCCGCCGCCCGTCAAGGCAGCGATCCGCCCCCGCGACGCGGGCGCTGTCGCCGTCCGCGGAACGATGTTCGACGGCGCTCCCTTCGCAAAGAACGCCTTCGCGACGGGTTCGTTCATCGTGGTCGACGGCGGCGAGTACGCCATTCTCGTCCTCGCCACCAGCTAGATCGGCCTCCGCTTGCGTGCGCCCGATTCGTGCGTTATATACTGAACCACATGGTTCAGTATCAACGCGCTCAGCTCGACGCCTCGTTCGCCGCGCTCTCGGACACCACCCGGCGCGGCGTTCTGGAGCAGCTCGGACGCGCGGACGCCTCGATCACGGACCTGGCCGTGAAGTTCGACATGACCCTCACGGGCATGAAGAAGCACGTCGGCGTCCTGGAGCAGGCCGGGCTCGTCACCACGGAGAAGGTCGGGCGCGTGCGGACCTGCAAGCTCGGTCCGCGCCGACTGGACGAAGAGACGGCGTGGATCGAGAGACACCGCCAGCTCTGGGCCGCACGCTTCGACGAGCTGGACAACGTCGTCGAAGAACTGAAACAGAAGGAGATGGTCGATGGACGCAAGAAGAGACAGTGAGCCCGCCCGCGTGAAGAATCGCACCACGGCGGAACGAAAGTCCGAGCGTGAGCTGGTCGTCACGCGAACCTTCAACGCGCCGGCGCGCCTCGTGTTCGAGGCGTGGACCAAGCCCGAGCTGTTCCAGCGGTGGTGGGTACCAAAGTCGTTCGGCCTGACCTTGCTCTCGTGCGAGATGGACATTCGTACCGGCGGCAAATACCGGCTCGTGATCGGCACCGATCCCTCCAAGCCCATGGCGTTCTTCGGCCGGTACATCGAGGTGACGCCGCACTCGCGCCTCGTCTGGACCAACGACGAAGGTGATGAGGAGGGCGCCGTCACCACGGTGACGTTCGAGGAGAAGGGCGGCCAGACGCTGCTGGTCATTCACGACCTCTATCCCTCGAAGGAAGCGCTCGACGGCGCCCTCGCCTCCGGGGCGACGGACGGGATGCCCGAGACGCTCGATCAACTGGACGAGATCCTCGCCGCCGTCGGCGCCGGCGCCGGCGCCCGCGCCGGCCGGGCATAAGCGTCGCTCACGCGGGTGCGGCGGTCGATCCACCACGCGGCACCGGAAGCTCACCGAAGGGTAGAAC
>CAZTZM010000342.1:0-1038 GCA_964618005.1 uncultured Myxococcales bacterium
GAACGCTTGCCTGGGGAGAGTGCGGGGCTATAGTGCCGCGCCCTGAGGATGGAGGGGTGGCCGAGAGGCTGAAGGCGCACGCTTGGAAAGCGTGTTTACGGGCAACCGTAACGCGGGTTCGAATCCCGCTCCCTCCGCCAGGACCCTCATTCGCCAACGTTCGCCATAGGTCGCTGACGACCAAGAAAACGAGGGATTTGCTGAAGGAGCTCGGCGAAGCTGCTCTCGCCCATGGTCCTGCGACGCCGGAACCGCGGGCATTGCCGCGAATCCTATTGAGCAAGGCAGAGGGCAAGCCGGGGCGGACATCGGCGAGGAGAAATGGACATGAAGGCGATCGTGGTGACGGACCGGGCGGCGGGAACGGCGGGTTTGACGCTGGCGGAGCGTCCTGAGCCGCGGGCAGCGATAGGCGACATCGTCGTTCAAGTTCGAGCGTCGGGATTCGTCCCGACCGAGCTGACGTGGCCCTCGACCTGGACCGATCGGCTCGAGCGCGATCGAACACCGTCGATCCCCGGGCACGAGCTGGCCGGAGTGGTCACTGCTCTCGGTTATGGCACGACGGGGCTGTCGGTGGGACAGCGGGTGTTCGGCGTCGCAGACTGGAGCCGCGACGGCACCTTGGCGGAGTTTGTGGCCGTCGAGGCCCGCAATGTGGCGCCGTTGCCGGGCGATGTCGACTTCATGGTTGGCGCGAGCCTGCCGATCTCGGGCCTAACCGCATGGCAGGGGCTGTTCACGCATGGCCGCCTTCAGACTGGGCAGACTGTCCTCGTGCACGGCGCGGCCGGGGCAGTAGGGTCGATGGTGACGCAACTGGCTCGCGAGGCTGGCGCGTACGTGATTGGCACTGGACGCACTGGCGACCGTCAGACTGCGCTCGACTTCGATGCACAGGAGTTCGTCGACCTCGAGAACGATGTCCTCGAAGACGTTGGTAGAGTCGATCTGGTATTCGACGTCATCGGCGGCGATATCGGGAAGCGGTCGGCGAGCTTGGTTCGAGCTGGAGGAACGCTGGTGTCTATCGTCGGG
>CAZTZM010000343.1:0-47922 GCA_964618005.1 uncultured Myxococcales bacterium
TTCAGGGTCCCGAACTTGAGCCCCCTTAGCGGAAGTCCTTCACGATCTTCTCGACCTTGCGCGTGAGCGCCGGGCTGAGGGCGCCGACCGTCGTCACCGACAGCCGCTCCGGGCGGATCACCCGGCGCGCGACGGCGCGGATCTCCTCGGGGCGCACGCGGGCCAGCGCCCGCGCCCGCTTCTCCTGCGGCTCGGCGCGCATGAACAGCTCCGTGCCGCCGAACCAGCTCGCCAGGCCGTCGAGGTCGTCGTAGCAGGCCTCGATGTCGCCCACGAAGCGCCGCTTGGCCTTCTCCAGCTCGTCCTCGCCGACCAGCTCCTCGCGGAAGCGCCCCAGCATCCCCAGCGCCTCGGAGACCAGCGCCGGCAGCTTGGCGTGGCCGCAGGCGGCGTCGACCTCCAGCAGCGCGGCGTCGTGGTACGAGTGCAGCGAGCCGGCGATCGAGTACGCCAGCCCTTTCTGGTCGCAGATCTGATAGTGGAGGCGCGTCGACATCCCGTCGTCCAGCACGCGCACCAGCGCCCGCAGCGCCAGGTAGTCGGGGTCGGTCTCCGGGATGGCGTGGAACAGCAGGTGGACCTGCGTCTGCGCCGACTCGTTGTGGACGACGTGGAAGCCCGGCCCCCGCCCCGCCGGCCGCGGCGCGCGCGGCTTCCGCCGCTGACCGCGCGGCACGCCCGCGAAGGCGGCGCGGCTCTGGCGGTGGACGTTGGCCAGTTTCACCGGCCCGGCGACGGCCAGGACCATGTTGGCGGCGCCGTAGAACCGCCGGAAGTGCGCCCGCACGTCGCGCGTGGAGAAGCGCTTCACGTTCTTGAGCGGCCCCGTGATCGGGAACCCGAGCGGATGATCGCCCCAGGCCCGCTTGCGCGACTGGTCGTCGATGTTGACGTTGCGCCCGCGGTCGTCGAGGTCCTCGAGGATCTCCTCGACGATGATCTGGCGCTCGAGATCGATGTCGCGCAGCTCCGGCGCGCGGAAGAGATCGCCCAGGATCTCCATGCCGCGGCCCAGGAGGCGTGGGTTCAGCGAGATCTGATAGAGCGAGTAGTCACGCCCCGTCTCCGCGTACAGCGTGCCCCCCAGCTCTTCTATTGCCAGGTTCAGCGCGAACGACGACGGGTAGCGCGCCGAGCCCCGGAACAGCATGTGCTCGAGAAAGTGCGAGATCCCGTTGGTCTCGGCCCGCTCGTACCGCGAGCCCGCGCGGACATAGAGGCAGACCGTGGCGCTGTGCAGGTGCGGCGTCTCCACCACGACCAGCTTCAGCCCGTTCGGCAGCCGCGCCCGCCCGACCTGATACGGCGGTTTCCCAATTTCCAGTGTGTCCTTCGTCATTTAGCCCGGGTGAATTTACAAAACATTCGCGTGAGGGAAAGGAGATCGAAACATGCGTCAGCTATTCTGTACTCGTTCGATGGGGGCTGGGCGGGTTGGGTGCGGCGGTGTGAGAGGTCGGGGGGGCCGACTTCTCACACCGTCCGCCCTGGGTTGTGGCGACGCTGAGACGCTCGCCAACCCAAGACCCCGTTCCTGAGTTATCTTCCCCCGCCCACCCAGGCGGGTAGCTCAGTGGTAGAGCGGGGTCTTTACACGGCCCGGGTCGCAGGTTCAATCCCTGTCCCGCCTACTGTTCGTTGCGCGCTCACCAGGCCCCGGACCTGGCCCGGCGGTCGTAGGGCTTCCGGCTCGGCATGATCTCGTCCATCCTGGTGGGGCCAGCCTGCGTCTGAGCCGCGGCAAGGATCTCCGACGCGGTCACGTAGCCTTCTACGTGGGGGCGGCAGGGGTCGAAGCTCTTGCTGCTGGGCGGCAAGCAGAGCATGAAGGACTACCGGGTCAGGCTGACGTCGATCGTGTCGCTGAAGGAGTCCCCGACTCCGGGCTACTTCGGGTACCTGTGGCCGGCTGCGCTGGCCGTTCCCAGGGACGGCAACGCCCCGAGGGACTTGTTTCCGCTGGTCGCGCAGTGACCAAGCTGGCGGCCGTCTGCCTGATGGTCATCGGTGTGGCCAGCTGCCAGCGCGGCGCCCCCGCGTCGCAGGCGCCGGCGCCTGTGGCTGCGCCTGTCCGGGCAGGGCGCCTCGCCCTGGACGCCGGCGCTTCTGTGCAGCAACCGGCATCTCAGGATGGCGGCGAAGACGCGGGCCCGCCGCTGTTGCCGGTCGAGCAGGCCATGGCTCGCCTCGTGACGGCGATGGTGTCGAACGACGCGGCCGGCGTACTGGCCTGCTTCTCGAAGCGCCGGGCGGCCTGGCTGATCAGCACGGGCGTGGACGGCCATACGACGAAGCTGAAGCTCACGCCCGACGCCATCGCCAAGGGCATGAAGACGGACGGCGACGTCTGGTTCTACTTCTTCGACGACGACAGCGAGCTGGTCAGGGGTGTCGAGGGGAACCAGCACTGGCCGCGTGCGACGGGCGACATATTCGTGGCCCCAGAGTACGCGAAGGACCCCGCCGGGGCTCCCGCTGGCATTCGCTGGCGTAAGGAAGACGGCACCTACGTGATCGACACCATCTTCGACAGTGGGGCCTGACCCATTCACCTACCGAGTGGTCACGTCCGTCGAGTCGGCGTTCCTGAACGGCGGACGTTGCAGCGCCCCCATCCAGATCGTGGTCGGGTCTTCAACCGGAGCGGGCGGGCGTTGATTCGGATTGCAGCCGTCCCCCGACTTCACCCGACCCGTCTCGAAAACACCCCAAAATCCCGTGATGACTGTGCAGGTCGGCGCGGTGCCCTGGTTTTTAGTCATCCGCCGGGAGGTTCGACTCCCGGCGCGTCCACACGAACCTCGTGATTGCGCTCAGCTCAGATGTGCTGCGCGATGACCTCGTTTTGAATCTCGCGCAGCCGCTCGGGCACCCGTGTCCGCATCCAGAGGACCCGGCCGACGCCCATGAGCAGATAGGCCAGGAAGATGTAGGGGAAATAGCGCACAGGCGGATCGGGCACCGGGTAAACGCTGCCAACGGCGGGGATCAACATGAGGAGAACGGCGGCTGCGCACAGAGCGACGTCCTTAGGTCTCCGCTCGCCGAGCTTCTTCACGAACAGCGGCGCCGCGATCGTCACCAGGAAGTAGGCGCCAAGAAAGCCGAACGCCCCCATCGTCCCGGCGTCGTTGAACTCGTCGAGCACCTGCAGCTTGAAGACGTAGCGGCAGGCGCTCACCACGACGAACATCGTGACGGCCATCGCGCCCAGCGCGACGTGCGGCGTCCCGTGTTTCTCGTGGGCGGCGCTGGTCGCCTTGTGGAAGAACTGGTGGCGACCCATGGCGAACATCACGCGCGCGCCGGCGTTCATGCACGACGAGGCGAGCGCGAAGAAGCTGAACATGGCGCCTGCCGACAGCAGCGGCGACAGGAAGGGCACCTTATAAATCGTCGCCAGCACGTTGAGGGGCGCGTCGATCTTGTCGAGCGTGTCGCTGTAGCCCCGCGTGCCCAGCACCTCGAAGTAGCTGACGATGATGAAGAAGCCGCCCGTCAGGATCAGGCTCCAGACGATGGAGCGCGGGATGGTCTTGAGCGGGTTGATCGACTCCTCGCCGAACGCCGTCGAGCTCTCGAAGCCGACGAGGCTGAAAATGGCGACGACGACCCCCATGCCAAGCTTGGGAAGGGACAGCTCGTTGAAGTGAAACTGCGCGCCGTCGGGCGCGGGATGGTGGAGGAACACCACGATGCAGAGCGCGAGGATGAAGAAGCACGAGAACGCCTCGAGCCCAAGCATCACCAGCGTTGAGATCTTGATGTCCTTGTAGGCGAGCAGGAAGCTCGTGCCCAGGCAGACGGCGAACAGCAGCACAGGTGGTGCTTCGACGTGGATCATCTCCAGCAGCTTGCCCGAGAAGATCGCGAAGCCCGTCGTTCCGGCCAGACCGATGAAGCCATAGGCCCAGACCAGGCACCACCCGCACAGCGCACCGCCCCCGAAGCCGAGTCCCACGGACGCGTAGCCGTACATCGAGCCGGCGTTGGTCGATCGCCTGGCAAACTGGTTCAGGTTGAAGGTCACGAAGAGCAGCATGACCGTACCCACCGCATAGGCCAGCCAGCTCAGGCTGCCGCAGTTCGAAAACATGAGCGGCACGATCAACGCCGCCGTCATCGTGGGCGAGATGAGCGCGATGTTCTGCGCCAGCAGCTCGAGAAAGTTTAGCCGGTTGGCCCTCAGCTTCGGTTCGGTTGTTGCGGTGTTCATATCGAATTCCTCCGGATTTGGACGTTGGCCGGCTCGTTGCTGTCGCGACCCGGGGGCGGGGAAACCGTGAACGCGCGCGTCAACTCTCGACGAGCGGGTCTCCTATTCTCAGCCGCTTGCCGACTTCGACGGCTGGGATCGAGGTGTTCACGGCGAACCGATAGAAGTGATTGAAGCGGCGGACGTCGGACCACGGGGGCAAGCGCCGCTGTCGCTGCTGGGCGAAGCTCTTCTGAAATCCTCGGACCACGTCACCCGTGTCGGGATCGCGCGTGGGCACGACACAACGCTGGCACGGGTTGTGACCCAGCAGCGCCACCTCTCCCAGATGGAACGGCTTGCGCTCGCCCGGCGCACCGAAGAGGCGGTCCTCGGAGAAAGCCACGTCCCCTTCGAGCTCGATGTTGCTGCGAAAGCGACGCCGAAGGCTGGCCAGCGAGATCTGAGCGTACCACTCCTGTACCTCAAGCAGGCTGGCCTCGCTGACGACCGTGGGACCTGAGGCCTCCGCGTCGTCCGGGAATCCGCGGCGCGAATCGTGCCTGAGGGTTACGGGCATCTCGAAGAAGTCGCTCAACCACCGTTCGAGCGGGGCCCGATCCTCCAGGCTGAACTGGGGCCGCGAGCTGTCGCCTGTTTCCCACAGCGTGACCTCCGTCAGCGAGGGTTCGTAGTGGCAGCGCAGATCGTGCACGCGCGGCGTGCGCTTCCCATTCAGGAAGACGCCATCCGCGTCGACCATGGCCCAGACACGATCGTGCTCGAGGATCCCACCTTCGGTGATGCGAGCCTCGTCGAGCGGGACTCCGGCCAACGACTTGATCGGAAAGACGTCGATGCGCGCGACGCGGACGGTGCTGAAGGTCGACGACATGGGTTTCTAAAAAACGATACTGACCTTTGATTGACAAGCGCGTCGTTTCATTTTTCAACGATTTGCGTAAACGGTAAACCAGCGACTCGTTACAAATGATTATGAGCATCGCAACCGTCGAGGCGCGCTGTGCGCACCTCGCCAAAGGCCGACGACGCGGACGTCCAGAAGACGCCGTCGACCTGACCTTTGCATGCACGTCGTTTCACTTACTGATGCCTGTCGTAACCGCGACGTGAGCGCTTCGTTACAAACGCTCGTGAGCAACGAGCGCCGCTCCTGGCACGGGCGCGAACGCTCGCCGACTACGCCTTGAAACCGGGGAAGTAGCTATCCTGGAGCAGCATGTCCTCGTAGAACGCGCCGTACTTCTCGGTCGGATGCCGGATGTGAATCTCCAGCACCCAGAGCGGGCCGGCGGAGGGCGTAAAGTCGAGATCGGCTATGGAGCCGGCGTAGTGGGCCTCGTGCGGAAACTCAGAGATCCGGTGGCCTGACAGGTCCATGTTGAGTTCCCAGCCCATGCGCCGCGCCTCGGCGACCGCGAAGTCATAGAGCGCTCGCCCCGAGGTCCTCTCGGTCTCCCACTTCCTGCGCACGACGTGAAACAGCGTGCGCGCGTCAGCGGCGCAGCGCGCCTTGTCGGGGTCGGCTCCGGTGACGAAGGTGTCTCCGCCATCGCCCTCCCACTTCTCGAACACCGGACCAATGTCGATCAGGAAGATGTCGTCGGCACCCAAGACGACGCCCGGATCGGACGCCGCGCCGAACGTCTTGGTCGTGTTGCTCCCGAAGCGTACATAGACGGCGTGCCAGCCCCGGATCATGCCGCTCTCGGCGAGGATGTCCTGGGCCATCTGGACGGCGTCCTCCTCGACCATGCCGGGCTTCACGCGAGCGGCGATCTCGTTGATCGCCGCTCGCGTCATGCCGCGAACCTTGAACATCTTGTCGATCGAGTAATCCTTACCGACCTTTTCGAGCGGTGAGGTCTCCAAGACAGTCGTCGTTTCCAGTGCGGTTGTGGTCATGGTGAGTCTCCTTGGTTTTCGACACGGGTGCGGAGCTCGAGGCCGTCGAGGTCGACCGTGAGCCGGATTTGGCATGAGAGCCGGTCGCCTTCGCCGGCGCCGAGGTAATGCAGGAGGCGCTCCTCGCGCCTCGCGGGCTGTCCGGTCGTCCTTCTCCAGGACGGCGCAACGTGAACGAGGCAGGTGCCGCACGCCCCTTGTCCACCGCAGACCGCGTGAAGCGGAACGCCCGCCCGCTTCAGGGCGAAGAGCAGTGCTTCGCCCGCGACGCCCGCGATGGCGCGCGGGCGGACCGTCCGGTCCAGGAACAGGTTGATCGGGCCGCCGACGGTCGGCGGCGCGAGGCTTTCCGCGACAGGACCAACCGAGAATACGTCGGCGACCATGCGCCTGGGGTCGAAGCCCCGCTCGGCGGCGCACTCGCGCCCGAGCGCCTCGATCATGGCGGGCGCGCCACACGCGTAGATGTCGTAGTCCGACAGGTCGTCGAAGTCTTCGATGACCGCGCGATGAACGTAGCCCGTGCGGGTCGCGCGATCAGGATGGCCTTGGCTCAGCACCGGAGTAAAGCGCACGCCGGGCAGCCGTTCGACCAGCGCGCCCACGGCGCCGATGTCGTAGAGGTCCTCGAGCGAACGTGCGCCCCAGTAGAGATGGAGGGGCCGGTCGCTGTCGCGGCCGGCGCGCACAGTGGCCATCCGCTCGAGGCACGCCTTGATGGGAGCGAAGCCGGTGCCGCCTGCGACGACGATCGTCCGCGGCGAGGCCTCGGGCGGGATGGAGAACTCTCCGTGGGGTCCCACCAGCCAGAAGCGGTCGCCGAGCTTTGCCGTCTCGAACAGGCTGCCCGTGAAGGCGCCCCCGGCCGCGCGGCTCACATGCAGCTCCAGCTCGTCGCCGACGGGCTCGGCGTTGGCGATGGAGAAGAAGCGTGGCCGCCCGTCGTGGGCTTCCAGGCCGATGAACTGACCGGGCCGATAGGTGAACGCCCCACTGTCCGGAAGCTTCAGTTTCAGGATCAGGGTCCGACCAGAAGCGCGACGCAGCGCCGAGAGCGTCACCTGGTAGCGCTTTATTGCGGATCGTTCGTGCATCACCGCTCCTCCGCCGCGGCGCAGGCACCCACCTGAGAGCCTTTCGCGCGACGCCGAACGCCGCGCTGGTCGACGTTCATTGCAGCAATTGAGGAGACGCTATGTTAGTTACTGGACCAGCAGATCACCCAGATTCAAAAAACCGGATGGTCCAGAGATGTTGCGCCCTTGGCTCCTGAGGATCGTGCTCGACAGGCGAAGCGACACGGCGGTGGGCCAGCAGATCGTGCACGCCATCATCGAGGAGGTGCGCAGGGGGCGGCTCAAGCCCGGGACGCCGCTTCCTGGAAGCCGGGAGCTGGCCGAGAGCCTCGGCGTGAACCGGAAGACGGTCATCGTCGCCTTCGAGGAACTGCAGGCTCAGGGATGGCTGGCCAGCGAGAAGCGGCGCGGCACCTTCGTCGCGGAGAATTTGCCTGTAATGGGCGCCGCCGGCGGCGGGGCCGCGGGGATGCCGGAGCAACCTTTGTTCCGGCCGGCGCGCGCCGCGGCAGGCCTCCTCGCCGATCTCCCGCCCCGCGACATGCTGTCCTTCGACGACGGCGCGCCAGACCTCCGCTACGTGCCGATCGACCTGCTTGCGCGCGGCTATCGTGACGCTCTGCGAAGCACGCTGCAGCGGCGCCGGCTGGGCTACGGCGATCCGCGCGGCTCCGAAGCGCTACGGAAGTCGATCGCCGCCATGCTCAGCGCTGAGCGCGGCCTGGCGGTCACGGCCGAGAACCTCTGTCTCACGCGCGGCAGCCAGATGGCCATCTTCGTGGTCGCGCAGACGCTGGTCTCAGGCGGCGACACGGTCGTTGTGGAGTCGTTGACCTATCCGCCCGCGCGCGAGGCTTTCCGGCGGGCGGGGGCGGAGATGTCGACGGTGGGCGTCGACGAGCGGGGGCTGATCCCCGCGGACCTGGAACGCATCTGCCGGCGCAAGCGCGTGCGCGCCGTTTACGTGACGCCGCACCACCACTTCCCCACGACGGTGCTGATGACGCCGGAACGGCGCATGCGCCTGATGCTGCTGGCCTCCCAGTTTGGCTTCGCGGTCGTCGAGGACGACTACGACCACGATTTTCACTTCACGCACCAACCCATGCTGCCCCTGGCTGCCTTCGACGGCGAAGGGCGGGTCATCTATGTCGGTTCTCTGTCGAAGCTGCTGAGCCCCAGCCTGCGAATTGGCTACGTGTCGGCTCCCAAGGCACTCACCCAGCGCCTCGGCGCCGAGGTCATGATGGTGGACCGCCAGGGTGATCCCGCGATGGAGGCCGCGATCGCCGAGTTCATCGAGGCGGGAGAGCTGCAGCGTCACACGCGCAAGATGATGCGGCTATACGCCGAGCGCCGACAGCGATTCGCCGAGCTACTGGCCGAGCACTTCGGCGACGACATCTCGGTCTCGGTTCCCCCTGGTGGCCTGGCGTTCTGGGTGCGCTTCAAGGGCGTCGATCTCGACCGACTGCTCGAGCGCAGCCACGCGCGGCGCGTCCACTTCCAGTCGCCGCAAGCGTTCGCCTCCAATGGCGTCACGGTCGATGCTCTGCGTCTGGGCTTCGCCAGCCTGGACGTCGACGAGCTGAAGACCGCGACGAAGCGGCTGCGGGCGGCATTTCGCGACGTCGTCGGGTGACGAAGACGCGTCGACGCGCGATCGGCCCGGCGCGACGCGAACCTCCCGGCGCCACTTCCAGGCTGCTCGCCGTCCTGGCGAGCAGCCTTCGTGGCCTCAGCCTTCGTGGCCTACTTGATGAATAGGATCTCCTGAAAGGTCGGGAGCGGCCACAGGTCGTCGGCCACCACCGCCTCCAGGCCGTCGGCCGCCTCGCGAACCTTCAGCATGGCGGGCAACACGGATCCGCCGAAGTGCTTGGCCTCCGCCAGGGCGTCGCCGCCGCCGCGGTGGCTGGTGGCCACCTCCAGCCCGGACAGCCCGGCCTGCAGCTTGCCAATCAGCTCGGTCACCTGAGTGAGCACGGCCGTGTCGGCCGCCAGCCCGGCTGCCTTGACCGTCGTCGCGTTTTCGGCGAGGTCGGTCTGGTAGTGCAGCGCTGCCGGAAGGATGATCGTCTTGGCGATCCTGGCGGTCAGGTTGGCCTCGACGTTGACGGACTTGCTGTAGTGCTCGAGGTAGGTCTCGTAGCGGCTGTGCAGCTCGCGCGGCGACAGGACCTTGTACTTGTCGAACAGCGCGACGACCTCCTTCTGTTGCAGCACGGGCAGCGCGTCGACGGCGGTCTTGTAATTGGGCAGACCGCGCTTCTCCGCTTCCATGTGCCACTCGGCGGAGTACCCGTTGCCGTCGAAGACGACGGCGCCGTGCTGCTGTATGATCTCCGCCAGCACGTCCTGAATCGCCGCGTTCAGCTTCTTGCCGGCCGCCAGCGCGGCCTCCAGCTTGGTCGCGACGTAGTCGCACGACTCGGCGATGGCGGTGTTGAGCGCGACCAGCGGATCGGCGATGGACTGGCTCGATCCCACGGCGCGGAACTCGAAGCGATTTCCCGTGAAGGCGAAGGGGCTGGTCCGGTTTCGGTCGCCCGCGTCGCGCGGGAGCTTGGGGAGGGCGTCGACACCGATCTCCAGCGTGCCGCCCATCTTCGAGGTCTTGGCGCCGCCGGCCCGGATCTGCTGGAACACATCGGAGAGCTGCTCACCGAGGAAGATCGAGATGATCGCCGGCGGCGCTTCGTTCGCACCCAGGCGGTGATCGTTGCTGGCCGTGGCGATGACGGCGCGGAGGAGGCCGCCGTATTTGTGCACCGCGCGAATGACGGCCCCGCAGAACACCAGGAACTGGGCGTTGTCGTGCGGGGTCTCGCCGGGGTCGAGCAGGTTTCCCTCGGTCTGGTTGCCGAAGGAGAAGTTGACGTGTTTGCCCGAACCGTTCACGCCCGCGAACGGCTTCTCGTGGAGCAGGCAGACGAGGCCATGCTTCTCGGCCACGCGCTTGAGCATGATCATCACCATCTGCTGGTGATCGGACGCGATGTTGGCGCTCTCGAACACCGGCGCGACCTCGAACTGGCCCGGCGCCACCTCGTTGTGGCGGGTCTTCACCGGCACGCCCAGCTTGAACAGCTCTCGATCGAGCTCCATCATGAAGGCGAGCACCCGCTCGGGGATGACGCCGAAGTAGTGGTCCTCGAACTCCTGGCCCTTGGGGGGCCGCGCGCCGAAGAGGGCGCGCCCCGCGTTGAGCAGGTCAGGCCGGGCATAGAAGAAGTGCTTGTCGACCAGGAAGTACTCCTGCTCCGCGCCGGCGTACGACACCACCGTCGCCGGCCGCTCGTGCCCGAACAGCTTCAGGATGCGGGTGGCGTGCGTGTTGAGCGCCTGGCTGGACCGCAAGAGCGGCGTCTTCTTGTCGAGCGCCTCGCCCGTCCACGACACGAAGGCGGTCGGGATGCAGAGCGTGGTGCCGTTGGTCGTCTCGAGGAGGTAGGCGGGACTGGTCACGTCCCAGGCGGTATAACCACGCGCCTCGCTCGTGGCGCGGATCCCGCCGTTCGGAAAGCTCGAGGCGTCCGACTCCCCCTGAACCAGCGTCTTCCCCGCGAACTCGGTGATGGCGCCGCCCTCGCCGTCGGGGTTCAGGAAGCTGTCCTGCTTGGCCGCGCTCAACCCTGTCAGCGGATAAAAGACGTGCGCGTAGTGCGTGGCGCCCTTGGAGAGCGCCCAGGCCTTCATCGCGGCGGCCACCACGTCCGCCACGCGCGGATCGAGCGGCGCCCCCGCCTCGATCGTTCGCTTGACCGAGCGGAAGACCTCCTTGGGCAGCGACGCCTTCATCGTGGCCAGGCCAAACACATTGCTGCCGAACAGCGACGTCGCGGGGCTCTCCTTGTAGTCGAGCGGTTGGCCCGCGTGCTTGTAGGTGGTCGCCGCCGTGATCGCTGCTCGCCGCGCCGTCGTTCCGCTCATGACTGTTTTGCTCTCCTTCACACTTTGAATTGGAACTGCTGGTGAAGAGTCTTGTAGCGCTTTTGCGGGTCAGAACGACAAGGCTATTCGTCGCGGTCTGGTTGATTTTTCGCCCCGCGCGGCGATCGACGGAGAGTCTGAGTCCGGCACGTTTCGGCCTCGTTTCCAGAGCTTTTCCTTCTCAATGGAACGACAGCCTCTGATTGCAATTCGCAGCCTCGGATCGCAAATTGAAATCCTGGCGATCAGAGCTCCGCCCTCTGGTCGATGGCGCGGCGGAATCGATCCGGCGCCTTGAACAGCTTGGGCAGACGTTCCCAGGAGAGATCGCCCAGGCGGCTCGGCTGCCGGCCGAGCCCGCACTGGAGGTAAATGGCCTCCCGCAGCAGCGGCTCGAGATCCAGCGCGCACCGCGCCTCCCAGGCGGCGGCCTCGAGTGTCTCTCGCTGCACGGCCGCCTCGAAGTCGATGAGGATCGGTTCGAGCGGGGCCGGACAGACGATGATGTTGTGAAGCTCGGCGTCTCCGTGCGCGAGACCGCCCGCGTGCAACCGCAGCAGCTGTTCCAGCGTCTCCTCGGCCAGCCTCCAGAGGCCCGCCGCGGTCGCCAGGGACAGGTGTTGCGCCTTGGTGATGTTGTTCTCGGGTGGTTCGCCGCCAAACGGCGTGAGGCGCGCATAGGACTGCCCCGGGACCAGGCAGCTGCGGAACACGTCGGCCGCGTAACCGATCGGCGGCGGCGTGGCGCAAAGCTCCGAGGCGCGCAGGTGCCGTTCGCATTCGACCTGCGGATCGCCGTGCAGTCTTCCGGGAAAGTACGTCTTTCGAAAGTGGAAGGGATAGGTCTCCGCGGCCGGGTGCGTCCGACGCGTCTGCACGCCGGCGATGACCAGCTCCGCCGCCATGAGCGGCAGCCCGTTGGCCTCGCGCCGCGCGCGAGTGCGGACGACAAAGTCCTGCTCCGGCGGCTTCTCCACCAGAGGAAACAACTCCGTGGCCAAGAGGACCGTGTGCCGTGGCGAGACGGCGATGGCCCGAGTTTCATCCACGGCTCCTTGCCTACGCCCCGCGCGCGATCAACACAAGCCTCGAATCTCCGCTCGACGACACGCAGTCGTGGGCGGCGCGACCAAGTGGACGTTCTCACCATCTTCCGGCGGGGTTAGTCCCTTTCCCGCATACCTCGCGTTGATCGCACAACCGTCCGCCGGTAGCCTGACGCCTGATGGTCTTTGTGCTGAAGATCGGCGCGCGGCGGGGCTGGGGTCTCCGCTTGTTGTTGGCCGCAATCGTGGCGGGGGTAAGTGGATGTGGCAGCTCGAGCGCCCGGCATCAGGCCGACGCCGGCGATGGGGGGATGGCGCGGCAGGACGCCGCGCGCGCGCCGGACGGTCCCACCGATTCGCGGGTCGTCGAGGACGCGCCAACACGCCCGGACGCCGTCGACCAGGACGCCGGCGCAGGCGTGACGATCGGTCCTGGACTCAACGCGCTCGAGGCCCTGATCACGCCACGGACGGGCCATACGGCGACGTTGCTGGCGAACGGCCAGGTGCTCATCACCGGGGGCCAGGATGAGACCTACGATTCGATGGACAGCGACATCACGACCCAGTTCGGGGTCCAGACCGTCGCCACCGCCGAGGTTCACGACGTGGACACGGGCGCCGTCACGGCGACGGGGCCGATGATGGCCGCCCGGTACAACCACACCGCGACTCTGTTGCCGAACGGCAAGGTGCTGATCGTCGGCGGGTCCAACGCCAGCGGCTCCATCGCCTCGGCGGAGCTCTTCGATCCGGCGACGGCCACCTTCACGACCACTGGTGCGCTGAACGCCGCACGCCAACTGCATACAGCGACACTGCTTCCGGACGGCAAGGTCCTCATCGCTGGTGGACGGGGTGCCACGACCGACACCGTGCCGGCGTCGGAGATCTACGATCCGGCAGCCGGAACATTCACGAACACCGGCGCGCTGATGTCGCCGCGCTACGAGCACACGTCGACGTTGCTTTCGAACGGCAAGGTGCTGATCGCGGGCGGTTACAAGTTCGGCACCGCGCCCGCCATGGCCGCCAGCGAGCTGTACGATCCGGCGACCGGAACGTTCTCGGCAACCGGTTCGCTGTCGGTCGCGCGGTACAATCACACGGCCACCTTGCTCTCCAACGGCAAGGTGCTGGTGGCCGGCGGCCAGGCTGGTTTCGTAGGTAACGCCTACGTCGACTACGCCAGCGCCGAACTGTACGACCCGGCGACCGGGGCGTTTTCGGCCACCGGGTCCTTGAGCGTCGCACGCCTCACGCACAGCGCGACGTCGCTGCCCGACGGCACGGTGCTGGTAGCCGGCGGCTACAACCATTTGAACGGCGACACCTACCTGGCCAGCGCCGAGGTGTACAACCCCGCCAGCGGGACGTTTTCGGCCGTGGCGTCGATGATCGACGTGCGCTTCGGACATACGGCGACAGCGCTCGCCGGCGGCCGCGTCTTTGTCGCCGGAGGCGGCGGAACCGTCGTCGAAGTCTACGACCCGAGCGTGCGCGCCTTCAGCGCGCGTGGCCTCAGCCGGATCAGTCACACCGCGACCGTGCTGGCCGATGGCCGGGCGCTGTTCGTGGGCGGGCGAGGTCCGTACGTCTACGGCAATGCAGCCCTGTTCGATCCGGCCCATCTCGACTTCGTGCCGACCGGGCAGCCGACGGCCATGCGCGAGGCAGGGACGGCGACCCTTCTCGCGGACGGACGGGTGTTCTTGATCGGCGGTCTCAATCTCGAGAACGTGCCCATGATCCCGGCCGAGCTCTATTCACCGGCCACCGGCACGTTCGCGTCGGGTGCGTTGCCCATCACGCAACGCGAGGGGCACACCGCGACTCTGCTGTCGAACGGCAAGGTGCTAATCGCGGGCGGCGGCAGCTGCACGGTCGCGAACAGCACGGAGATCTTCGACCCCAGCACGGGCACCTTCGCGGCGTCGGGGTCGATGGCGTCGCCACGCGGCCAGCACACGGCCACGCTGCTGCCGGACGGCAAGGTTCTGATCGCCGGGGGCATGAGCAACGCCGCCGCGCTCGCAACCGCCGAGCTCTTCGATCCGGCCACGGGCACGTTCGCTCCGACCGGAACGATGGTGAGCAGCCGGTCCGGCCATACCGCCACCCCAATGCCGGACGGGCGCGTACTGATCATCGGCGGCTGGACCGGCACGTTCATCAGTTGCAACGCCGAGCCAGGTTCATATCAGGGCCACGCGGTCCCCGGCGCCGAGCTGTACGACCCAGCGACGGGATCGTTCGCCGCCGTGGGGTCATTGAACCAGGCCAGCTACGATCACGCGGCTGCGTTGCGGCCGGACGGCACGGTGCTGGTGGTGGGTGGCACCGACCTCGCGCAGCCGCCGAGCTGGGACGCGGTGCCCGACTCGGCGCTGGATCGGGTCGAGATCTATCAGCCGAGTACGAGGACCTTCGCCCCGACCGGAACCATGCGCTATCCGCGCTACTCACCCACCGCCACGACCCTCTCGACGGGCGACGTCCTGATTGTCGGCGGAAATGCCGGCGCGGCAGGCCCGGACGGAAACTTCGTCCTGGGTCTCGTCGAGATCTATCATTAAGCCATCCCGCCCTTCGCTGCGCGCGCGGCGTTAGGATGCCCCAATGTCACTTTCCGATCTTGCGGCCTTGGGAAGCTTCGTCAGCGGCTTTGCCGTCTTGATCTCGCTGATCTACCTCGCGCTTCAGGTCAGGCAGACCAAGCGCAACCAGCAGATCGCGATCCGTCACAGCCGCGCCACGCGCGTCGTCGACCTGCATCTGCGGCTGGCGGACGCCGCCGTGGCGGATGCGTGGCTGGACGGCTCGCGCAGCGCTCAGGAGATCACGCAGGCCGAGCTGGGCCAGTACATCAACCTTTGCCGCGCGCTCTTCTTCCACTTCGAGGACTCGTTCTATCAACGTGAAGAAGGGCTGTTGAACGACGACGCGTTCGAGACCGTCGTGGCGGGCGTCCGGTTCTCGGCGAGGAGCCCTGGCTGGCGGGCCGCCTGGGGGATCTCGCGGTCGAACTTCGGCGGACGGTTCCTGGCCTTCATGGACGGGCTGGTCGCCGGGTCGGCCGTCGAGCCCCCCGTGGACCTGTCACTCGAAGCCTGGCGGGCCGCCGTCGCGTCCGAGGCGTCGCGGTCTGTCGGCACGACGGCGGCGTCACCCCGCCGGTCGGCGCTCGGGCTCGACGGCCAGTAGCTCGCCCAGAATTTCGATGGTGGCGTCGCGCTCCGCATGATTTCCGAGGGCGTGGGCCAGGCTCGCGGCCCTGCACAGGTAGCCGATCACGTCATGTACGTCGCCACGGGCGAACACGCCGAGGTTGATGGTCATGCTCAGACCATCGGCGGGCGGCCCGGAAGGATTTCGTAGTCGAATGGCGCAAAAGCTGGCGAGCTCGTGTGACATAGACATCATCAGTAAAATGCCTACATTGCCGCGAATGCTGAACGTGCTTGTGGTCGACGACGAGCCGGACCTGTGCGGCCTGATCGCGGATGAGCTGATTGGCGCCGGGCATACGGTCGATTGCGCCAGCGACGGCCGGGAGGCCCTGGCGAAGGCCGCGGCCACCACCTTCGATCTGGTCCTGACGGACATGCGCCTCCCGGGTCTCGACGGGCTGACGCTGTTCCGGCGGCTGCGGGAGCAGTCGCCCAGCACCGACATGATCCTGATGACCGGGAACGCCGCCGTCTCCGACGCGGTGGCGGTCCTGAAGGAGGGCGCGTTCGACTATCTGATCAAGCCGATCCAGGTCGAAGAGCTCGGCGCCCAGCTGGCGCGGCTCGCGACCTACCGCGAGCTGCACCGCGACGTGACGACGACCCGAGCGGAGCTGGCGGACGGCCAGTCGAGCCGGGAGCGGCTGATCGGCCGTTCGCCGCTGATGATGCAGCTCCTCAAGCGGCTCGACGCCATCGCGCACAGCGACGCGGCGGTGGTGATCACGGGCGAGAGCGGCACCGGGAAGGAGCTGGTGGCCCGGGCGCTGCACAGCGAGGGCGAGCGCCGGAAGGGCCCCTTCGTGGCGGTCAACTGCGCGGCCTTCCCCGACACGTTGATCGAGGCCGAGCTGTTCGGACATGAGCGCGGGGCCTTCACCGGCGCGACGAGCCGGCGCGAGGGCCGGTTCAAGGCCGCGCACGGCGGAACCCTGTTCCTGGATGAAGTGGCGGAGCTGTCGCCGGCGGCCCAGGCCAAGCTGCTGCGCGTCCTGCAAGAGGGAACCATCGAGCCGCTGGGGAGCGACGCCAGCATCAAGGTCGACGTGCGGATCATTTCGGCGACCCACCGCGATCTCAAGCAGCGCATCGCGGCCGGGCTGTTCCGCGAGGACCTTTACTATCGAATCAACACGCTCGATCTGGCGATCCCGCCGCTGCGCGAGCGGCCGGGGGATCTGGTCGTCCTGGTGAATCTCTTCATCCAGCGATTCTCCGACCGAAGGAAACCCACCACCGGGATCTCCTGGCGCGCGTGGAACGCGCTGTCGGCGCATCCGTTTCCCGGGAACGTGCGCGAGCTGATGCACACGATCGAGCACGCGGTGCTGCTCTCCGCGGGCGGCCAGATCGATCTCGAGCACCTCCCGGTGACGATCCGTGGCGGGCAGGCCGACGCCCCTGCCCTGCCCGAGGTCCAGATGGTTCCGCTCGGCGCCGCGATCAAAGAGTTCGAACGCAGCTACCTCGTTCACGCGCTCTCGCAGTTCGACGGCCAGAAGGTCAAGACCGCGGAGTCCCTGGGCATCTCGCGCAAGAACCTGTGGGAAAAGCTCCGCGCGCACGGGATCTCGGACGCGAGCGCCTGACACTCCTCGCCGCGGGCGGAACATGACCGAACCATGACCCCACGGTGACGGCGGCATGGCCAGAGTGAGCGTGTGGTGCCGCTCGGACCAGGGGAGATCGCGGAGAGACCGGTGGGGACCGGTCGGCGGCTGCGCCGGGGCGCCATCGCCGTGGCCGGATTCAGCGTCCTCATCCTCGGCGTGGCCCTGCTCGTCGTCCCGGTCCCTGGCACCAGCATGGTGGTGATTCCGCTCGGCCTGGCGATCCTGGCCCGCGAGTTCCGCTGGGCCCGAAGGCTGCGGGACTGGTTGACCGCCGCCGTCCGCCGCACATGGGCGAACCTGCGTCGGCGCTTCGCCCGGCAGTCCGTCGGTCCGCTTCACCCTGCGGCGCCCCCGCTGCGCGCGACGTAGCTGAGCAGCCACGAACCCGGTCAGGCAGTTACCGGATCGTCCCATCGGAGGACGTTTCAGCCTTTCGCCAGCGTGCCACCGACTTGGCACGATTGTCGCTGATAGTTCAGCGCATGAGTTCAAAACAGACGAAATCGGTGATTTCAGCCAGGTCGCTCAAGAAGGTGGCCGCCAAGGCAAGCAAGAAGACCGGCTCGGCGCTGACGGTCGCGGCGACGCGGCTCCACGTCAGCCCCCGCGTCGTCAAGCACGCCCGGACCACCTTGAAGGGCCTACCCCGTCGAGCGGCGCGCCTCGTGAAGAGCAATCCCGTGCGGGTGCTCCTGGGGGCCTCCGCGCTCGGCTTCGTCCTGGCCAGGCTGCGGCACCTCGTCTAATCGCAGGAGGGAACACCCATGTCGCTCGAAACCGTTCTGATCTGGATCGCGATCGGACTCATCTCCGGCTGGCTGGCGTCCGCGGTCGTCGGCGGGGGATACGGGGTGGTCGGTGATATCGTCATCGGGATCGTCGGCTCGTTCATCGGCGGACTGATCTTCCGCGGCTTCCATCTCCACGCGCCGTTCGGCGGCCTGGCCGGCACGATCTTCGTCGCCTTCATCGGCGCCGTCGCGTTGCTGATCGTGCTGAGGCTCATTCGCTCGGCGGGCCCCCGCCGCCTTTAGCGCGCGGGCAAGCCGAGGAACAGGTAGAAGTGCTCGACGCTCCGCCGTATCTGGCGGAGCGTCGCGGTGGGCGTGTGAAAGAGATCGAGGTAGGCGTCGTAGGCGTTCACCGCGCCGTCTCGCGCCACCGGATCGCGAAGCGGATCGCCGGCGGGCCACGGGTTGGTCTCCAGGTAGTCGCAGTAGCGCGCCACCTGATACCGCACGCTCAACGCGCCGTAGGCGCGATCCTCTTCCAGCGGGTGCTTCGTCAGCCAGACCGAGAACGCCGCGTAAGACGCGCCGGTCCGGGCTGACGCGCGGAGCTCACCGCCCACGGGAGCGCCGGAGCCGAACGACTTCCGCTCCCGGCAAGCCCCACTGCAGCGCGCAGCACATCCCGACAAACAGCGCCAAGCTGGCTATTCCCATCGTCACGCCCTTCCTTCCATCACGATCGTCCGGACCGCGACGAAGTCCGCGGCTGGACGACACGGCCCCTCTCTCGTATACGCGGCGCCGATCGGAAGCGCTACGTCTTTAATTTCAATGTTGCCCGAAGATGTCCTCGCGGGCCGACTTGCAGATGGCGACCACCGCCGGGTGCTTGATCTTTCTTTCGACCGAGAGCGCGTAGAACTGATGCCGCACCCCCTCCGAGCGCCCGATCACGCGCACCGCCGACTCCTGCAAGATCTCGGACTCGATGACTGTCGGGGCCGCGAAGACGCCCAGCCCCTCCGCGCCGAAGGACTTCGCGAGCGCGCTGTCGTCGAACTCGGCCACGATCGCCGGATGGATGTCCTGTGAAATGAACCATTGTTCCAAGGAGCGGCGCACGGTCGAGGGGGCGCCCGGCAGCAGGAAGGGAGCCCCGTCGAGTGAGCGAGGGAACCGCCGTTTCATCGTGGCCGCCAGCTTGCGCGCGGCGAAGAAGGACGTGCCGCATTCGCCGAGTGGGTGGCTGAAGGCCCGCACCGGAACGCCCGAGCCCGCCGGCCCGTCGGCGATCACGACGTCGACGCGGTGGAGGGCCAGCTCGGCGATGAACTCCTCGACCGATTTGTCGGCCCGGCAGACGACACGAACCGGCTGGCTCAGACGAAAAGCCGGCTCGAGGAATCGGCGCACCAGCGACGCGGGGAGCACGTCGGCGATGCCGACCACCAGCCTGAGTGGGCGCCCGCTGGCGCGTCCCCTCAGCGTGTCGACGAACTCGCGGCCCAGCGAGAAGATCTCGTCGGCGTATCGAAACGCCACGCGCCCCGCTTCGGTGAGCGCCAGGTTCCGGCCGCGGCGGGCGAACAGCTTCTCGCCCAGGACCTCTTCCAGCTTGTGGATCTGGCCGCTGATGGTCGGGTGCGCCAGCCGCAGCTCCTGGCTGGCCCGCACGATGCTGCCCTCCTTGGCCACCACCCAGAAATACTGAAGGTGATGGTAATTCAGCCACTCCATGGCGGCGCACGATATCTCGGTTTCTTCGACATCTCGGTTTTTTCGACGGCGCGGCCTGAAACTTCCGAATAGACGACGAATCGTCCCCGGAATAACTTTTGCCGAGGACCGATAAGCCAAACCAAGACCGTCGTCATCAGCGCGGGAACAGGGGTGGAGCCGTCCAGGGAGTGGCAGCAGGATGAAGACTTCAGTTGGCAACGCGGAACGTGGCGGCCTGGCGGCGATTCGCCTGCTGTCGCTGGCAGAGAGATTGGGCGTCGTGACCGAGCTGACGCAGGCCCTGGACACGGCCACCCGGTCAGGGCAGGAGCACCTGATGCATAAGGCGCTGGCCATCCTGCGCCGCGAGATGCTGGAGGTCCGGGCCCCGCTGGCGGAGCCCGACCTGACCCGGCTCCTGAGCGCCATGTCGGAGCTCGAGCACGAGGCCGGGCGGATCGCGCCCCTGCCCAACAGCTTTAGCCGGCACGCGCAGGAGGCGATCGGCGCCCTGCAGCGCGCGTTTGATACGTCGGTATTTTCGACTCTATAGACTCAAACTTCGTTCTGGCCGACGCTGGAGTTTCGGTCCATTCATGAAGGCATGGACCCGAAACCGAGAATGACGAAGCAGGGCATCCGCGACCTCAACTACTACGGACCGAAGCCCGCCAAGGCCGCACCTGCGGCGCGGCCCGCGGCCGGCAGCGCCGAAGCCGGCGTTCCCGCGCCGATCGTCCCCGACAACAAGGACGCGCCCCGGCCGATCGAAGCCTAGCGCCGCCGAATCCAAGAGGATCTCCGGTGGACCTTCGGGACAGCGACTGGACCGCGCTCGAGCAGCGACTGGAGGTCGTTGCGGCCAGTCTTCGCGGACTGGCCGCAACCGCGGCGGCGGGCGCCGACAACCTGGAGGCCGCGCCCGTTCGCGAAGCCGTGGCCGGGGCCATGCACCAGCTGGCCGAGGCGGTGAGCTTGCTGCTGCGCGCGTCCGACCCTGGACGCGTCGCGCGCGTCCCCTGCCGATTCTGCGCGCAGATGATCATGCCCGCCGCGACGCTGTGCGGGTTCTGCTGGCGCAAGCTCGTGCCCGCGGGCGGCGGATAGCCGGTGGAGCCGGATCTGCGGATCGGGTTCGTCGGAACCTATCCGCCGCGCCGGTGTGGCATCGCGACCTTCACGCGCGACCTGGCCGACGGCGTGAAGGCGGCCGACGCGCGCGTCGCGCCGCTTGCCGTGGCCGTCACCGAGGTCGGCGCCGACTATCCGTATCCCCGTGAAGTCGGATATGAGATCCGGCAAGGGACCAAGGGCGACTACGCGCGGGCGGCCGAGCTGATCAACTACAACGACGTCCGCTGGGTGTCGCTGCAGCACGAGTACGGCATCTACGGCGGCGACGACGGCGCCTACATCCTGGACTTCCTGGGCGCCTTGCGGGTCCCGGCCCTCGTCACGCTGCACACCGTCCTGGCGCGCCCGTCCGAGTCGCAGCGGACAATCGTCCAGAAGATGGCCAAGGTGGCCCCGCTGGTCGTGATGAGCCAGGTGGCCGCCGACCTGCTGGCCAGTCGCTACCATCTCGGCGACGCCCGCGTCCATGTCATCCCGCACGGCATCCCCGACATGAAGCCGGTGGATCAGATGGCGCTCAAGGCGCGGTTCGGCGTGGCCGGCCGGCGGATGCTGCTCACGTTCGGGCTGCTCGGGCCGAACAAAGGGATCGAGACGGTCATCCGGGCGCTCCCCGCGGCGATCGCGGCCTGTCCGGACCTGGTCTACTTCGTGGTCGGCGCCACGCACCCGGCGGTCCTTCGCGAGCACGGCGAGGCCTACCGCACGACGCTCGAGCGGGAGGCGGAGCGTTTGGGCGTTCGCGATCACATGGTGTTCCGCGACCAGTACGTCACGACCGAGGAGCTGTGCAGCTACCTTCAGGCCACTGACGTCTTCGTCAGCCCCTACCTCAATGAGGCCCAGGTGACGAGCGGCGCCCTGTCCTACGCGATGGGCGCCGGGGCGGCGGTGGTGTCGACGCCGTATTGGCACGCGCAGGAGCTGCTGGCGGACGGACGCGGATCCCTGTTCCCGTTCGGCGACAGCGCCGCGCTGGCCGAACGAATCATCGCCCTCTTGAACGGGCCCGAGGAGCTCCGTCGCGTGAGGAGGTGCGGGTACGACTTCACCCGGGCCTTCACCTGGCCGCGAATCGGCGCGCAATACGTGAGCTTGGGCGCCACCCTCCGGGCGACGCCCCGCCCCGCCCTGCGCTCGTCGCCGTCCCGACCCAGCAGCCTCCCGGAGTTGCGGCTCGACCACCTCGCGCGCCTGACCGACGACACGGGAATCATCCAGCACGCCACGTTCGACGTGCCCGCCCGCGAGAGCGGGTACTGCGTGGACGACAACGCGCGCGCGCTGGTCGTGGCGCTCCAGGCCGATCGCCTGGTGAGCTCGCCGGAGACCAAGCGCCTGGTGTCGACCTACTTCGCCTTCCTGCACGCGGCGCAGCTTCCGGACGGGCGCTTCCGCAACTTCATGACCTATGCCCGGGCCTATCCGGCCGACGCGGCGTCGGACGATTGCACCGGGCGCGCCCTGTGGGCGCTGGGCGCGGCGGCGCACCTGGCGCGCGACGACGGGCATCGC
The DNA here is from genome assembly GCA_964618005.1 of uncultured Myxococcales bacterium. Taxonomy (GTDB): domain Bacteria; phylum Myxococcota_A; class Polyangia; order Fen-1088; family Fen-1088; genus JADGRB01. The sequence goes on from CAZTZM010000343.1 coordinate 22,119, forward strand.
CGGTTGGCGCGGCAGATGTTCGAACGGGGCCTGGCGGCCGCCGGAGAGCTCGGCCCCCGCGGGACCGCGCTGACGATGCTGGGGCTCTGCGGCTTCCTCACGGCGCACCCGGAGGTCGGCCCGCTGGCCGACCTGCTGGGCACCCTGGCCGAACGCCTCGTCCAGCGCTACCGCGAGGAGGCGACCGACACGTGGCGCTGGTTCGAACCGACGCTCACGTACGACAACGCCCTGCTGCCGCTGGCACTCCTGCGCGCGTTTCAGGTCACCAAGACCTCTGCCAGTCGCGAGGTCGCGGTGGCGGCGCTGGCCTTCCTGGAGAACCTCTCCTTCAAGGCCGGCCGGCTGGCGGTGATCGGTAACCGCGGCTGGCACGCGCGCGGCGGGACGCCCGCCGAGGCCGACGAGCAGCCGACGGACGCCGCGGCGTTCGTGCTGATGTTCCGCGCCGCCTATCTCGTGACGGGGGAGCATCGCCACCTGGCCCGGATGCGCGAATCATTCGCCTGGTTCCTGGGCGCCAACCGTCTGGCCACGTCGGTGTACGACTCGGCCACCGCCGGGTGCCGCGACGGGCTCGGGCGAACGGCGCCCAACTTGAACCAGGGCGCGGAGAGCACCATCTCGTTTCTGCTCGCGTTGATCGAAATGTTGGAGCTGGCCGGCGAAGGGCTGGAGTACGCGGCCGAGTCCGCCGGGACGCCGTGAAGGATTCTCCCATGTTGAGACGGACCGACCACCGGCTGCGGCCCGATCCCCGGCGGGTCATCGCCAAACCCTACCTGCCGGGCGAAGAGATCTCCGGCGACGCGGGCAGCCGTGCCGACCTCTTGATGGAACGGATTCTGGCGGTGCCCGAGGCCGAGGTCTCGACGGTGCTGCAAGACACGCTGGCGCGGTTTGGCGCGCGCCACCATCGATTCGAGGAGATCCTGCAACGCCATTACGCCCTGGTGGCCCACCGGGTGGGCAGCGCTGCCCCCTCGCACGCGCGCCAGCTCCTCATCGGCGCCTACTTCACGAACGAATATTCGGTGGAGGGCGCGGCCCTCTTCAACCCATCGTTGGTTCCTGCACCCGACCAGACGGGCCTCGGGCCGGGCGAGCGGCGGTTCGTGATGAGCCTTCGGGCCGTCGGCGAGGGGCACATCTCTTCGATCGAGTTTCGAACCGGCGTCGTCGACGCCTCCAGCAACCTGACCTTCGATCCGCTCGGCCGGCAGCTGGTGACGGGAGAGCGCGCGCCGCCGGCCGGGTACGACAAGGCGCAGTTCCGGACCAAGCTGGCGGAGCTGGACGCGTGGAACGGGATCGCCTGGGGCGTCTTCGACCCGTTGCCCGATCTGTTCACGCTCGGCGAGCTGGAGCAGGCCTTGGCGCTCCTCGAGCGGACCGGCCCGCCGCACGCCATCAGCTACGAGACGATCAAGATCATCCGCGTCCTGGCCGCCTCCAGCTACGTGACCACCTTCCCGGGCGACTCCGCCCTGTCCGAGCGGGTGATCTTTCCGGCCGGACCGCACGAGACGCACGGCATGGAGGACGCCCGCTTCGTCCACTTCACCGAGGACGACGGCCGCACGACGTACTACGCGACCTACACCGCCTTCGACGGCTACGAGATCGTGCCGCAGCTCATTCAAACCGACGACTTCCAGTCGTTCCGGATCGCCACGCTCAACGGTCCGGCCGCCCAGAACAAGGGGATGGCGCTGTTCCCGCGGCCCATCAAGGGGCAGTACGTGATGCTCTCGCGCCGGGACCGCGAGAACCTGCACCTGGCGACGTCGACCCGGGTCGGCCACTGGGCCGACGTCACCGAGCTTCACCGGCCGAGCCGCCCCTGGGAGCTCCTGCAGATCGGCAACTGCGGCTCCCCCGTGGAGACAGAGGCGGGATGGGTGGTGATCACCCACGGCGTGGGGCCGATGCGACGCTACGCGATCGGCGCGCTCCTCCTCGATCTCGAAGACCCGCGGCGCGTCCTGGGCGAGCTGCGCGTGCCGCTGCTGGCGCCCGACGAGACCGAGCGCGAGGGTTACGTCCCCAACGTCGTCTATTCGTGCGGCGGCATGACCAACGGCGCTGACCTGATCCTGCCCTACGGCCTGTCCGACGGCGCCGTCGGCGTCGCCATCATCTCTTTGCCCGCGCTGGTGGCTGAGTTGCTGGCCGGCCGCGGCGACCGCTCACTCGTCGACGATGAACGGACGCAGGTTCTTGCTTCGGGCCGGGTGCCGGAGCTTCCGTAACGCCAGCGCCTCGATCTGGCGGATCCGCTCGCGCGTCAGGGAGAAGTCCTCGCCCACCTCCTCCAGCGTGTGCTCGGACTTCTCGCCGATGCCGAACCGCATCCGCAGGATCTTCTCTTCACGCGGTGTCAGATGCGCCAGCACCTTCCGCGTCTGTTCGGCCAGGTCCGTCGAGATGACCGCGTCGTCCGCCGGGACGACGTTCTTGTCCTCGACGAAGTCGCCCAGCTCCGCCTCGTCCTCCGGGCCGGCCGGCGATTCCAGCGACAGGGGCTGGCGCGCCAGCGGCAGCAGCAGGCGGACCTTGCTGGCCGGAACGGCCACCGCCTCCGCGAGCTCGTCGGGGGTGGCTTCCCGACCGAGCTTGTGGGCCAGGGCGCGCCCGGCGCGCGTGACCTTGTTCAGGGTCTCCAGCATGTGGACGGGGATCCGGATCGTCCGCGACTGGTCGGAGATGGCGCGCGTGATGCCTTGCCGGATCCACCAGGTCGCGTAGGTGGAGAACTTGTAGCCGCGCTTGTAGTCGAACTTCTCCACGGCCCGCATGAGGCCGATGTTCCCCTCCTGGATCAGGTCGAGGAACTGCAGGCCGCGGTTCAAGTACTTCCGGCAGATCGAGACGACCAGCCGGAGGTTGGCCTCGACCAGCGTGGCCTTGCCCTTCTCGGCGGCGCGCTCGCCCTCCTCGATCTCGCGCACGGTCGCGCGAAGCGCGCCGGCGGTCATCTGCGCCTCCTTCTCGACGCGCCTCACCTTCTTGCGCGCCTCCGAGACGGCCTGCGACATCTGGTCGATCTCCTCCAGCCGAAGCCCCAACTTTCGTGCGACCGCCTTCTGCCGGAGCGGCGACGACCGCATCTCGCGCACCGCGCGGTCCAGATCCTTGGCCGGCAAGCCGCTCCGGCTCTCGCAGGCGGCGATCTCGCCGTGGGCATGCTCCAGGCGGACCAGGAACCCCTTCAGCTTCTGGACGATCCGGTTGATCTGCCGGCGGCGGATCCGGAGCTGCAGCAGCGCATCCACGATCTCGCTCTGGACCTTCTCCGAGGCGGCCGGCTTCTCCGGTTGCTTGCGGAGCCGGCGAACCTTGTCGAAGACCTTGCAGACGCGGTCGACGTGCCCTTGTTCGTCGAACTCGGGATCGTCGGTGTCGACGTCCCCGACGACGTCCTTGACCCGTAGCTTCGCCTGCCGGAGCTCGTCGCGCAGCGCCAGCAGCTCGTCGACGGCGGCGGACGACGCCAGCACGACCCGCAGCACGCGTCGTTGCCCGTCCTCGATCCGCTTCCCGAGCTCGACCTCGCCCGCGCGCGTCAGGAGCGAGAACAACTTCATCCCGGTCAGGTACTGGCCGACCGAGTCGCTGCTCACGGACTGGCGCGGATCAACCTCGGTCCTCGCTTCGCGCTCCCGCTCGGCATCCGCCGGCTCGGGAGCGTCCGCGTCATCCTCGGTCATTGAAGCCCGACGAGGGCGGGCGACCGCGGGGCCGACCCTTCTTCTGCTTGGCCGGTGAGGGCGGCGGCCCGTGAAGCAAGCGCTCCGCGCGCTCCGTGGCCTCGCGCTCCGCCTGCTTCGCCACGATCGCCGCCCGCTTGTCTTCGGCTTTTCCCATGCTCCCTCCTGGAAAGCCGCCGCCGGGCTCAGCGCCTTCCGTCTCGCGACGGGAACCCAGCGGTGATCCTTCGGTTGTTTGGGTGCTGTCCGTGCGAAACCTGTTCAGACAGCGACGCCGCCAACCGGTCCCTGGCGAGCTCCGCGAAGCTCGCGGAGGCAGGACAAATCTTCTTGGCACGTAAGGTGATTGAGGGCGCCCCGAAAGTCAAGGAGCCCATCCGCTGTGCCACTCACTGATTTGGGACGCCGACCACCCACCCCGTCCCGAAGATCGTTGTTTGCCGGCGATTAGGTGGTATAGCGGCTTTGGCCACGAAGCTTCCCCCTTTGGGAAGCTGGCCTGTGAAAGAGAGCGTAGATGCAAAAGGGTACCGTTAAGTTCTTCAACACGACCAAGGGTTTTGGATTCATCACGCCGGAGTCGGGCGGCAAGGACGTCTTCGTCCACGCCAACGACACCAACGGCGTGGTCCTGGTCGAGGGCGCCAAGGTGGAGTTCGAGGTCGTTCAGGGGAAGAAGGGTCCCCAGGCCAGCGCCGTCAAGCTGGTCTGAGCCCGCACGGTGCCGCCCGCCCGGACTGACCCGGGCGCGGGCACGGGCCAATCTGGCGGGGCGCTTGAAAACGCCCCGCAGTTGTCTCTGAGTCGGTCATGATGGCCCGGTGTTGCTGTCGGAGGACGAAGCTTCGCCTTTGGGTCAGTCGGGGAGCGACGGCCCATCCCCCTTCTTCATCGTCTGCGATCACGCGGGTAACCTGATCCCGCGCGCGCTGGCCGCGCTGGGCCTGCCCGCCGCCGAGCTGACCCGCCACATCGCCTGGGACATCGGCGCCGCCGGCGTCGCGCAGCGCCTGGGCGCCGCGCTGGGCGCGCCCACCCTGTGGCAGCGGTACTCGCGGCTGGTGATCGACTGTAACCGCCCGCTGGACGCGCCCGACTCGATCGCGCGCGTCAGTGAGCGGACCGTCATCCCAGGAAACCAGGCGGTCGGCCCGACGGCGGCCGAGGCTCGCGCCCAGGAGATCTTTCGGCCGTATCACGACGAGATCCGGCGGCGCCTCGACCAGCGAGCGGCCGCGGGGCGCCCGACGGTCCTGGTGGCCATGCACAGCTTCACGCCCCGATACCTGGACGCGGCCCGTCCCTGGCACGTCGGCGTGCTCTACAACCAGGACGCGCGCCTGGCCAGGCCCCTCCTGCAGGCGCTGCGGGACGAGGGCGACCTGGTCGTGGGCGACAACCAACCCTACGCGGGCAGCGAGCTGACCGACTACTCGATCGTCAACCACGGCGAGCGCCGGGGGCTCCCCTACGTCGAGATCGAGATCCGCCAGGACCTGATCGCCGACGAGGCGGGGCAAGCGGCCTGGGCGACCCGGCTGGCCCGGCTGCTGCCGCTGGCTGCCGGGCAGGCCATTTCGGAGATCAAAGACCGCTTGCCTCGGACCCAACCGTCCCCAGACTGACCAGACATGCAAATCCGCATCGGCTATGAGCTCACCTACGATCTGCCGCAGCCCACGCCGATGATCCTGACGCTCAACGTCCACTACAGCCGGGTCTCCGATCTGGTCGGCCCCGATCACATGAAGACCACGCCGGCGGTCCCGACCGCCGCCTATCGGGACGGGTTCGGGAACTGGTGCACGCGGCTGATCGCGCCGCCCGGGCGCTTCGCCGTGACGGCCGACGCGATCATCAACGACAGCGGCGCGCGCGAGCCGGTGGCGCCGGCCGCCGTCCAGCACCCGATCCCGCAGCTGCCGGAGGAGACGCTGGTCTTCCTGCTGGGGAGCCGCTACTGCGAGACCGACAAGATGTCCCAGTTCGCCTGGGATCGCTTCGGGAGCACCCCGCTCGGCTGGGCCCGCGTGCAGGCGGTCTGCGACTTCGTCCACCAGCACATCACGTTCGGCTATCAATACGCCAGCCCCACCAAGACCGCCTGGGAGGCGTTCAACGAACGCCGGGGCGTCTGCCGGGACTTCGCCCACCTGGCCGTCACGCTCTGCCGCTGCCTCAACATCCCGGCCCGCTATTGCACCGGCTACCTGGGCGACATCGGCGTGCCCAAGGATCCGGCGCCGATGGACTTCGCGGGGTGGTTCGAGGCTTACCTCGGCGGGGCCTGGTACACCTTCGACCCGCGCAACAACACCCCGCGCATCGGGCGCATCCTCATCGCGCGCGGCCGCGACGCGGCCGACGTCGCCATCGCCACGACGTTCGGGCCCAACACGCTGCAGACGTTCCGCGTCTGGACCGACGAGCTCGCGACCTGACCGGCCCGACGGCGTCAGGCGCGGGGGCTACTGGGACGCGACGCGCGGCGTGCGATCGCGGCGGATCCGACCGGTGGCGGTCGACCGGTTCTTGTTGTCCACAGCCACCCGCTCGACCAGAAAGGCGCGGATGACGGCGTCGAGATCCTCGGCGAACCGCACCTTGCCGGCGCCGATCTCGCGCAGTGCGGCGACGGCCGACTTGTTGTCGCATTCGACCAGCCGGTGCCCGCCCAGGGCGATCTGCCGCGCGCGGCTGGCCGCCAGGATCACCAGCGCGAAATGGTTGTTCACCTTCTCGAGACAATCCTGGACCGTTACTCGTGCCATCTGCGCCTCCTTTGAATCCGTGAGGCGTCTGTCCCGCGAACGGGGGATGGGGAGGCTTCCGCTCGCGCCACGGCGCCGAAGCCGCCTGGCGACCGTGTCGCGCCAGGCCAAGACACCCTAGCACGCCCGGGGCGGCAGATCGGCGCCCAAGCGCATCTTTCGCGCCCGTCGGTGAGGATGACGGGCTCATGACCGAAATATGACCCGGCGCTGACAGTCCACCGCGCATGAATACTGGGTGTCAGTCGCCGACGCCAGCTGGTCACTGGGCCCCTCTTCCCCGACGCCGGAAGGATCGGCTCCGCCGACCTCATGGCGCAGCTACGTCCGCCTCACCACCGTCCTGTTCGGGATGGTGCACGTGGCGGCGATCCTGGGGGCCATCTGGTTCTGGTCCTGGGGCGGCCTGGCGCTGGCCATCGGATCGTACTTCGTGCGCATGGTGATCGTCACCGCCGGCTACCATCGGTATTTCTCGCATCGAGCGTTCAAGACCTCGCGGGCGTTTCAGTTCCTGCTGGCGGTCGCCGCCCAGACCGCCGGGCAAAAGGGCGTCATCTGGTGGGCCAGCCATCACCGCTGGCACCACAAGCACTCGGACACCCCCCGGGACGTGCACTCGGCCAAGCTGCGCGGTTTCTGGTACGCGCACGTCGGCTGGGTGCTGAGCAGCAACTGGAACGAGACCGATCCGGCGCTGGTCAAGGACCTGGAGAAGTTCCCCGAGCTGCGGTTCCTCGACCGGGGCTTCATGGAGATCGTTCCCATGGTCGCGCTTGGCCTGGCCTTCCTGCTGATCGGCGGCCTGCACGCCTTCGTATGGGGATTCCTGATCTCGTCGGTGCTGGTGTGGCACGGCTCGTTCGCGATCAACTCGCTGGCGCACCTGTTCGGGCGCCGGCGTTACGAGACCTCCGACGACTCGCGCAACAGCTTCATCCTGGCGGTGGCCACGACCGGCGAAGGCTGGCACAACAACCACCACCACTACCCCAGCTCGGCCCGGCAAGGGTTCCGCTGGTGGGAGATCGACGTGACATACTACGTGCTGTGGCTGCTCGCGCGCCTGGGGATAGTCTGGGACCTGCGTCAACCGCCCCCCGGCGCCTGAAACACCGCTCTCTCACGGCGGTGTTCCTCAACCGCGCCCGCGTCACCTTCATGCTGGCGGCGCTGGTGCCGACCGTCCTCATGACGGCCATCGGCATCATCCTGGTCGCCTCGGGCGGGTCGAAGTCACTCTCGCTGGTGGGGGGTATCCTGGTTCTGGCCTTCTGCGCCACTGCGCTGGCCGGGTACACCCTGGGGACGATCTTCGTCACCCGCGGCGCGAACCTGGCCTCGGTCCAGAACGAATTCCTCTCCCAGGTCTCCCACGAGCTGCGAACGCCGCTCACCTCGATCCTCCTGTTCATCGACACGTTGCGGGAGGATCGGGTCGAATCGCCCGCCGATCAAAAGCGCTGCCTGGCCGTCGTGCACCAGGAGCTGACCCGCCTGGATGGGCTGGTCGGCAAGCTGATCGAGCTGTCCAAGTTCGAGTCGCGCTACGCGGGGTTCGATCGCCACCCGGTCCGGGTGACCGATCTGGTGGGTGATGCGCTGGCCTCGTTCGAGGCGGTCAAGTTCGGTGGCGACGCCGACATCCACACCGAGCTCGACCCCGATCTGGTGGTCTACGGCGACCGTGCGGCGCTGGCGCAGGCGGTGGGGAACCTGCTCAGCAACGCCTGGAAGTACACCCGTCCCGCCGACAAGAAGATCGAGATCCGCGCCCAGGCCGACCTGGAGAACGTCTCCATCTCGGTGACCGACAACGGCGTCGGCGTCCGGCGCTCGGAGCAGGCGGCGATCTTCGAAAAGTTCGAGCGCGGCTCGGCGGCGGTGGAAGGGGCCGCCCCCGGTTCGGGGCTGGGACTGGCCATCGTCCGGGCCGTGGTGGAGGCGCATCGCGGCCGGGTGGAGGTCCATTCGCAGGCCGATCGCGGCGCGCGTTTCAGCATCGTGCTCCCCCGCTACCGGGCGGCGACATGAGCGACGAGACCGGCAGCGGGCTGGTGGCAATCGTCGAGGATGACGCCGCCATCGCCGAGGGGGTGGCCCTCAACCTCCGCCTGCAGGGCTACCGCTCCGAGATCATCGGCGACGGCGAATCCGCGGTCCGGCAGATCGAGGCGAACGGGCCGGATCTGGTCCTGCTCGACATCTCGCTGCCGGTGCAGAGCGGGCTGTGGGTGCTCCAGCAGCTCCGCGGGCGCCAGAACCAGGTCCCGATCATCGCGCTCTCCGCCCGCCAGGACGAATTCGACAAGGTCGCGGCGTTGCGCCTCGGCGCGGACGACTACATCACGAAGCCGTTCGCGCTGGCGGAGCTGCTGGCGCGCGTGGCGGCCGTGCTCCGGCGCGCCCGTCTGAGCGCGGCGCCCCGTGCCGCCGGCGACGGCCCGACGGCGGCAACCGCCGCCACCATCCTGCGCTTCGGCGACGTCACCGTCGACGTCGCGAACCGAACCGTCGTTCGGGGCGACCTCCCCGTCCAGCTCACGCGCCTCGAGTTCGAGCTCTTGAGCTTCCTCTGCCAGCACTGCGATCGCGTCCACTCGCGCGAGGAGCTCCTGCGACGGGTGTGGGGCCTGAACCAGGGCCAGGCGCGCACCGTCGACAACTTCGTGCTGCAGCTCCGCGCGAAGCTGGAACAGGACCCGGACCACCCGCGTCACCTGTTGACCGTGCGCGGAAGCGGCTACCGCTTCTCGCCGGGCTGAGCGCCCGGGTCGAGCGTCAGGATCTCGCAGCCGTCGCGGGTCACGAGGACGGTGTGCTCGAACTGGGCGGACAGGGAGCCGTCGGCGGTGACGATCGTCCAGCCGTCTTCCAGCAGCCGAACGCCGGCGGCACCGAGGTTGATCATGGGCTCGATCGTGATGGCCATGCCCTCGCGCAGGCGCAGGCCGGCGCCGCGTTGCCCGACGTGGGCAACATGCGGCGGCAGGTGCATGGCGCGGCCGATGCCGTGACCGCCGAGCTCGCGCACGACGCTGCACCCCTCACGCGTCGCGAGCGCCTGGATGGCCGCGCCGATGTCACCCAGGCGCGCGTCCGCGCGGACCGCCGCGATGCCGGCGTCGAGGCACCGGCGCGCCGTCTGGACGACGTGGCGCGCCTCGGCGCTGGGGGCGCCGACGAAGAACGTCGCGGACGTGTCGCCGTGGAAGCCGTCCAGCTCCGTCGTCACGTCGACGTTGATGATGTCGCCGTCGGAGAGACGCTCGTGGGGACTTGGAATACCGTGACAGACGACGGCGTTGCGGCTGGTGCACACGGCGGCCGGAAACCCATGGAAGCCGAGCTGACTGGGTCGCCCCCCCTGCCGCCGGGTGTCCTCGCGAACCCAGGCGTCGATGTCGGCCGTCAACACGCCGGGCGCAATCCGGGCCGCGACGGCCGCCAGCGTCGCCGCCGCGGCACGCCCCGCCCGCCGCATCGCCTCGACGTCCGCGGAGCCAAGAAGCTCGATCGCCATACCTCCACTCTGCTCGACGGCGCGCGTGTCGATCCAATACCTTTTGGATCTGACACGGGTGCTAAGCTCGCGCGCGTGAGCCTGGCGCAGCTGGAGTACTTCGTCGCCGTCGCCGAGGAAGGCCATGTCGGCCGCGCGGCCGCGCGGCTGCACATCTCGCAGCCGCCGCTGAGCCGCCAGATCCGCGCGCTGGAGGATGAGCTGGGGGTTTCGTTGTTCGAGCGCTTGCCCCGCGGCGTCCGGCTGCTGCCGGCGGGCGCGACGCTGCTCCCACGCGCCCGCGCCATCCTGGCCGACATCGCCACGGCGGCCCAGGCGGCACCCCGCGCCGATCTGGAAGCCGACCCTTGTGCAATCGTCATCAGGTCGATTCCACGAGGCGGCCGGCCCGGACGGCGACGATGAACGTCACCGGCCCGTCGTTCACGAGCTCGACGGCCATGTCGGCGGCGAAGCGCCCCGTCTCCACGGCCAGCCCGGCGGCGCGCAGCCCGTCGGCGACGCGCAGGTAGAGGGCTTCCGCGCGCGCGGGCGCCTCGGCCGGCTCGAAGCTGGGACGGTTCCCTTTGGACAGCGTGGCGCAAAGCGTGAACTGGCTGATCACCAGGCAGGCGCCCCCGGCCTCGCCGGCGGTCACGTCCATCGGCGTGCGCCCAGGGAACATCCGGAGCGCTGCGATCTTGCGTGCGGTGGCGTCCGCGTCGGCCTCGCCGTCCCCCTTCTCCACGCCGACCAGCAAGACCAGTCCGCGGCCGATCGCGCCGACCACGTCGTCGCCGACGCGCACCGCGGCGCGCGTCACGCGTTGAACGACCGTCTTCATCAACGCAAGACGCTACGGCACGTCACGTTCCAAAAAAAGAGCTTTCGGCCGTCTGGGGCGCCTGAGATCTCGATGGCAACGGCGCGACGGCTCGGCAGGCGTCTCGGTTCGGTGCTCATTCAATAACCCCGCGCGCGGTCGAACCGGTTCGCCAGTGGCTGGCCCGTGAGAAAGCGCTCGAGGTTGTCGGCGAACAGCGCCGCCGTCCGCTGGTAGTAGAGCGGCGTCGTCCCGGCCACGTGCGGCGTGAGGATCACGTTCTCGAGGTCCCACAGCGGGCTCGACGCGGGCAGCGGCTCCTCCTCGAAGACGTCGAGCCCCGCGCCCGCCAGCCGGCCCGCGCGCAACGCCGCCACCAGGGCCGCCTCGTCGATCACCGCGCCGCGCGACACGTTGTAGAGAAACGCGCCCGGGCGCATCCGCGCCAGCCGGCGCCCGTCCATCAGGTGGTGCGTGGCGGGCGTCAGCGGCACCGTGAGGCAGACGTGATCGGCGCGCCCCAGCGCGTCGTCGAGCGCGCCGACCGGCAGCAGCTCATCGACCCCGGCCTCCACACCGTGCCGGTTGGACGGATCCCGCTTCACCCCCAGCACGCGCACCCCGAACGGCCGCGCCCGCACCGCCAGCGCCTCGCCGATCCGCCCCAGCCCCACGATGAGCAGCGTCTGCCCCGTGAGCTCGCCGGGCCCGTCCGAACGCGACTTCACGTCGCGCTCCCATCGGTGCCCGATCTGCGCCCGAAACAGCTTCGGCATCCCGCGCGTGAACATCAGGATCATCGCCATCACGTGCTCGGCGATGTTCGGCCCGTGCACCCCGCTGGCGCTCGTGACCGCTATCCCGCGGGCCACCACCGCCGGCGTGGCGACCTCATCCAACCCCGCCGCCACCGAGCTGAGCCACCGCAGCCGCCCCGCCCGCGCCAACTCGTCGTCCTTCAAGCCGCCGGCGACGACCACCTCCGCCTCGGGCAGCGCCCGTTCGAAACCGTCCCCGTGGGCGCACGTGACCGCCACCCGCCCGTCGAACCGCGCCAGCGCCGTCCGGAAGTAGCCCTCGTCGGTCGACCCCGGCGGGATGTCGATCAGGACGCGCAGCGGACCGTGCTCCGCCGGCGGCCCGGCGTGGACCCCGCTGAAGGCGGGCGCGTCGCTGGCCGGAAACGTCTCTTCGTCCGCTTCGTCGATCGGGTCTTTGGGAGGCACAGGGAAAGCTTGAACCGAACAGCCGCCGTTCGCCCTACCACTTCTTCAGCTGCGTCACCTGCACCAGGTTCCCGCATCCGTCACGCAGGATCGCGATCGTCGCGTACCCGACGTCCTTCGGCGGCTCGGTGAATTCGGCCCCGCGCGCTTTCATGCGCGCGTGGTCGGCCTGCAGGTCGTCGGTGAAGAACATGGCCGCGGTCTGGTTCTGCTGGAACTTCGCCTGCTGGTAGGCCTTGTCGGCCGGGTTGTTGTCGAGCGCCAGCTGCAGCTCGGTCCCCTCGGGTTCGTCGGGCGAGGCCACCGTGAGCCAGCGATACGGGCCATTCGTGTAGTCCGCCTTCTTCACGAAACCCAGCACCTCCGTGTAAAAGCGCAGGGCCTTGTCCTGATCGTCGACATACACCGTGGTCAGCTTGATCTTCATCGCTTTCTCCGATCTTGGTGACGAAACCTTAACGCCAGAATAACTTACGCGCCCGCCGCACGATGATCGCCACCACCAACCTCGCCAAGGAGTATGGCGCCCGCGTCCTGTTCTCGGATGTGTCGCTGCAGTTGAACGCGGGGTCGCGGTACGGCCTGGTGGGGGCGAACGGCTCGGGAAAGACCACCTTGCTGAAGATCCTGGCCGGCGACGAGGAGGCCTCCGCGGGGACGGTGACCATCGCCAAGCGCGCGCGGGTCGGGGTGCTGCGGCAGGATCGGTTCCTCGACGATCAGGCGATCATCCTCGATCTGGCGATGCGCGGGGACGCCGTGGTGTGGAACGCGCTGGAAGAGCAGCGGCGGCTGACCGCGGCGCCCGGCGACGTCGACGCCGGGAGGCTGGCTGATCTCGAGGACATCGTCGCCGCGCACGACGGGTACACGCTGGAGGCCCGCGCCAGCGAGGTCCTGGAGGGGCTGGCCATCCCGACGCGGTTTCACCGCTCGGCGCTGTCGACGCTGTCGGGTGGGTTCAAGCTGCGGGTCTTGCTGGCCCAGGTTTTGGTCGGCGGCGTCGACGTGCTGCTGCTCGACGAGCCGACCAACCACCTGGACATCCTCACCATCCGCTGGCTGGAGAAGTTCCTGGCCGGGTACGCGGGCTGCGCCGTGATCATCTCCCACGATCAGCGCTTTCTCGACAACGTCACCAGCCACACGCTGGACGTCGACTACGGGACGATCACGCTCTACACCGGCCCCTACTCCCGGGCCGTGATCGAGAAGGAGGCGGTGCGTGCGCGGGCGGAGACCTCCGTGGCGCGCGCGGAGGAGGAGATCGCCCGCAAGCGGGCCTGGGTCGAGCGCTTCGGGGCCAAGAACACCAAGGCCACGCAGGCGCAGAGCCGGCTCAAGCAGATCGAGAAGATCGAGGTCGCCGAGCTGGCGGAGAGCTCGCGGCGCACGCCGATGTTCAAGGTCGTTCCCGAGCGCCCGAGCGGGCGTGAGGTGCTGGAGCTGGCGGGCATCGGCAAGTCCTACGGCGACAAGCGCGTGCTCACCGACCTGTCGCTCCTGGTGCGCCGGGGCGAGCGCGTGGCGATCATCGGACCCAACGGCCTGGGAAAGTCGACGCTGCTGCGGATCATCGTCGAGCGCCTGGAAGCGGACACCGGCAGCGTGAAGTGGGGGCACGAGGTGCGCGTCGGCTACTTCCCGCAGGATCACCGCGAGGTCCTCGACGATCCGGAGACCACGCCGCTGGCGGCGCTGGAGGCGCTCTGCCCCGGGGAGAGCCCCACGTTCGTGCGCGCGCAGCTGGGACGCGTCCTGTTCTCCGGCCCGGACGTCGGCAAGCGGGTCGCGCTGCTGTCGGGTGGCGAGGCGGCGCGGCTCATCTTCGCGCTGCTGGCCGTGCAGAAGCCCAACGTGCTGGTGCTGGACGAACCGACCAACCACCTCGATCTGGAGGCGATCCACGCGCTGGTCGAAGCGGTGAAGGCCTACGCCGGGACGGTGGTGTTCGTCTCTCACGACCGCTGGTTCGTGAGCGCGCTCGCCACGCGGGTGGTGGAGATTACGCCCGAGGGCCCGCGCGATTTTCCCGGGACATACGCCGAATACCTGGCCAAGCTGGGCGACGACCACCTGGATGGCGACGCGGTCGCCTTGCGCGCCCGCACCGAGCGCGCCGAGAAGAAGGCCGAAGGGGCCGGCGGCGCGGCCGTGCCGACGGGAGAGACCTGGGCGGACCAGAAAAAGCGCCGCAACCGCGCCGCGCAGCTCCCCAAGCTGCGCGACAAGGTTCTGGCGGAGATCGCCGCCGCCGAGGCGCGCAAGGCCGAAATTCAGACGATCTACGCCGATCCGGGCTTCTTCCAGCGCGCCAGCCACGACGAGATCGACGCGCTGGTCAAGGAAGAAGAGTCGCTGGGGCCCAAGATCGACGGCCTGGTCGCCGAGTGGGAGGCGCTGGAGCGAGAGCTGGAACAGCCCGAGAAATAGCGGCACGGGCCGAGGCGGACCGACCCTGATTTGATGGGTGGGCGCCGCAACAGGCCTGGTAACGGCGCGAAAGCGGTCCATGCTGTCTGACAATGATTCGGTGTCGGGGGATGGGCGCTTCTCAAGGCATCGCCCTGGGGCCGGCTCACCTGGTCCAGATTCGCGTGTCCGTCGCGGAGCGGCGCATCCTGCGTCACGATCGCGACACAGAGCTGGCCCGGCTGGAGACCGCCTCGGAGGCCGCCGAGCGCCAGCTCGATGGATTGAAGCGGCAGCTCGTCGGCGGGCCGAGCGCCACCGGCCTGGAGATCATCGACCTTCACCGTCTGATCATCCGCAGCCCGGAGCTGGCGGGCGAAGCGCGGCGGCTCATCACCGACGAATGCCTGGCCGCCGAATGGGCGGTGTCGCGGGCGCTCGATCGAATCCGCGCCGAGTTCGCGCGGCTGGACGACCCGTATTTTCGCGACCGCGAGGGCGACTTCGAGGCCGCCGCCGATCGCCTGCTCCGCGTGCTCATCGGGCTGCCGGAGCTGCGGCCCGAGGCGAACACGCCCCACGGCGCGGTGGCGTTCGGGGTCGACATCAGCCCGCTGGATCTCTTTCATCTGCAGCGCTCCGGCGTCGAGGCGATCGTCGGCGAGAGCGGCGGAACGACCTCGCACGCCGCGATCATCGCGCGGGCCTTCGGTCTGCCCTACGTCGTGGGTGTCCGTGACATCACCAGCAAGATCCGCCCCGGGACGCAGGTGATCGTCGACGGGAGCCGCGGCGAGGTGATCATCGATCCCGACGAGCCGGCCCTGCAGGCCTACCGCGCGCGCCTCGACGAGACGCGCGAGCGCACGCGGCAGATGAAGGCCACCCGAGATCTGCCGTCCATCACCCGCGACGGCGTGCCGATTCACCTCGGCGCCAACGTCGAGTCCCTGTCGGGCGTCGAAGCGGCGGTCGCCGCCGGCGCCGAATCGATCGGCCTCTTCCGGACCGAGTTTCTGTATCTGGAGCGGCCGGATCTCCCCAGCGAGCGGGAGCAGTTCGAGGACGCCGTCGCCGCGCTGCGGGCGGCCAAGGGGCTTCCGATCACCTTCCGGACGCTCGATCTCGGGGCGGACAAGCTGCCGCTGTCGGTCAAGATCGCGCCCGGGCCGAACCCGGCGCTGGGCATTCGGTCGACGCGGTTTTCCCTGCAGCGGCCCGACATCCTCAAGCGCCAGCTCCGCGCGCTCTACCGGGCGTCCTCGGTCGGTCCGTTGCGCTTCATGTTCCCGCTGGTCTCGGGCGTCCGTGAGCTCAAACAGCTCCGCGCCATCTGTGACGATGTCCGCGCCGAGCTCGGCGCGGAGAAAGCCCCGCACGACGCGGCCGCGGCCCTCGGCATCATGATCGAAACGCCCAGCGCCGCGCTCACGGCGGATCACCTGGCACGCCGCTGCGATTTCCTGAGCGTCGGCACGAACGATCTCATCCAGTACGCTTTCGCCGCCGATCGAGAGAACGGCGACGTGGCGCACCTTCATCAGCCGTTGCATCCGGCGGTTCTCCGGATGCTGCAGTCGCTGGTCGCGGTCGCCGCGACCGCGAAGCTGCCGATCTCTCTCTGCGGCGACATGGCCGGCGACCCCTTCCTGACCTGGGTCCTGATCGGCCTCGGCTTTCGCGAGCTGTCGATGGACCGGGACCGGATCCCCCTCGTCAAGGCGATCGTCCGTGGATCATCGCTTGGCGAAGCGGAGGCCTTCGTCCGAGAAGCCATGACGATGGAAGACGAAAACGACGTCGCCGAGCTGCTGCGGAGCCGGCTCGACGGTCGTTTCGCGGCCGAGATCGACGGATTCGTTCCCATGACGCCTGCTTCCTGAGGAGAGCCATGCCATACGATCTGAACATTCGAATGTTCGCGGCGCGCGGGGTCCTGGGCGGCGCCCGCGACAGACTGGACGCGGCACTGGCCGCGATCCCCGGGGCCGAGCAGGACGCCGTGATGGCGACGCCCAGGTTGCTCTCGCTTCTGCTCCGGGCCGTGGAAGCCCGGCGCGAGGTGGACCGCCTCGAGGCGCTGCTGGCGGGCGGCAGTTCGTGACCGAGCAGCGAGCCTAGGCGCCTATCGGGCGGCGCGTCCTCGGGCATGGTTCGCTTCGCTCACCGTTGCCTGGCGGCGACGCCCTCCTGGTGTTCCGGCTTTCGATCGGGGCCGAGCGGCAGGCGCAGACCGAACACCGTCCCTCGTTCGGACGACCCGTGCGCGGCGGCTCGAGCAGGGCCTCCAGCACCAGGGTGGTCGTCAATGGCCAGAACCGCCGCCGGCGGCAGCGCGCCTTCGTCGAAATCTGGCTTCGACATGGGGCAGCGCGCAACGTTGGCGCGTCACGGCCGGGCAGGCGGCCCAACGGATGATTATCGTTGGAGCATGGAGTCGACCGGCCGAGCCAAACGCAAGATCAGCGACCGCTTCCGGATCTTCGCGACCCGCACGGCGGACCGCCTGGGCAGTCACTGGGCCTTCGTCCTGGCCGTGGGGGTCATCGCCGGGTGGCTGATTTCGGGACCGGTCTTTCATTTCAGCAACGCCTGGCAGCTGGTCATCAACACCGCGACGACCGTCATCACGTTCCTGATGGTCTTTCTCATCCAGACCACGCAGAACCGAGACGCCAAGGCGATTCACCTCAAGCTCGACGAGCTCATTCGCTCCAGCCGCGCCCGCAACGTCTTCGCCGACCTGGAAGACGCGACCGAGGCGGAGCTAGCGGAGTTCAAAGAGGAGTTTCGCAAGCTGCGCGAGAAGCACGTGGAGTCCGGCGCCGCCGCCGAAGAGGCGCACCGCCGCGTCCACGTCAGCGGCTCCCACTGAGACGGGCTACGGCACCGGCTACGGAACGGTGGCCAGCGGCACCATGTGCTTGACGGCCTTGGCGTTGCCCTTGACGTCGCCCTCGAGCACGGTCACCGGCACGGGCGGTGTCAGCCGGTAGCGGTAGCCTTTGCTCTCGCTCTGGAGCGCGATGTCTTGCCCCTTGTATTGCAGGTGGCGCACGTAGTCCTCGGGGACCAGCCCGTCACGCAGGTTGGCGTGGTGCTTCACCAGGAAGCCGGACAGCCGCAAGGCCTCGAAGTTGTGCAGGCGGTGGCAGCCGTTGCTCTCGCCGCGCCTGACCGATCGATAACCGGGCGTGCCGTGCGTCCGGATGCGCAGGTCCTCCAGCTGCTGCTCGCCCTTGTCGTTGACGCCCATGATCTGGTGGTGGACGATCGCCACCAGCCCGTAGGCCGCGTGGTAGCCGGGTCCGATGATCTCCGTCTTCGGCACGAACGAGTCGCCCACCTTGACCAGCAGCCGGCGGGTCGGCATGCCCGGCGCCGGGTGCCAGGTCGGCGTCGCCAGGACCTCGGTCCACAGCGCGTCGCCGGTGACCGACTCCTTGTACTTGAGCGCCATCGTCCCGTCGGACTTCTCGAACGTCTTCCAGCCGCCGATGGTGGTCGGCCAGCGGCACAGCGCCACCTCGTGATCGCCCGCGCGCGCGTACAGCGTCAGCGTCGGGCGGTCGGCGACCGGCGGCTTCCACTTCTTGTGCCCTTCCTTGTCCAGCTTCGGCCGCTCCAGCACCACCTCGCCGCGGTCGATCTCCGCGCGCAGTTCCATGTTCGGGCTGTGATAGGCGGGCGGCGGCGGCAGCCGGATCGCGACCGCGGCGGGCAGCGGGATCGGCCCCTTGGCGCGGGGCGCCTTCTTGCGGTGGCCACCGGCCGGCGCCGCCGGCTCGGCCACCAGCGTGCTGGCCAGGACCGCGTCCGGGGACGTCCAGCCCAGCGCCTGGCTGGCGATCTGGGTGGCGGCCGCGATCAGATCCGTCGCGGGGACGATCTTCGCCGACGGATCGACGGCGGGCGGCTTCTCGGCGGCCGGGGCGGCCGGGCTGGACTTCGACTTGTCCGGTTGCCCGGGCAGCGGGCTGAACTCCGTCGTGTCGAGCTGCCGCCCTTGGACCTCGCCGACGACGCCCAGCGCCGAGCCGTCCTCCAGCAGCCCGGTCGCGTCGACGACCCGCTCGCGCAGCGCCCGCAGCAGCGCCCGGAAGTCCTGCTCGTGGGTGTCGCCCAGCAGCGCGGCGCGCGTGTCGGCGTCGATGTTGCCGCTGTCGGCCAGCATCTGCAGCCGCTGGTAGACCTTCAACCCCTCGACCGTTCGCCGATCCATGCGACCGGAGGTGGCCTTGCCGGACAGCGCCTCCTCGCAGCGCAGGTGGGCCTGCATCGCGATGACGGCCCGCTTTTCGACCGCGGTCAGCGGCCGCGGCGACACCGTCTTGCCGGTCGGGATCATCGCCGGCGCCTCGCCGGAGGCGACCGCCGCCTTGTCGGGGTTGGGGACCTTCTCCGCTTCCTCGGCCGGGATCACGTTCTTCGCCGACAGCTCCTCGAGGACGCCGTCCTTCACCCGCTCGTGGCAGGCGTGGCGCTTCTTGTCGGCCAGCCGGCGCCGCATGTAGTTCAGGCTGGGGAAGATCCCGAACGCCTCGAAGAAGCGGTCCTCGCGGGCGCGCGCGTAGGCGCTGGTCCCGCGAAAGCGGCCGTTGGCCAGATCGACGAGATACGGGCGCAGCGGCTGCGGCTTGTCCGGCGTGTCCGAGAAGACGTAGGGGAGCCAGTCGTCCGAGAGATCGACGACGGTCAGGCCGTTCTGCCGGGCGCCGTCGGGCGTGGTGTGCCCGGTGACCTTCCCGTTCTCGACGACCGTCACGTCGCTGGTCGCCGGCGCCGCGGCGAGCGCCGGGGCTGCCGGCGCCGGTTGCGCGTAGGCGGGCGGCACGCCGCTGGCCAAGAGGCCGGCGAGCGCCAGGCTGGTCGTACCTGCTCCCGGCCGGCGGCCGGGACGTGAGCTTCTGGTGGCCGGGTTACGCAGGTCCATTTCCACCCCCAGGGGTTGCAGCCTAGATCGCGAGCCGCCCGATTCAAAGGCGCGAGTTGGGTCGCGACATTTCGCGTCCAAGGCTTCAGGTTTCTGAGGGTCTGCCCGCACAAAGAGGCCGCAAATCCGGGGCCTTCATCGTGGTCCACCGCTTGCTTTGCCAGCGGCCATGCGCTCCCCTCTCCTGCTCTCGATCGTGGTGGCCGCCACCCTGGGTGCCTGTGGGCAGTCGTTGACCCCCAACAAGACCGGCTCGGGCGGCGTTGGGCCAGTCAGCATGGGAGAGACGGGAGGGTCGACCCTCGGCACCGGCGGCGGGGGGGGCGGTGTCAGTCCTCTCCCCGACGCCTGCAACGCGCTGATCACCGAGTATCAGGCCGCCGTCTCCGCCGCCCAGTCCTGCCAGGTGGGGGCGACCGGACAGTGCCAGCAGCTCGTCAGCGGTGCCATCGCCGGCTGCAGCTGCCCGACCTACGTCACGGACGACTCGACGCTCGCGATGATCGAATCGGTCTGGGAGACGACCGGTTGCGCCAAGCTGGAGAGCGCCGAGCCGCCCTGCGAGATTCTCTGTCCGGCCGCTCTCGACAAGGTCTGCGTCGCGGTCGACGGTGGCAGCACCGGCATCTGCACCTACGCGGGCGCTCCCGACGGGACCGGCGGCCGGTCGGGATCCGGCGGGACCGGCGGTGCGACGGACGGCGGCGTCAGCCCCAGCCTCTGCAACAGCCTGGTCTCCGACTACGCGGCCGCCCTGACCGCCGCCAAGAGCTGCACGGCGGGCGCGGCTGACCAGTGCGCGCAGCCGGTCCCGGCGTCGCTATCGGTTTGCTCGTCTTGCACGACGTACGTGACCGACGGCAGCGCCCTGAGCTCCATCCAGGAGAAATGGATCTCGGCTGGCTGTGGGAAGGCTATCGTCGCCTGCCCCGCGATCGACTGCATCTCGCCGACCCCCAGCCTGTGCGTCCTCGACGACTTCGGCGGCGCTACCTGCTCAGGCTGATTCCGCCGGCGGCGGGGCGAGCTTGATCCCGTTCCCGGGCGGGTGGCGCCGGAGACGCTCGCGGGCGCTCTCCATCAGGGTGTAGAGCGCCGGCGTGAAGAAGAGGTTGAGGACGGTCGACAGCAGCAGGCCGCCGAACAGGCTCGTCCCCAGCGAGTGGCGCGCGTTGGCGCCCGACCCGCCGGCGAACACCAGCGGCAGGATCCCGATCAGGAACGCCAGCGAGGTCATCAAGATCGGGCGCAACCGCAGCATCGCCGCCTCGCTGACCGCGTCGATCTTCGACGACCCGCGGGCACGCAGCTGCTCGGCGAACTCGACGATCAGGATGGCGTTCTTGCTGGCCAGGCCGATCAGCATGAGCAACCCGATCTGACAGAAGACGTCATTCGAGAGGCCGCGCAGCTTCTGCGCGGCCAGCGCCCCCAGCAGCGCCAGCGGGACGGCCAGGATGATGATCAGCGGCAGCGCGAAGCTCTCGTACTGCGCGGCCAGGACCAGGAACACCACGGTCAGGCCGAGCGCGAAGATGATCAGCGCCTGGTGGCCCGCCCGCACCTCTTCCCAGGACAGGCCGGACCACTCGTAGCTGATCCCCGGCGGCAGCACCTTCTGCGCGACCCGCTCCATCGTCTCGATCGCCTGTCCGCTCGAGACGTTGGGCGACGGCGTCCCGTCCAGCTCGATCGAGCGGTAGAGATCGTAATGACTGATGACCGGCGGGGCGGTGCCCGGCGTGACGCGCACGAAGTTGTCGAGCGGCGCCAGCGCCCCGCCCTGCGAACGCACGTAGACCGCCCCCAGATCGCGCGGCTGGTCGCGGAACCGGGACTCGGCCTGCGCGTAGACACGGTAAGAGCGTGGCCCGAGGTCGAAGTCGTTCACGTACTGTGAGCCGAAGTAGACCCCCAGCGTGTCGGCGATCTGCGCCACGTCCACGCCCACGCTCAGCGCCTTGTCGCGGTCGATGTCGACGGTCAGCTGGGGATCGTCGACGCTGAAGGTCGAGAACACGCCTTTGATCCGGCCGCTCTGCATGGCGGCGCCGGAGACCGCCTGGCCGGCGGCGGCCAGCGGGGCAAAGCTGGTGCCGCCCCCCTTCTCGACGAGCTGGAGGGTGAACCCGCCGGTGGCCCCCTGCCCCTGGATCGGCGGCGGCAGAAAGGGGACCACGATGGCGCCCGGCAGCGCCCCCAGCGAGCGCTGCAGCTCTGCCACCAGCGCCGGCGCCGCGTGCGCCGCACCCGGCCGCTCCGAGATCGGCGACAGGCTGACGAAGATGACGCCGCGGTTGGCACCGCCGCCGGTGAAGCTGAAGCCCAGCACCGAGAACAGATCGCGCACCTCGGGGCGCGCCCGCAGCCGCTGCTCCGTCTGCCGGGCGATGTCGGTCATGTAGGCCAGCGAGGCGCCCTCCGGCCCGATCAGCTGGACGATGAAGTAGTTCTGGTCCTCGTCGGGGACGAAGCTGCGCGGGACCGCCACGAACGCCAGCAGCGTCAAGCCGAGGCCGCCCACGAAGATCAGCACCGCCAGGCCCAGGTGGCCGAGCTGCCAAGCCAGCGCCCGCCGGTAATGGGTGCGCGTCGCCTCGAAGCCTCGGTTGAACCAGCGAAACAGCGCGAACCGGTGCTCGTCGGGCGGCCGCATGAGCAGCGCCGACAGCGCCGGCGACAGCGTCAGCGCGTTGAACGCCGAGATCGCCACCGAGAACGCGATGGTGAGCGAGAACTGCCGATAGAGGATCCCGGTCGTTCCCGACAGAAAGGCGACCGGCACGAACACGGCGATCAGCACCAGCGACGTGGCGATGACCGCCCCGGTCACCTCGCGCATGGCCCGGCGCGCGGCCGCGTGGGCGTCGCCGCGGCTCTCGGCCAGGTTGCGCGAGATGTTCTCCACCACGACGATCGCGTCGTCGACCACCAACCCGGTGGCCAGCACGATCCCGAACAGCGTGAGCGTGTTGACGGAGAAGCCGAACGCCTTGACGAACGCGAACGTCCCCACCAGCGAGACCGGGATGGTGACCGCCGGGATCACCGTGGCCCGCCAGTCTTGCAGGAAGAGGAAGATCACCAGCACCACCAGGCCGACCGCCTCCAGCAGCGTCACCAGCACCTCATGGATCGATTCGCGGACGGCGGTGGTGGGGTTGAAGGCGATCCGGTACTTGAGCGACGGCGGGAAGCTGGCCGAGAGGCGCTCCAGCTCGGCCCGGATCGCGGACTCCAGCGCCAGCGCGTTGGCGTCCGGCTGTTGAAACACGCCGATGCCGACCGCGCTGCGCCCGTCGAAGCGCAGATCGAGCGAGTAGTCCTCGGCGCCCAGCTCCGCCCGCCCCACGTCGCGCAGGTAGATGAGCGAACCGTCGGCGCCCCGCTTCAGGATCAGGTTCTCGAACTGGCGCGGGTCGGTCAGCCGCCCCTGCGCGCGCACGCTGATCTGAAAGCTCTGGTTCTGCGGCGCCGGCGGCCGCCCGACCTGGCCGGCGGCGATGTTGACGTTCTGCGCGCGGAGGGCCGCCACCACGTCCTCGGCGGTCAACCCCCGCGCCGCCAGCCGCAGCGGATCGAGCCACAACCGCATGGCGTACCGCCGCTCGCCGAAGATCCGCACGTCCGCGGCCCCGGGAACCCGGCGGATCTCGTCGCGCACGTAGAGGTCCAGGTAGTTGCTGATGAACAGGTTGCTGAGCGACCCGTCCTCCGAATAGAAGCCGATCGCCAGCACGATCGCGGGCGTCGTCTTCAGGATGCTGACGCCGGTGTTCTTCACCTCCGCGGGCAGCAGCGGCAGCGCGGTGTTGACCCGGTTCTGGACATCGACGGCGGCCAGGTCCTTGTTCACCCCGACGTCGAACGTGGCGGTGATGGTGCTCGTCCCGTCGCTGCCGCTGGTCGAGCTGAGGTAGCGCATCCCCTCGGCGCCGTTGATCTGGCGCTCGAGCGGCGTGGTGACCGTCGACTCGACCACCTCGGCGCTGGCCCCGATGTAGTTGCTCACCACCTGCACCTGCGGCGCCGCCAGCTCCGGGTACTGGGCGATCGGCAGCGTCGGGATGCTGACCGCGCCCGCCAGCACGACGATCATCGCGCAGACCGACGCGAAGATCGGCCGCTTGATGAAGAACTCGACGAACATGCGGCGGCCCCGGCCTACTCCTGGCGCTGCCCCGACTGGCCGTTGTCCTGGGCGGCGAGCGGGACGACCGGCGCGCCGGGCCGCAGCTTCTGGACGCCGGAGGCCACGATCTCCTCGCCGGGCTTCAACCCGTGGAGCACGGGATAGGTCTGCCCCTGGATCGGGGCCAGCTCGACCGGACGCTGGCTGACCGTCAGCGGCGCCTGCGCCGACGCCCTCTGCGCGACCCAGACGAACGACTGCCCGGCGCGGCTCTGCACCGCCAGCACCGGCACCGTCGGACCGACGCGGTGGCTCCAGACCACCCGCGCGTGGACGAACTGGCCCGCCCGCAGCGGCCCGTCCCGGTTGTCGAAGGCCGTCGTGGCCAGCACGGTCTGCGTCTCCTGATCGACCCGCGGCGAGACGAAGGAGATCGTCCCGTGGGCCAACGGCTTGCCCCCGCTATCCAGGATGTCGACCGCCGTCCCCAGCTCCAGCTTCATGGCGGGCTCGGCGGGGATCTGCAGGTAAGCCTCCAACGTGTCGTTGTCGTCCAGCGTGGTCAGCAACGTCTGCGGCGCGACGTAGTCGCCGATGCGCACCGGGATGTCGCCCACCATCCCCGCCTGCGGCGCGACGACGCTGTAGTAGCGCAGCTCGACCGCGCCGGCGCTGGCCTGCGCGGCCGTCGACGCGGCGTTGGCCTGCGCCTGACGGAGAGCCGACTGCGCCTGGTCGAAGTCCTGCCGGGTGGCCGCGCCCCGCTCAAACAGCTTGCGGGTACGGTCGAACTGGGCGCGCAGGAACTCCAGGTTGGCGAGGTTGGCCTCCTGGACGGCGCGCTGGCTGCTCACAACCGCGCGCTGCCGCGCCGGATCGATCAGCATCAGCCGCTGCCCCGCCTGCACCTTGTCGCCCGAGGCGACCAGGATCCGGGTCACGAGCCCCTCGACCTGCGGCTGGACCCGCACCGATCGCCGCGACCGGAGCTGCGCCACGCCGTCGCTGGTCTCCGCGATGGGCGTGGCCTTGACCGTCAGCAGTTCCACTGGCATCGGCGGCATGGCCGGCCCGCGCTGGCCTTTCGAGGCCGGCGCGCAGCCGCAAGCGGCCACCACCACCATCCACGCCCAGTTGCGCACCACGATTTTCCAACGGCCGACGCGCGGCCCCCCCGAAGGTGATCACGCCCGGCGGCAGGGCAAGCTCAGGCGCGCGAGCGCGCCTTCAGCGCGCGGCGCTTGGGCGACGTGGCCCGACGCTTTTGGCGCCGGGTGAGCTTGTTGCCCTGCTTCGACCGGTTGGCGCTCCCGCGCGTCGACTTGCGCGAGGGGCGCGGCTGGGCCGAATCCTCCAGCGCGGCGACCGCGCGGCCGGTCCTCTTCTTGACGTTTCGCTGTGCGGTCGAGGGGCGCGGCCGGGGTCGCTTCGCGGCCGGCGGCGCCGTGCGCTTGGCCTTCGTGCGCCCCGTCCCGGACGTGACGATTCCCCGCGCCTGACCGCGGGTGATCGCGCGCTTGACCGCCCGCTCGACGCTGTGGTCGGCGCGCTTGAACGCCTTGGCCGGGTCGGACGCCTTCTCGTTGGCGAGCACGCTGGGCAGTCCGCTCAGCACCACCTTGATGCGGCAGAGGGTGTCGACGCCGCCGCGCGGCCCGTTCTGGTCCTTGAAACGAACCGTCACCCGTTCGACGTGGGACGCGACCTGTCCCAGCCGGCGATCCAGCCGCGTCGCGATCTGGCGGCGCAGCGCCGGCGAGATCTCGACGCCCGACGTGCGCACCGCCAGCGGCATCATGTCGTCACCTGGCTCATCGTGTGGATCATCCTTCCCCCTCCACAACGTGGGTCGCGGCGGCCGCGCCTTGGTTCGGCATTCGCCGCAAATGAAAAGCCCCGTGTCCGGCGCGGGGAGGTGCGCCGAACACGGGGCTGGGAGAGGCCGCGACCCATTCGGGCCGCGGCCTCTGACTACGGCCGCTTCCGCCGGCGGCGCAGCGCCCCGGCGAAGGCGAACAGCGTGGCCAGCGCCGCCGTCGTGCCGGCGCCGCGCGACGCCGGCAGCGAGCAAGCGCAGCCGGCCGACGAGCTCTCGCCCGCGCCGTCACCGCCGCTGCCGGTCGTCTCGCCACCGCTGGCACCGCCGGTCTGGCCGGTCGTGCCGCCGGTCGCCGACGAGCCACCCTCGCCGGTGCTCACGCTGCCGCCCGTGCCAGGCTCGTTGCTGCCGCCCGTGCCGGTCACCGTCGATCCGCCGGTACCGGTCGCGCCGTTGCCGCCGGTGCCGGCGTGGTT
>CAZTZM010000344.1:0-4645 GCA_964618005.1 uncultured Myxococcales bacterium
GCCTCGACCGCCGCCTCGGCCTCCGCCGCCTCCGGCCCCTCGTCGCGCCGCTCGCCGAAGCCGTCGTCGTCGCGTTCCAGCTTGCGCAGGCTGTGGCGGCGCTGCTCGGCGATGCCGCTGGCGAAGGTCCGCAGCCGCTTGTCGTCGGGGATGAACATGTACGCCGTCTGGCGTCCCAGCCCCGCCACCCAGCGGACCAGACGCCCGACGGCCTGGCGAAAAAACAGATCGGTGACGGTGTTGGTGGCGTAGACGCCCACGCGCAGGCGCGGGATGTCGACGCCCTCGGAGACCATGCGGACCGCGACGATCCAGGGGCGGCTGCCGGTGGTGAACGCGGCGATCTTGCGCGAGGCGTCCGGCGCGTCGGAGGTCGCCACGACCGGGGTCACCGCCAGGCGCTCCTGCATCAGCGCGGCGATGGCGCGCGCGTGCTCCTGATCCATCGCGATCACCAGGCCGGCGGCGCGGGAATCGCGGGCGCGCAGGTGATCGAGCTGGGCGTTCGCCTGCTCCAGCACGGCGGGCAGCCAGTCCCCCTCCGCCGAGAGCGCCGTCCGCAGCCGCTGGTTGGCCAGCTCGCGCGTCAGCGGATCGTCGAACGTGGCGGCGTACTCGAGCCCGCCCGGCGCCGCCCACTCCATGTGGCCGCCGATGCGCGGGAAGTAGACGGGGCGCACGACGGCGCGCTCGGTCAGCGCGTCGCCGTAGCCGTACTCGTAGTCGGCCTCGGCCAGGTCGCCGGCGTAGGTGACGAACGGGATGGCGCTCTGGTCGGAGCGAAACGGCGTCCCCGACAGGCACAGCCGCCGGACCGCCGGCTCGAACGCGGTGCGCACGGCGTCGCCCCAGGCCCGGCTGTCGGCCGCGTGGTGGATCTCGTCCAGGACCACCAGCGCCTGCCCGACCATCCGCCGCAACAACAGCGGGTTGGCGGCGACCTGTTGATAGGTGACCGCCACGCCGTGCACGTCGGACGGCAGCGCGCCAGACGCCGCCGACCAGTCGGGATCGACGTGCAGCAGGAACGCCTCCGCCGCCTGCGCCCACTGGGTCTTCAGATGCTGCGTCGGCACGACCACCACGAACCGGCGCGCGCGCCCGGCCAGCAGCGCCCGCTGCACCGCGGTGAGCGCGAACGTGGTCTTCCCCGCGCCCGGGGTGGCGACCGCCAGGAAGCTGGGCCCCGGGTGGGACTCGAAGCGCGCCAGCGCCGCCTGCTGCCAGGCGCGCAGGCGGACGAGCTGGGGATCTTCCTGTCGCGGCGCGGAGGTCAGGGGCCGGCTATTTAGCGGGTTTGATCGCGTCCGTCGAGGGCGTTGCGATCACCCCTTGTGGGCGCCGTCTTCGACGTGCGCGTGCTCCACGTGCTCGGTGCGCTTGCCCTCCGCGCGCGCGTGCAGCGGCACGGGGGGCACCGGCTTGGCGCCGTAGAGCCACGAGTAGGCGAAGTACGACGCCAGGACGCGCTTCGTGTAGTTGCGCGTCTCGTCGTAGGGGATGGTCTCCATGAACTCGTCCATGTCCAGGTCGCCGCGGTCGGCCAGCCAGTGGTCGACCGCCCCCTCGCCGGCGTTGTAGCCCGCGATGCTCAGCGGCGCCGCCTCCGAGAAGCGCTTCCAGAGAAAGGCCAGAAATCGCGAGCCGAGCATCACGTTCTTGGCCGGATCCATCAGCACGTCGCGCGTGACCGGCGCGCCGTCCGAGAAGCGCTTGGCGGTCTTGACCAGCATCTGCGTCAGGCCGATGGCGTTCGCGAACGACTCGATGCGGGGCGAGAAGGCGCTCTCCTCGCGCATGATCGCCCACTGCAGCGCCTCGGGGATCTGGTTCGCCTTGGCGTTCTTGGTGACCAGCACCGGGAACGCGCGCGGGTAGGCCAGCTTCCACTTGGCGGCGCCGATCCCCTTGGGGTATTCGAGCCGGTAGGACGTGGCGCCGTAGCGGGGGAGGGTGTGCGACGCGCTCCAGATGCCGCCGCGATCGAGCAGCGTGGCCGAGATCCAGACCAGGTCCTCTCCCTGCGCGATGGCCGCCGCCGCGGTGGCCGCCGGTGCGTGCTTCTCGGCCGACGTCGCCAGCCCCAGCTTGGCCAGCTCGCGCCGGGCGTCGCCGCCCTGGCCCATGCGCGCCAGCTCGACGGCGCGCAGGAAGCCCGGCTCGGCGTAGAGCGGGCGCGGCGGGAACGACCAGGGCGGCACGTCGTGCAGCCCCTTGCGCAGCGACGCGGCCAGCTCGTTCGCCACGTGCGGCCGATCGGCCTTGAGCCGCGAGAACGCCAGCAGCGCGTAGACCGACAGCGGGTACTCGCGGATGGCGCGCGTGTACCAGTCGCGCGCCTCGTCGGCGTGCCCCTGCTTCTCCAGCACACGCCCCTTCCAGGACTGAACCCGCCCCTCGGCGTACCAGATCTCCTCGTGCGGCACGAGGCGCAGGTTCTCATCCAGCCAGTGCGTCGCCTCGTCCAGGCGGCCGGCGCGCCAGGCGCCGAACGCCAGCCGCCACAGCGCCTCGTTCAGCAGGTCGCCGTTCGGGTAGCGGGTGGGGACCTCCGCCAGGATCTTGGCGGCGCCGGCGTCGTCGCCCGCGTCGGTGGCCAGCTCGGCCATCCGGATGCGCGCGTCGTCGGCGTAGCTGTGGTCGGCGTGCTCGGTCTCGATGCGCGCGAAGCGGGCGTTGGCCGCGTCGCGGTTGCCGGTCGACGCGTACGAGCGCGCGCCGTTGTAGAGCGCCTTGGCGTGCAGGTCGCGGTTGCCGGCGCGCGCGCAGGCGACCTCCGCCTCGTCGTACAGCGGCGCGGCGCGCGGGCGCTGGCGCTCTTTCCAGACGGCCTGCGCGCGCGCGTAGCGCGCCTTGCACTCCAGATCGCCGTTCAGGCCGGGGGCCGCCAGCGCGGCGCCGTAGGCGACCTCCGCCTCCTGGTTGCGGCTGCGATCGAGGAAGACGTTGCCGCGCGCCACCAGCTCGGCGGCGGTGCGGGTGCGGACGGTCGCCGCTTCGGGCGCCGGCAGGGCGGCGGCGATCTGCTCAAGCCGCTCACCGGCGCGATCGGCCCACGGCTCCAGCGGCGCCTCTGACCAGACGCGCCGGTAGAGCGCGATCACGTCGGGGCCCGGCAGCCGCGAGTCGGTTCCCGGGCGCGCATGCTCCATCGCCTCGGCCTTCTTGAACAGCACCTCCGCGGCGCGGGGGCCGTTGGGCCACTTCTGAAGATGGGCGTCCAGGGCCGCCAGCGCCTCCTCCCAGCGCGCCATCCCCCGCAAGGCGTCGACGCGGATCATATCGGCCTCCGCCTCGAGGACGCTGCCCTTCTCGACCTTGCCCGCCCAGTCGAGCGCGCCGGCGTAGTCGCTGCGGCGCAACCGGCAACGGGCGGCGTTGTAGGCGTGGTAGGGGGCGAGCTTCGGGTAGCTCGTGTAGAGCTGCTCGAACAGCTTGCCGGCGCCGTCCCAGTCCGACTGCGCGATGCGAGACAGCCCCAGCAAGTACGTCGCGGCCTGCTTCTCGTCGCCGTGCAGCGACTTGATGGCGCGCACGAACCCGCCCTCCGCGCCGTCCCAGTCCTCGCCGCGGAACCACTCCACCGCCTGCTTGGCGGCGCCGTGCTGGAAGTAGGGCTCCAGCCAGGCCCTGTCGAACGGCACCGGCTTCCGGTTGGCGCGCGGCGCCGGCTGGTCGGGGGCGGGGACGTCCGCGTCGTCGTCGGCTATCGGTTGAGGCGAGGCGGGTTGAGCGGAGATCGTGGCGGCAGCGGTGAAGGCGACCGTGGCCGCGGCGATCGAGAGGCGGCGGGCGATCGACACTCAGTCAGAGTACGAACCGCTTCCGCTCCCTGCAAAAAAGAACGTTCAAATCTTGGGCGATTCGCGCCGCTTCCGCGGTCGAGGCGACGGACACAAGAAGCGGATCACGGCCAGGTTGTCGCCCAGCTCCTGGCAGCTCATGCGGACCCCGCGCCCGATCTCGACCGCGCGACGTGGCAAGTCGACCCGACCGGCCTTGCGACCTGAAACCTGACCCGGACTGCCCATGATTACCCCCCTCGCCGCGACGCGCGCGTCAGCCGGGCTGATGGATGGTCACGCGGTTGCGACCGCCGTGCTTCGACTGATAGAGCGCCTTGTCGGCCAGGGACACCAGGTCGGCGGCGTCCTTGACCGCCGCGTCGGGCAGGCCGGCGATGCCGACGCTGATCGTCACCGGGATGAGGGCCCCCTCGTGGACGAAGCGGTGCTTCTCGACCGCCTTGCGCATCCGTTCGCCCACGATCTGCGCCTGCGCCACGTCGGTGCCGCGGCAGATGATGGCGAACTCCTCGCCGCCGTAGCGGGCGAAGACGTCCTCGGCGCGCAGCGCGCCCGACAGCAGGGTGGAGATGTCCGACAGGACCCGGTCGCCGGCCTGGTGGCCGTAGGTGTCGTTCACCTTCTTGAAGTGGTCGATGTCGAACATGACCAGCACCAGCGGCGAGCTGTGTCGCAACGCGAACGTCAGCTCGCTCTCCAGCCGGTCGGTGAAG
Organism: uncultured Myxococcales bacterium; assembly: GCA_964618005.1. GTDB lineage: Bacteria > Myxococcota_A > Polyangia > Fen-1088 > Fen-1088 > JADGRB01. Next base: position 4,520 of record CAZTZM010000344.1, read on the forward strand.
TACTTCTTGTTGAAGGCCTTGGTCAGCCCGTCGCGCAGGGCCGACTCGTACATCTGCTTCTGGAAGATCTCGTCCAGGTTGTCGTGGTACGTGAACTTCAGGATCGTCGTCGAGCCGACCAGGATC
>CAZTZM010000345.1:0-1969 GCA_964618005.1 uncultured Myxococcales bacterium
AACATCGCCTGATCGGTTCCCGGTTGGGGCGTGACTTGGTCGCGGCCTGCTTCGGGGGTGGGGTGTTCTCTTGCGGTCAACGGGGCCTGAAGTGGCCTGCGGCCACCGGCCCGCTCGTCTTGGTCGCTAGCATCCTCGCCGAAGACGGCGAGGAGCGCGACCAAACGCCCCCGCAGAAAAACTCCCAGCCCGCTCGCCCGGCCCTTCCCTGCTCCCGTTGATGCCGGTTGGCCTTCGAGGGCAGGGAGCGGCCGCGCGAGGGGGTTGGGTGTTCTCTTGCGGGCACGTGCGAGCGCGCTCCTCGCGTCTGCGCGAGGATGCTAGCGCGGAGCCCGAGGGGCCGGTGGCCGAAGGCCACTTCAGGCCCCGTTGACCGCAAGAGAACACCCGCCCCCCGAAGCAGGCCCGACCCGGTCGCGCCCAACCCGCCGGATCAGTGCCGGAGGCGGAGGATGTTGGCGGTCGAGGCGATGAGGAAGATGCCCATGGCGATCCAGATGAGGCCGAAGGTTCGGTGGCGGCGCCGGGCCTTCTCCTGCGCGGGGGAGTCTTCGCGCAGCTCGCGGGAGGGATTGCGGCGCCCGAGGGCGGCGGCGCGGATGATGCCGCCGATGACCAGCAGGGCGCCGACGACGTAGAAGAAGAGCGGGGGTATGACGACGTTCATGGCGGCGACTTAGTTGGCGACCTCGATGGCTTTCAGTTCGCGGATGACGGTAACCCGAATTTGCCCGGGAAAGCGCATCTCGCTCGAGATTCGTGCGGCGATCTCGCTCGACAGGTTCACGGCGGCCAGGTCGTCGACGCGCCCCTCCTCCACATAGACCCGCACCTCGCGCCCGCCCTGCACCGCGAATGCCTCGGCGACCCCCTTGAAGCCGCGCGTGATCCGCTCCAGGTCGTCGACGCGCGAGACGTAGCTCTCGTCGGTCTGCCGGCGCGCGCCCGGGCGCCCGCCCGACATTGCGTCCGCCGCGGCCACCAGGTAGGCGTACGGGCTGTTGAACGGCTCGTCGGTGTGGTGGGCACCGATGGCGTTGGCGACGTCTTCGCGCTCGCCGAGGCGCCGCGCGTAGTCGGCGCCGATCACCGCGTGCGACCCGTCCAGCTCGTGGGTCAGCGCCTTGCCGATGTCGTGCATGAGCGCCGCGCGCCGCGCCAGCTTCAGGTCCAACCCGCCGAGCTCGTCGGCCATCATCCCGCACAGGTAAGCCGCCTCGATGGCGTGCTTCCACTGGTTCTGGGTGTAGCTGGTGCGGTAGTTGAGGCGGCCCACCAGCTTGACGATCTCGGGGTGCGCCGCCGGGATCTCCAGCATGGAGAAGGCGCGCCGCCCCAGCTCGGCCAGCTCGCCGTCGAGGGACGTCGCGATCTCGCGCGCCGCCTTGCCGACCGCCGCCGGATCGCGCGCCGTGCCCGGCTGCCTCTGCAGCCGCGCCAGACACCGCCGCGCCACCTCGCGCCCGACCCCGTCCAACCCCTCCAACCGAACGGCGTCTCGGTGCTCCGACAGCGAGAGCGTCACGCCCGCCACCGCCTCGATGGCGCGCAGGTTCGCCTCCTCGCGGCCGATCGTCGCCAGGCCCGCCTCCCCGGGCGGAAGTGGGATCACGGAGTGGAGCCGTTCCGTCAGGTAGTGGCCGTAGAAGCGGCCCACGGCGATCCCCATGATCCGCTTCGAGCGCTTGATCGCGCCTTCCATGGCGCCCTCGGAGACGACGCGCGCGGCCCGCGCCGACGACAGGCGCACCTCTTCGATCTCGGCCTCGCGGATGGCGTCGACCGCGTCGCGCGCGGTCTGGCTCGCCGCCCGCTCCAGCGCCCCGCGCGCCTCGCGCTCGATCGACGCCATGTCGCCGCGGATCCGGCCCGCCTCGGCCTCGCCGGCGGCGATGCGCGCGCGCAGCGCCGCCACCCGCTCATTCGCGCCGTCGAGCTCGGCCTGCAGCCGTGCCCGCTCGGCGTCGCG
>CAZTZM010000346.1:0-4985 GCA_964618005.1 uncultured Myxococcales bacterium
CGCGGGCGCCTGCCCAGGTTTCGTGCGGGCTCGAAGCACGCGGCCCGAGTCATTGCCGACGGCCGCACGATGGCGCTCGCCGGACGCGCGGATACGGCGGGCTGGCGCCCCCAGCCGAGCAAGCGTCCTCGACCCTCGATCAGATCAACATGAAGTGGCTCTAAAAGCGGAGGATGAACTCCGCGGGGACCAGGACGCCGGTCTGTCCGGAGGAGTAGACGTAGAGGACGCTCTGGTAGGGGCTGTTCTTGATCCCGATGACCTCCAGGGCGAACCAGGCCTGGCGGGTGTGGAACGGGAACAGTTGCGCGCCGACGGCCCCTTCGACGGCGGTGGCGAAGGGGCCGCGCACGAATGAGCTGCGGATGTAGGGCTGCGCGCTGCGCGCGACGAAGTAGCCCAGCGAGGCGTCGAAGCCCCAGTCGAACATGCTGCTGATCGGCAGCGGGCCATCGGCGGTGAAGTCGTTCAGCCAGCGCAGGTAGAACTCCGTGTTGAAGGCCAGGCCGCGGTACTTGATGCCGCCGTCGATGGCCCACAGATAGAAATTGTCCAGCGAGACCGTCACGCCCGGCGCCAGCGTGCCGGTGCCGAACAACAGCTGGCCGTCCGACATATACGTCGAGTTGTTTTCGGGGCTCTCCACCGCCAGGTCGGAGAGGCGGTCCTCGCGCGCGAACGTGAAGGCGGTGCCGATCCGCAGGGACGGCGACTGGTGATGGACGTAGTCGATCCAGTCCTTGCCGAAGTCGTTCCAATCGAACCAGACCGACGCCGAGTAAGCGAAGTTGAAGTCGATCTTGTTGGCCGCGATGTTGAGGGTGTTGAGCGAGTTGCCGATCATCGCGATGTAGTTGATGTGCGGGAACAGCTCGCCGTTGATCCAGACGCCCTGCGTGAAGCCGGGGCGGAAGTAGTTGGTCGCCATGCTGCGGTCGGTCCCCTGGAAGAAGGGGTAGTTGCCGGTGAAGCTGCGGACGCTGGGGAGCGAGAAGAAGCCGGCCCGCAGCGCGATCATCTTGTTGAACACGTAGCCGATGTAGCCGGCCGCCGAGGCGGTCAGGTCGGCGCTGGAGGTGTAGACGAGGATGTTGAAGTCGAGGTTCCGGTCGAACACGAACCCCGAGAAGTAGAAGACGTCGCGGGTGAGCTGCACGTCGTTGCGTCGCAGGACGTCGTGTTCGTTGCCCAGGTGGTCGGTGTACGTGTGATCGACGCCGACGGTGTTCGTGTACTTGAACTGCGAGACGTGATTGAGCTTGAGCTCGAACGGCATCCCGTACGACTCGGGGATCGAGACCAGCACGAACCCCTGGTCGTAGGAGGGGAGCGCCCAGGCGTGTTTGAGCTCCGGGGGCGTCTTGGCGACGTCGGCGGGCGGCGGCTCGGCGGGCAACGCCGGGGCGGCCTCCGGCGCACTCTGCGCCCAGGCCGTCCGCGCCAGGCACAGCAGCACCGCGGCGGCCGCCGCGCAGCGCGGGCGCATCACACCAGCCCGCGCACGTGCGTCCCGCTCGCGTCCTCGTTCAGGGCCTTCGCCGCGCTGACCTCGGGCGCGACGTCACCCGCGTCGATCTGCTTCAGGAACTGCCCCGCCTGGGTGACGCCGTCCTGGAGCAGCCGCTCGATGTGCGCCGGCTGGCGCGAGAGCTTGCTCGGATAGTCCAGCGCCTCCTGCAGGTCGGCCGACATGCGGATGAACCGGACCTTGATCGGCTCGGTGCTGTCGATGCCGAAGCGGGCGCGGAAGCTGTCGGTCATTCCGCCCTCCTGCAGCAGGAGGTTGATCATGTCGATCACCTCCAGCTCGTGCTGCAGGCTCAGGTTGCCCGCCAGGTGGTTGCGCCGATCCGAGATGTCGCTGGGCACCTCGGGGACCGCGGCGTGGCGCACGCGGTTGATCTGGATGATCCAGATCTCGTGCGGCAGCGGGGCGCCGTCCATCAGCGCCCGCCGCAGGAATCCCGTTATCGGCGGGTTCGAGGCGAAGATCCCGTCCCAGTAGGCGTGCCCGTCGACCCACGCCGCCGGGAACAGCGTCGGGATGGCGGCCGACGCCATCAGCGCGTCGACCTTGATCTCGTTGCGCGCCGAGCTGAAGATCTTGAACGTTCCCTCGATGACGTCGCCCGCGCTGACCAGCAGCACGGGGCTCTCGGGCCGCACCAGCGCGCGCAGCTCGTCGAAGTCCAGGTGCTTGTCCAGCAGCGCGCGCAGGTCGGTGAACGCCGGGCGCCCGATCAGCCGCGACACCGCCTGGGCCCACAGGCGAAAACCGAACGACGACGGGCTGCTGGCGACCGTGGGCAGGATGCCGCGCTCGACCAGCCGCTGCAGCTGAACGCACCACTGGTCGAGCGCGATCTCCTGCAGCGTCTGCGCCGTGAGGTCATTCCAGAGCGCCAGGATCCGATCCCGCGCCGGCGTCGGATCGCCGTGCGCCTGCCGGAGCAGGCCGGCCCAGGCGACGGCCGCCGTCAGCGCGCCGCCCGAAGTTCCGCTCAGGCCGACGATCCGGAACCGATCCTGCACGCCCGACGACAGCAGCATCCCCAGCGCGCCGGCCACGAACGCGCACTGGCTCCCCCCTCCCTGACAGGCGATCGCGATCCGTCGGCGCTCCATGATGTTCTCCCCTCGCGGCGCGATCGGCCGCTGGCGCACGATCGCGGTTTGCGATGTGGGGGCGGCGTTCGACGACGTCAACTCGGCGGGTCGCGCGCGCCTCCCGAACCAGTAAACGGCTGGCCGCCGCCGCGTCCGTGGTAAGGAGGCCGGATGAACGGGGCGCAGCCGCGGGTCGCGGTGTCGGTCGATCTCGACGCGATCGCCTGCTACTACCGGATCCACGCGCTGGGCGAGCCGCCCGCCGGGCCGGCGCGCGTGGCGGTGCTGCGCCGTTGCCTGCCGCGGTTCGCCGACCTGTTCGCGCGGCACGACGTGCGCGCCACGTTCTTCGTCGTCGGGACGGACATCGAGGAAGACGCCGAGGGGCGGGCGCTGCTGGCCGAGCTGGCGCGCGCCGGCCACGAGCTCGCCAACCACACGCACACCCACCGCTACGACTTCGCGCGCCTGCCGGAGCCCGAGATGGCGGCGGAGATCGACCGCGCGCATGCCGCCGTGGGGGCCTGCGCGGGCGCCGCGCCGATCGGCTTCCGCGCCCCCGGCTACGCGATCAGCGCGCCGGTGCTCGATCTGCTGCGCGCGCGCGGCTACCGCTACGACTCATCGGTGTTCCCGTCGGCGGCGTACTACGGCGCCAAGGCGCTGGTCATGGCGGCGATGCGCGCGGCGCGCCGCCGGTCGGGCAGCTTCCTGGACGACCCGCGCGTGCTGCTGGCGCCGCGCGCCCCCTATCACCCGGCGCCCGGCGCCCCCTACCAGCGCGGCGCGGACGACGGTCTGCTCGAGATCCCCATCGCCGTCACGCCGATCGCGCGCCTGCACGTCATCGGGACCAGCCTGGTGCTGGCGCCGCGCTGGCTGCGGCGCCACCTGGTCGCGACCGCGCTGCGCGCGCCGTTCTTCAACCTGGAGCTGCACGGCATCGACCTGGCCGACGCCGGGGCCGACGAGATCCCGCCCGCGCTGGTGGCGCGCCAGCCCGACCTGCGCCGCCCGCTGGCCCACAAGCTGGCGGCGCTCGACGAGACGCTGGCCACCGCCCGCGCCGCCGGCGCCCGGTTCACGACCCTGGCGGCGGCCGGTGTTTCCGGCGCCTGCTGAGGCCCGGTGGTTGCAGCCTCGCCACACGGAGCCGTCGGACCTCTTTACAAGAGTATTTCGATTTCGAGGCTGGCGGCGAAGCCGTTGTCGGATGCCATTGCCGGCGCGTCGGTGCACCCGACGGACTCGCTGGACTCCGTGCTGGCCGACCAGACGACGTTGTAGAACCCGTTCGGCGTCGCGACCTGGGTCAGGACGCCGCCGGGGATCTGCTGCGGCGGGGTGATGTTGAGCAGGTGGTCGAGCTCGGTCCGGTAGAACTGGATGCAATCCTTCCCGGTCTCGTACGCGCAGTTCGAGACCGAAGTGGCGGTGACGCCGAACAGGTCATGGACCTGCGCGTCGGTCAGGTCGGGGACCGTCGTCCCCTGCTGCGCCATGAATCGGATCGTGCCGCCCGCGCCGTTGCGGATCTCCAGCGTGAAGGTCTGGTACTGACCGCCGACGGGCGTGGCGACGAAATCGCGGCGCTCGAAGTCGACCCACACCCGGTCGCCACCCGACTGCTCGACGTAGGGCGCGGGGACGACGGTCGTTGACCCGTCCCACACCAGCTGCGAGCCGTCGTCGAACGCAATGACCGGACCGGTCGTGCGCGATTGCAACCACGCGCTTCCCACGCAGGACACGCCGCCCACCAGGTCGGTGAGGGCGGTGATGTTCTGGCAGCTCGAGCTCGCCGCGCCGTCGCTGGTCCCTGCGTCCGAGGCGCCACCCGCGCCGCCCGCGCCGGCCACGAAAGTCCAGGTGAACGTCCGGCGGGGCGGATCGGTGGTCACGATCGGCGCGCCGGGCTGGCTGCAGGCGGGGCCACCGGAGCCGCCCGTCGCGAGGCCGCCCGTCCCCGGAGAGCCGCCCGTCGCGAGGCCGCCCGTCCCCGGAGAGCCACCCGTCGCGAGGCCGCCCGTTCCCGGACTGCCGCCAGTGCCTCCCAACGTCGACGAGCTACAGGCGCCGATCAGCAGCGACGCCGCGAGCGGAACCACCAAGGCGAATCGAATCCCCGGATGTGACATGCCTCGGGGACATGCAACACATTGGCCAAGCAAAGTGCAAGCAAGTCGCGGCGCCGGCGGCTCGGCGGCTCGGGGCCGATCCGCGACAGCCATGTCAGACGTCGCGGGCGCCCGTCAGCGGCCGCGGCCGGTGATCGCGTCGCGGGCCAGCTCGTCGCAGCGTTCGTTCTCGGGGACGCCGGCGTGGCCGGAGACCTTCACGAACTCCACGTTCAGCGGCGCCAGCCGGCGCTTCAACCG
>CAZTZM010000347.1:0-5073 GCA_964618005.1 uncultured Myxococcales bacterium
CTCCCTGCGGCCGTCTGTTGCGCCTACCGGGCGGCGTGGCCGGTAGGCCCGGATGAAATATACCCGCCGATGGGTCGCGCAGGCGGGACGCGCGGATACGGCGGGCTGGCTTCCGGGCCTCGAATCTACCCGATCAGTTCAACCTGAAATGGGTCTAGAGCATCGCGGACACGCCGGGCGGCCCCTGCGACGCCGGGGCTTCCGCGACTTCACGGAGGTAGAAGACGGCGGTCGCGCCCTTGGCAATCAAGGCCAGGACCGCGAGCGCGGCCGTGATCGCCACGCGGGCCGCAACGATGCGGGTCGGATAGATCGCGTTGAGCATGTTGAGCGCGAGGGGCGGGCAGAAGACGTAGAGCCCGCTCCTCGGCCACGTCCGCCGGATCATCGCGAAGCTGATTCGGAATGCCTTCCGGGCCGACGAGGTCGTATAGACCAAGGCCGCCGGGACGAACGTGAGGGCCAGATCCACGGCGACCGTCATGACGAGCGTGATCAGCCGGTGAATGTGAACCAACGCCGGATCCGGCCCGCTGCCGCGGTACATCTGAAATACCACCACGAACGCGGCCAGCAGGAACGGACCGGCCACCAGCACGCTCAACAGACCGGCGGCCGCGAAGCGACCGACGAATGCCGGGCTGTCCCAAACGAGGTCGTCGAGCGACACCGTCGCGCCTTCGCGGCGGCGACGGAAAAAGACGCGCTCCGCGCCCGACCAGCCAAAGCAGGCCACGCAGAGGACGAGACTCAGCAACATCGCCAGGCCCAGATGCGACTGGAACGGAAGAACGATTGGCAGACACCAGATGGCGATCGAGACCAACGCAACACTCGGCTGGCTGGCGATCGCGCGCGCGGCCCACTGAACGTCCTTGACGAAGGCGGCCGGTGCGAGCTTCTCGTCGAGCGATCCCGTCCCCTGCTCCGTCTCCATGACCCGAAGCGTGGCACGCGGGAGGGCGGCCGGTCAAAGCGCAAATCGCGCTCGGCGGAAAGCAAGTTCCGGAAATTATGCGGCGCTTCCCTCTCTGCCGCGGGTCACTAGCTTTTCCCCCCATGGTGACCGGGGGCCCCGCATTGGTTGCGCAACCCCGCGTGGCGCAACGCGGACTGGCGCGCAGCGGCGTTCCCGGAACCGAGCGACTGCAATAATCGGAACTTTTTCCGATGAAGATTGTCTGAAGGACGCCCGGATAGCGGGCCTCGAACAACGCCTAAGGGAGTTCATGAAGTCAGCTTTCCTGGTGTTCCTGTCGTTCGCGTTCCTGTCGTTTGCGTCCTTGGGACTCGGCTGTGGCAGTGACAAGGCAGCGCGTAACAGCGCTGGGCCGGAGTTCGCCGTGGTGAAGCGGCGCCAGCCGCCCAAGCCGGTCGATCCCGGCGCCTCTATGACGCTGGACAACGAAGTCGGCGTCGTCGACAGCGACGATGTCGAAGCGACGATCCAGGAGCACTTCGACGATGTGCGCGCCTGCTACGCGCGCGCCGGCAAGGCGCAGCGCTACGCCGGCGGCAAGGTGCTGCTTCGATTCATGCTGGCGGGCGACGGCGCCGCGCAAGACGTCTGGGTGCTCGAGTCGTCGCTGGGCAACTACGACGTCGAGCGCTGCCTGGTCGACGTGGGGCGCAAGATCCGGTTCCACGCGCCGAACGGCGGCAAGCCGACCACGTTCGAGTATCCGGTCGAGTTCCGCTCGGAGAGCGGCATGGACGTCCTCAACGTCGACGGCCCCAAGGTCGATCACGACGTGGCCGTCTTGCTGCCCCAGCTGGCCGCCTGCGGCCGCGTCGCAGAGGAGGTCGTGAGCGCGATGATCTACATCGAGCCGAACGGCGTCCCCGGCTCCGTCGGCCTGGCCACCGCCGCCGCGCTGGACGAGGACGCCGGCGACTGCGTCGTGCAGACGATCCGCGGCTGGAGAATGTCGGTCGGCCTCCCCGGCCACATCGTCCGCGCCAACTTCAACATCCCCCCGACCATCACCGTCGCCTCCCGCCGAACCCTCGCCCACCACCGTCGTTAGGGCTGGTCCAACGGCGACCAGGCCGCGCGATTCAGCGGGCGGTTGGCGCGGCGACGGCCGCGGCGGCCGCGGCGGCGGTGAGCTTGGAGTGTTTGCGGCCGTAGAGGGCGTAGATGACGAGGCCGATGGCCATCCAGCCGAAGAGGCGGATGAGGGTGCTGAGGGTCTCCTGGAACATCAGGTAGGCGGACGTCAGCGCGCCGCAGATCGGGACCAGCATGTCGCCGCCGGGGACCCGGAAGCCGCGCGGGATGTCGGGGCGCTTGCGGCGCAGGATCAGCACGCCCAGGCTGACCAGCACGAACGCGAACAGCGTCCCCACCGACGTGAGCTGGCTGAGCACGCCGACCGGCAGCAGACCGCCCGCCAGCGCCACGATCACGCCGGTGATGATGGTCGTGACCCAGGGGGTGCCGAAGCGCGGGTGGACGCGGGTGGCGCCCTCGGGCAGAAGGCCGTCCATCGCCATCGAGAAGAAGATGCGCGGCTGGCCCATCATCATCACCAGCATCACCGACGACAGGCCGGCGATGGCGCCGACCTCGACGAAGGTGGCCAGCCAGCGCTGGCCGGTCGCCTCGACGCCGACCGCGATCGGGTGCGGCACGCCCAGCTCGGTGTACTTCACGACGCCGGTCAGCACCAGCGACACCGCCACGTAGAGCACCGTGCAGATCGACAGCGAGCCCAGGATGCCGAACGGCAGATCGCGCTGCGGATTCTTCGTCTCCTGCGCCGCGGTCGAGACCGCGTCGAAGCCGATGTAGGCGAAGAAGACGCGCGCCGCCCCGCGCATCACGCCGGAGAAGCCGAAGTGGCCGCGCCCCTGCTCGGGCGGGATGAACGGGTGCCAGTTGGCCGTGTTCACGAACCGCGCGCAGAAGGCGATGAACATCAGCACCACGGCGACCTTCACCACGACGATGACGCCGTTGAAACGCGCCGACTCCTTGATGCCGATGACCAGGATGACGGTGACGACGGCGGTCACCAGCATCGCCGGGACGTTCAGCACCGCGCCGGTGGCGTGGAACTGCCCCAGCGCCTCGTCGAAGACGAACGGCGCGCGCGTCCAGGTCGCCGGCAGCGTCACGCCGAACACGTCGTGGACGAACGCCACCGCGTAGCCCGACCAGCCGACGCTGACGGCCGCCGAGGCGACCATGTACTCGAGGATCAGGTCCCAGCCGATGATCCAGGCGATGAGCTCGCCCATCGTGGCGTACGAATAGGTGTAGGCGCTGCCCGCGACGGGGATCATCGACGCCATCTCGGCGTAGCAGAGGCCGGCGAACCCCGAGGCCACCCCGGCCACCACGAACGACAGCACGACCGCGGGGCCGGCGTTGTCGGCGGCGGCCTGGCCGGTCAGAACGAAGATGCCGGTGCCGATGATGGCGCCGATCCCCAGCAGCATCAGGTCGATCGGGCCCAGCGCGCGCTTCAGCCCGTGTTCGCCCGCGGCGTCGGCACGGAGGGCGTCGACGGACTTCGTGGCAAACAGCCGGCTAGCCAGGAGACCCTCGTCTCGCCGATTTCAGCATCGCCACCGCAGTGTAGACCACCACGGCGACGACCAGCCATTTCACTGTCTCGAGCGGCAGCGATTTCACGACCAGCCCAGCCACGAGCACCGCGGGCGTACCGCCGACCGTCAGGCCCAGGGCCGCCCGCAGGTCATAGCGGCCGGAGCGGACGAAGCGCACCGAGGCGGCGGGCATCAGGAAGGCGCAGGAACCCATCATGATTGGAAACGCGGCCGTCTCCTGCATCCCCAGCAGCGCCACCAGGATCATGCAGGGCGCGAACAACCCGACCCCCAGGGTCATCAGCGCGCCCAGGCCGAAGTTCACGGCCACGCCGACCGCCAGGCGCCAGCCGGCGAGGCCCAGCGCCCGACCACCGCCCGGGGTCAGGCCGGTCGCGCGCGCGATCATGATCGCCGCCGCCGCCAGCAGCAGGACGCCCATCCCTTGCTGGATCCGCCGCCGCGGCCAGCCCGAGACCACGCCCGCCCCCAGCCAGGCGCCCGCCGTGGCCGCCGCGATCAGCAGCACCAGCGTGCGCATGTCGACCGCGACGATCAGGATGAAGATGAACGCCTCGGCGAAGGTCGGGATCATGTGGCCGACGTTGAGCGTGCCGGGGATGTTCTCGTCGGTGACCGCGCCGCCCAGCTTGTAGAGCGACGTGGTGGTGGCGAAGGACCCGATCCCCAGCGTGTCCAGGAAGTCGGTCAGCGCGCCGATCGCCAGTTGACCGGCCGTCGGCCAGCGGCGACCGGGCGTGGCGCGGACCTGTCGGACCCACAGCCCGATGAACGCGGCGCCGGCAGCCGCCAGCAGCGCGAACAGGATCGGCCGCGCCGCGAACAAATGCCCTATTCAGTCGTGTTGAGCGGGCAGATGACGGCCTGACCGTTCTCGTCCAGGGTCGTGATGCCGCCGCTGCCGCAGTTCGACATGCAGGTGTGGGTCGTTGGATCGCAGGTCTCGCCGACCGGGCAGATGCAGAGACTGGTGCCGCCGGTGCCGGTAAGCCCGCCGCTGCCCGTGACGCCGCCGCTGCCGACCACGCCGCCCGTCCCGACCACGCCGCCGCTCCCGATCACGCCCCCGGTGCTGGTGACGCCGCCGCTCCCGATCACGCCCCCGGTGCTGGTGACGCCGCCCGTCCCCTTCACGCCGCCCGTCCCGACCGTCGAGCCGCCGGTGCCGCCCATGGTCCCACCCGTGCCGATCGTCGAGCCACCCGTACCGCTCGTCGAGCCGCCGGTCCCCTTCACGCCGCCGGTGCCGCTGGTGGCGCCGCCGGTCCCCCTCACGCCGCCCGTCCCGGCGCTCATGCCGCCGGTGCCGGTGCCCATGCCACCGGTGCCCGTCGCGCCGCCCGTGCCGGTCGCTGCGCCGCCGGTGCCCGTCGCGCCGCCCGTGCCGGTCGCGTGGCCGCCCGTGCCGGTCGCCCCGCCTGTCCCCGAGCCACCGGTCCCGGTGCTCCCGGCGTCGGCGTTGCAGGTGACCGTCGCGGGCGGGCTCATCGTCAACGC
>CAZTZM010000348.1:0-7691 GCA_964618005.1 uncultured Myxococcales bacterium
CGTGAAGGAGGCGGTGTTCCCATTCGCCAAGTTCGCGGGCGTCGACACGCTGCTGGGGCCGGAGATGCGGTCGACCGGCGAGGTGATGGGGATCGACACCGGCTTCGCGGCGGCGTTCGGCAAGAGCCAGATCGGCGCCGGAACCCGCCTGCCCAAGGGGGGCACGGCGTTCATCTCCGTTCAGGACGCCGACAAGCCGGTGGCGGCCACGGTGGCCAAGGGCCTGGTTGACCTGGGCTTCGAGGTGCTGGCCACCTCGGGGACGCACGACTTCCTGCGCGCCCGCGGCATCCCGGTCGAGCGCATCAACAAGGTGCGTGAGGGGCGCCCCCACATCGTCGATCGGCTGCTCGACGGGGGCATCCACCTGGTGATCAACACCACCGCGGGCGCCGAGGCGATCAAGGACTCGTTCCCCATCCGCCGCAACGCCCTGCTGAAGGGGATTCCTTACTACACGACGCTGTCGGCGGCGCGGGCCGCCGTGGGCGCGATCGCCGAGCTGCGCGCCGGGAAGATGCGCGTGCGATCGCTGCAAGAGTACCAAGGAGGGACCTAGCCATGGCCAAGTTCCCGATGACGCCGCGGGGGCAGCAGGCCCTCAAGGACGAGCTGAAGCGGCTGCGCGAGGTCGAGCGACCGAAGAACGTGCTCGACATCGAAGAGGCCCGCGCGCACGGCGACCTGAAGGAGAACGCCGAATACCCCGCCGCCAAGGAGCGCCAGGGATTCATCGAGGGGCGCTCGCGCGACATCGAGTCGATCCTGGCCCAGGCCGACGTCATCGACCCGGCCAAGCTGTCGGGCACCAAGGTCGTGTTCGGCGCCACGGTCAAGCTGACCGACACCGACAGCGCCGAGGAGGTGACCTACACGATCGTCGGCGACCACGAGGCCGACATCAAGGCCGGTCGCATCGCCGTCTCGGCGCCGCTGGCCCGCGCCATCATCGGCCGCGAGCAGGGCGAGGCCGTCTCGCTGAAGACCGGGAAAGGGACCCGGGAGTACGAGATCTCCCAGGTCCGCTTCGTGGCGGTTTAGTGTCCTGAGCTCCTGATCAGTCGCTGGCGGCGTCGTGGGCGCCGCTGCCGCCTGCGCCACCCGCGCCGCCACCCGTGCCGCCATTTGCGGCGTCGGGGCCAGGCGCGTCAGTGGAGCCGTCGCTGCCGCTCATGCCGCCGGCGCTCCCGGCGGCGCCGCCAGCGCCTCCGGTGCCCACCGTCCCGCCGGTTCCGGTCGTCGTGCCCGTCGAGGCGGGCATGCATTCGCCCCCCTGGGCGGTCTCGCCTTGGGCCGAGCAGTGGCCGCTGGAGCAATCGCTGTCCTGCACGCAACGGCCGCCCAGCCCTTGCTGACAACCAAACAGGCCCAGCGCCGAAGCCAAGAGGATCCCCGGAAGCTGAAATCGAGCCAGACGCATGCGAGGCCGCTCAGTTACCACGCACCCACCCAACTGTCTATGGCCCATACCTTGAGGTACCTTTCCCGCATGCGATCTTCCGGCATACGTTCTTGGAGTCGCTGGGCCGTGGGGCTGGTTGCCTGCGCGGTGGCGGCGGCGCTGACCATCCGCGCGGCCGAGGCCGTCACGGCCAGATCCTCTAAGCACGTCTCGGCGGCCGAGAAGGAGGCCGAGGCGTTCCTGGCCACCGTGACCGGTCTCATGCACCCGGTCGTCACCAGCGCCAACCTGGCCGACTGGACGTCGCTGACTGACGTGACCCCCGAGCACACCGGCCAGCGAACCGGCGCCGACAAGGCGCTGGCCGCGCTGGGCGGCTCCAAGCTGATCATCGAGCGGGCCAAGGCGCTGCTCAAAAACCGGGCCCAGCTGCAGGAGACCACGGCGCGGCAGCTCGACAAGCTGCTGCTGGGCGCGGCCGAGAGCCCGGGGACGATCCCGGAGGTGGTGACCAGGCGGGTCGAGGCGGAGGCGCGGCAGGCCGGGATCATGGACGGGTTCACGTTCTGCCTGGCGCCGACCAAGGGCGGCGGCTGCGCGCGCCCCATCACCGCCAACGAGATCGATGACATCCTCCGCAAGTCGCGCGACCTGCCGGAGCGGCTGAAGGTCTGGAACGCGTCAAAGGAGATCGGGCGCCCGCTGAAGCCGGGCCTGGTCGAGCTGGTCAAGCTGCGCAACCAGGTCGCGCGCGAGATGGGGTTCAACTCCTACTTCGCGCTGCAGGTCGCCGACTACGGCATGACCGTCGACGAGATGATGAAGCTCCTCGACGACGCGCTGGCGACCACCAAGCCGCTCTACGACGGCCTCCACTGCATGGCGAAGTACGACCTGGCGGCGCGCTTCAAGCGCGCGGCGCCGCGCCTCATCCCGGCGCACTGGATCGGCAACCGCTGGGCGCAGACCTGGCCGGGGCTGGTGGAGGGGGCCAACCTGGACCCGCTGTTCAAGGGCTCGACCGCCGAGAGCATCGTCCGCAGCGCCGAGAACTTCTACGTCTCGCTCGGCTTCCCGCGGCTGCCGCCGACGTTCTGGGAGCGCTCCGATCTCTACCCGGTCACGCCGGGGGTCGCGCGCAAGAAGAACACCCACGCCTCGGCCTGGGACATCGATCGCGAGGGGGACGTGCGGTCGCTCATGAGCGTGGAGCCGAACGAGGAGTGGTTCGCGGCCGCCCACCACGAGCTGGGGCACATCTATTACTTCCTGTCGTACGACCGGCCCGAGGTGCCCTACCTGCTGCGCGACGGCGCCAACCGCGCGTTTCACGAGGCGATCGGCGAGCTGGCCAAGCTGGCCAGCGAGCAGACACCCTACCTGGTGAAGGTCGGCGTGATGCCCGAAGGGAAGCAACCCAACCCGACCGACTGGTTGCTGCAGTCGGCGCTCGACTCGATCGTCTTCCTGTCGTTCTCGGCCGGGACCATGAGCCACTTCGAGCACGACCTCTACGAGACCGAGCTGCCGCCGGCCGAGTGGCAGCAGCGCTGGTGGGAAGACGCGGCCACCTACCAGGGCGTGGTGCCGCCCGGCAGCCGCGAGGGCGATCTGTGCGACGCCTGCACCAAGACGCACATCAACGACGACCCGGCGCAGTACTACGACTACGCGCTGGCGACGATGATCAAGTTCCAGCTGCACGATCACATCTGCACCAAGATCCTCAAGCAGGACGTACACGCCTGCGACTACTCCGGCAGCAAGCCGGTGGGTGACTTCCTGAAGGGGATCCTGTCGCTGGGCGCGACGCGCGACTGGCGGGCCGTCATCCAGGGCGCCACCGGCGAGCCGATCTCGCCCCGCGCCATGATGGCGTTCTACCAACCGCTGGTGGAGGTGCTGGACAAGCAGAACGCCGGCCGGGACTGCGCGCGTTGATCGGCGCGCCTCGTCTGGCCGCAGCCGCGTTGTTGCTGGCGACCTTCGGCGCGCCGCAGGCCACGCCGCCGCCCCATGAGCCCGGCGCCGCGATGCTGCCGCCGCTGGCGGTCCCGCCGCCGCCCTCGCCGCCGGCCGAGCGCGAGCGGGGCGTGGCGCTGGGGCTGTTCGCGGAGGACGTCAGCTTCTCGTACGCCTCGCTGCTGGCGGAGATCGTCGCGCTGGGGGCCACGCACATCGCGCTGGTCGTCCCGCTCTATCAGACCGACGGCGGCAGCACCGATCTCTATCTCGACACGCGCTTCTCCCCGACGCTGGACACCGTCGCCGACACGGCGCGCCTGGCCCGCCGCGACGGCCTGTCGGTGACGATCTTCCCGATCGTGCGGCTGGCGGCGGGCAAGCCGGGCGAGTGGCGCGGCACGCTGGCGCCGCGCGATCGCGACGCCTGGTTCGCGAGCTACGGCGACCGACTGGGCGATCTGGCCGGCATCGCGGCGATGACCGGCGCGCAACGGCTGGCGATCGGCAGCGAGCTCTCCACGCTCGACGGCGACCTCGCGCGCTGGCAGCCCCTGGTCGAGCGCGTGCGAGCGGTCTTCGGCGGCAAGCTGGTCTACTCCGCCAACTGGGACCACTACCGCAACGCCGCGCTCTTCGACCTGGTCGACGAGGAGGGGATCTCCGCCTACTTCAACCTGCGCCAGCCCGCGGACCCGGACGACGACGCGACGGCCGAGGCCGGCTGGCGGCGCGTGCGCCAGGAGATCGAAGGCTGGCACAGCGGACGGACGCGGCCGCTGATCTTCACCGAGCTCGGCTACCGCTCGCGCGCCGGCTCGACGGCGACCCCCTGGGATGAGAACCCCGGCGGCAAGGTCGACCTCGACGAGCAGCGACGCGGCTTCGCGGCGTTCCGGCACGTCTGGACCGGGTCCGGCGCGCTGGACGGCGTCTACATCTGGAACTGGTATGGCTTCGGCGGCCCGGGAACCACCAGCTACACGCCGCGCGGCAAACCGGCCGAGAGCGAGGTCCGCGCGCTGCTGGAAGGGCTCTAAGAAGGGCGTCGCTACGGTTGCGGGCCGCCCATGCCCGCCGCCATCCCGGCCGTCACCAGCTGGCCGATCGAGGTGAACGCCGCCAGCGGCAGGGTGAAGTCCATCGTGTAGCGCTTGCCCACACCGTCACCGCCGGTGGTGACGATCATCGGGATGGGGCCGCTCCCCTTCTTCACCATGGCCGAGAACCTCGGCGCGGCGCCGAACAGGTCGGCCATCCCGAGGAGCGGGCCGAGATCGGCGTAGTAGAACGCGTCGCGCCCCTTGGCCGCCGCCTCCGCCTCGGCCAGCGAGCCGGTCTTGGCCGCGGCCGGCGTCTTGCCCGCCGCGATGGCGCTGAGGCGCGCCTTCGCGTCGCGGCCGAAGGTCACCGCCACCCGGTTGCCCGCCACGGCCTGGTACACGTCGATCCCGCCACCCAGGATCTTGCGCATCGTCTCCGTGTCGAGCGCGCTCCCCTTCTTGACCGACAGGCGGAAGTGCATCGCCTTGGCCTTGCCGGCCGTCTCGTGCTTGGCGGTCCACTCGAACATCGGCGTGGCGGTGCTGAACTGCGCCTGCATCAGCGCCGCCATGGCCGCGGCGTCCATGTGCCGGATCGCGGCGCTCACCTTGGCCGCCGCCGCCGCGTCCTTGAGCGACGTCGAGAACGCGCCGCTGAAGTACGGCGCCTGCTCACCGACCGAGACGATCCCCGACTGCAGCCCGCCCTGCCCCTCGATGAACGCGTCGTAGTAGGCCAGCGCGGCGGGCGCCCCTTTCTCCTTGCTGGTGGCCAGCCGGGCGCGAAAGTGGGTGAACACCTCGCGCCAGACCGAGCCGATGCTGGAGGCGCCGACCGCGAACGGTACGCCGGTGCCGCCGAGGACAGCCGGATCGATCTCGAACGGGTGTACCTCGCGCGCCGCCGCCTCCAGCGCGCTGCCCGGACGGGCCATCAGCCGGCCGTTCAGGATCAGCCCGCGCGCCGGGTCCAGCGACAGGCCGATCTCGATCCGGTCGGCGTCGCCGACCAGGTCCAGCATCTTGCCCATCGTCTCGTAGAGGTAGCTGTCGGGCGTGGCCAGCGCGCCGCTCTGTTGCTGCGCCTGCTTCATCTGCTCGATGAACTGCGCGACGGCCGTCTTCACATCGGTTCCGTGCGAGCGGGCGAGCGCCTCGGGGTAGATGGTCGCGGTCGCGTCGTCCGGTCCGGCGCGCCGCGCCTCCTGCGCCAGGGCCGCGCCGCGCGCGATCGCCTCGGCCTCGTCGCTCATGATGACGACGTTCCCCTGCCGGAGCACCCAGCCCTGCGGCTTGCCGCCGCTGGTCACCAGCGTGGCCGGCCCGCGGGTCATCGTCGGCTTGCCCAGCGCCTCGATCAGCTTGTCGGCCTCCGCGGTCCCGCGCGCGGCCACCGCCAGCACCATGCCGCTGCGCCCCTTGTCGTCCAGCGCGACGACCGCCGCGCCGGTGGGCCCGGCCAGATCCAGGTTGGCGGCCACCTCGGGTGGCAGTCCGAGGTCGGAGAACAACATCTCGCGCGCCCCGGCCGGCGTGATCGGCAGCGGCACCGCCGAGCTGACCAGCGTCACGCCGTTGGTGATCAGCCGATCGAACGACCCGACCGAGAGGTTGGCCAATAGGTACGGGCGGGCCGCCGTGGCCGGGAGCAGGACCAGCGGCGGGCCGACCTGGACGCCACCGGGCGCGGGCGGGGCCGCCACGGGCGCCACCGCGGCCGGCGTCTTCGGCGGCGGCTGCTTCCCGGCGCACGCCGCGAGACCGAGCGCGATCAGGACCGCCACCGTCGGCCGCGATCGCCAAGACTGTCCTCGGATGCCGGTCCCTTCTTCGCCGCGCGCGCGTTCGATCATGGCGGGCAAGATACCCGCCTCCGTAGTGCCCCCCTAGCAATTTCCGCGTCGCGGGAGGTTGGGTTTTTACCCATCTGAGCGCATCGCGGGAGGTCCGGAACCCGTCCGCGGGCTCTGAAGGAGATCGACCGGAGGTTGCGGTGACGCGGGCGCCTTGCTACCGTCGAGGACCATGGTGCGATCGGGTCGTCGCCTGCTCTTCTCAACCGCGCGCGCGGTGCTCGTGACCGGGCTGCTGGCCGCGGGGTGCGGATCGTCGCCGCCCGTCGACCAGAACTTCGGAACCAACCTGGGTGCCGACTTCGTGGCGCCGGTGGTCGACGCCGGTGCCGCGGGAGCGGGTGGCGCTGGCGGATCGTCGGATACCGGAACCGGCGGCAGCACCGATACGGGTGGAACCGCCGGGATGGGCGGGGCCGGCGGTGCGACCACGGACGGCGGCGCCGGGGGTGCCAGTTCGTGAACGCCGAATTGGACATCGCTTTCAAATTGTTCGAAAACCGCGCTATCGCCTCTTCGCCTTGGGCGGTAGCCTGACCGAGGAACCGGATGCAGGTCGCTTGTGCCACTTGTCAGCTCAGCTTCGACGCCCCTGAAGGGGCGACCGGCCTCGTCTGCCCGATCTGCCGCAGCCCGCTGCGATCGCAATCGGCCTCCGGCGGGGACGCCGGCGCGACCAAGCTCGTACAGGAATGGAGCGGCGGCGACCTCGACGATCTGATCGCCATCCTCAGCGCGCCGGCGGTCTCCGCGCGGGTGGAGGCCTTGGGTCCGACCGGCGACACGGCGCTGGGCGAGGTCCACCTGCTGGCCGGCGGCGTCTCCGAGTCGATCTACGCGGGCAAGTCGACGGATGACGCGCTCGATCGCCTTCGGGCCGACAAGCCGACGCGCTTCCGCGTCGAGCAACGGCTGCCCAACCCGAACGACGGGAACCTCACCACCCCCGGCCCCGAGGCCGGCACACTGGACGGCCGCGCGCTGGCGCACCTGATGCGCTACTGCGAGGACTACGTCATCTCCTGCGCGATCGACGTGTGGCGCGGCAACGAGACCGCTCGCGTCGAGTACAAGCGCGGCGAGATCAGCGGCGTCACCGTGGGCGGGATCGACGCGCCCGAGCGGCTCGCCGAGGTGATGCAGTGGTCGTCAGGCAACTACCGCCTGGTGGTGCCCGAATTCCACCTTCCCGCGGTGGCGCCCAAGCGCGCGCCGGCCGAAAAGGCAGCAGCCCCGGTGCCCGCACCGGCGGCGTCGGCCCAGGCCGCGCGCGGCAGCGCCACCAAGACGATCTTCGGGATGCCGATCGCCGAGATCAACAAGGCTCGCGCCGCCGCCGAGGGGGCCAAGCCGGCCGCCGAAGTCCCCAAGCCGGCCCCCGCCGTCGCGCAGCCGGCGGCCCCGCGCACGTCGACGCCGGTGCCGGCCCCC
>CAZTZM010000349.1:0-2259 GCA_964618005.1 uncultured Myxococcales bacterium
TCCGCCCGGTCTCAGCAAGAAGCTCTTTCTCCACAGGTTTTCTCGATCAATTCCGATCCCTTGCCCGCTATCCGATCGGCATTGCGCCTAGGAGGGCGTTGCCCTAAAGGCAACGGTGAGCGAAGCGAACCATGCCCGACGACGTGCCGCCCGATAGGCGGCCTAGCTGCAATGCCGTTCGGTTAAGAACGCCCTCGCGGCGCGGGGCGCTTGCGGGCGTAGTTGGACATCTTAATCTTCACGGCTCTCGGGTAGCTGCGGGACGACCTTCGAGCCGGCAGCACGAGCCGGGTGAAGAGCTCGCGCATCGTGTTTAGTCGAGTCGGAATCGCACCAGGGGACGCGATCGAGCACCAAACCCATGTGTCGCAGACGAGGCGCATGGCGGACACGAAACTGATCTGTGTGGGCTCGACGCCGAAATCGTCGGCGGTTCGCTCCATCTCGAGCCTGATCAGGTTATAGGCAAGCAGGATCCCCCAGATCTCTTGCGCGACGCCATCGATGGTGCGGCTTCGAATCGTTTCCTGACGGTCGAGCATCTCGGTCTTGATCTCGTCGAAGCCGAGCTCAAGCTCCCACCGCTCGTGGTACAGCGCAGCCACTTCCTTCGCGGGGTATCGGGCCGAGTCCGTCAGCGACGTCAGGATCGTCTGCGGCCGGAAGCCCTTCCGTTGGTACTTGATCGCGCGCGCGGTGTACGTCGTCGGTAGCGACGGATCCATGCTGCGCGCCTCGGCCGAGATCTGCAGCTCAACGAGGTCATCCCCGGGCGCATTCGCCGTCAGCACCGTCCATTTCGTCGTCGTCTTCGCTCGCGTCATCCAGTGCCGGTTCTTGTTGCCGCGAGTGAGCGGCTCCAGGATTCCCGCCGCGAGGAAGCCCCTGTCCACCAGAACCAGCGCGTTGGCGGGTACCTCTCGCCACAGCGACGCCGCCAAGACGATCTCGCTGTCTTCAAAGCGCCCGTATGAAGCCGCCGCCAGTAGGTGGGAGCGCACGGCCATCAGCGTCGCGAGCCGGACGATCGGATATCCGCTATCTCCGCCGCGCCCCTCGGCGCCGCCAAAATGGGCCCGATTCTGGGTCGAGTCAGCCACCCTCAGCGTCGATCCGTCGACGCCGTACACCGCAAGGCCCCGCCACTCGTGCCGCCGAGCGCTCGCGTGAGCCCACCTTTGCGCGCTCATCTCGAACAAGTGTTCCAACGGATCGGCGCCGAGCCGTTCGCGCGCCTCGGCGACGGCGCTCGGGACCACCGTACCCTTGCGACCGGGCAGCACGAGATTCAAGCGACCGACCAAGTCATGAATCGGCCACTTCCGGAACATCGCCATCCCGATCACCAGCCACACCACCTGTTCGGCAGGCAGCCGGCGACGCCTTACCGTCGCTGTGCCCGTCGCCTCCAGCGCCTCCCGGACCCACTCCGGATCCACATGCCGTCGGACGTCCGCGAACTGCTCTGCCTCGGTGAATGCGGCGACCGCCGCGAGATCCTCGTCGATTTTCACGATCTTCCTCGAAAGATCGCGACATCGTCACCCGCTCAGCTCACGAAGCAAGTTCCCTTTTCTCCACAGGAAAACCCGATCAATTCCGATCTCTTGCGCGCTAACCGATCGGCATTGCCCCTGGCATTACGACAGGGTCGTCCTTCACTGTGGGCCCCGACGGGGGATGGGAAGCGAAGACCTACACGGGCGAGTTCGCCGTCACGGGCTCCGACTTCCCGACGCCGTGAGGGGGCTCAAGTCAGAGAGCGATGGCATTCTGCTCCGCGCTCCCCTCATGAGTTCCCGGCCTCCGCTGTCATTAGCCGCGGCAAACGCGCCTCGGTTGGCCCGTGTCCGTGTCGTTGTGTATGTCCATTGCTCAACGTGACCGGCACAGCACCGCCTCGCACCTCTCGACGCTTGCTCCCAACAACGCGTCGAGAGCGGAGCGACATGGCACGACAGCAACGTCGCGCACGGCCAAACAAGGCGAAGAGGCCTGCGGCTAAATCGGACTATTTCACGCAACCAGGCAAGCGTGGTTCGGTCATCGTTTTACGAAAGCCGATCGGCAACCGGATCACCGCCAAGGTCTGCGGTGTGATGCCGAGCCGTGTGCATGCCAAGATGCTCGTCGCGCAGCTGGAGAAGGCCGAATCGGTCGTGAAGGACCTGTTTCTCGAGGCGACCGACGACGGAATCGAGGCCCTCGAGGCGGTGCTCGCCGCCTGCTGCAAGGAAGTGCTCGAGAAAGGGCCGAAGG
>CAZTZM010000350.1:0-4428 GCA_964618005.1 uncultured Myxococcales bacterium
GGGCGGCGGCGCGATCACCGGCACCGCCGGCGCGGGCGGTGAGCGCGACGCGGCCACCGACGCCGGCCGGGACGGTGAGGCGGGCGACGCCGGCCGGGACGCCGCCGCGACCGACGCCGGGCACAAGGACGCCGCCACGGACGCCCAGAAGGACGCGGAGACGGACGCCGCGCCGCCGGCCTGCACCAACGCCTGCACGTTCGGCAGCCACCGCTGCGCCGCCGACGGATCGGAAGCCTGCGTGCTCGGCTCGAACGGCTGCACCGAGTGGGCGGCCGGCACCACCTGCCGGGGCGTGACCACCTGCGCCGGCGCCACCGGGCTCTGCACCTGCCCCGCCGCGCCGGCGGGCTGCACCGGCGCCGGCAAGCTCTGTGACAGCTCCGGCGACCTGGTCACCTGCACGGCCGACGCGCAGGGGTGCCTGACCGCCTCGGCGCCCGCCGCCTGTCCGACGGACACCAGCTGCATGGGGACGCAGCCCAACGCCGCCTGCACCTGCGACAACAACGCGTCGTGCAGCGGGACCAACTCCTTCTGCATCAACAGCTCGACGGTCGGGAACTGCGGGATGGACAGCAACACGCCCGCCTGCAACGTCGTCGTCAGCACCATGACCTGCGGCGGCTCCAGCGCCTGCGCCGGCGGGACCTGCATCTGCCCGGCGGCCGGCGCCACCGCGGGCACGGGCTGCCCGACGCTGAACGCGACCGCCTGCTCGGGCACCGACATCCTGACCTGCGTCGCCGAGACGGCCAGCGGCTGCAGCATCTGGCAGGCCTCCACCCACTGCGGCACGAACGGCCTCGCCTGCGGGACCAAGGCCGGCGGCCCGCCCGCCTGTCAGTGCCCGGACAACACCGGCACCGACGTCTACGTCGATCCGGTCGCGGGCAGCGACGTCGCGGGCGGCCTGTTCCCGACCGGCCTGCAGACGCCCGCCGCTTGCCGCTACGCCACCCTGACCAACGGCCTGGCCAAGGTCGGCTCGCCCGGCCGGGTCATCGCCATCACCGCCAACCCACCCACCGCCTTCGGCGAGGAGACGTTCCCGCTCGCCGTCCCTGCGGGCGTCAGCCTGCTGACCGCCGACGCCTCGTTCAACCCGTTCGACTACGTGATCGACTATGCGGGCGGGCCGACGCCGGCGCTCACGCTGGCGAACGGCACCGCCTTCCGCGGGTTCGAGATCGTCGGGACGGGCGCGGCGCCGGCGATGGTCGCCTGCAGCGCCGGCATGACCACGCTCGACACCGTGCTCCTGAACGGCTCGGGCCTGATCACCGACGGCGTCGACCTGACGGGGAATTGCGCCGCCACCCTGAACGCCCTCAGCGCCATCGACTTCCAGGGGATCGCGCTCAACAACAGCAGCTCGGGCATCACCACGATGACGGGCGGCCTGCTGAGCGCGTCGCAGATCGGGCTGCAGCTGACCGCCGGCACGATGAGCGTGACCGGCTTGACGATCTTCCAGAACGCCCAGTACGGCGTGGTGCTTCCGGACAGCAGCGCCGGCACGCCGATCCTCAGCCTGGATCAGTCGACCCAGCTCAACGGCAACGGCGCCACGGGCGGCGGCTTCCCCAGCATCGCGGTCGGCAAGGGGTCGCTGACCTTCAGCCTGTCAGAGGTGATGGGGAGCGGCGGGCCGGGGATCGCGCTCTCCAGCCCCACCGGCAACTACCAGATCACGTCGTCGCAGGTGATCGGCAGCGGGGCCACCACGCCCTCGCCGGGCGTCAGCCTGTCGGCCGGTACGCTGGTCTCCACCGGGCTGACCGTCACCACCAGCACCGCCGACGGCGTCTCGGTGTCGGGCGGCGTCGCCTCGCTGACCAGCCCCACGCTCACGCAGAACGCCGGCAACGGCCTGACGGCCAACGGTCCGGCCAGCGTCACGGTCTCGGGCGGCACCACCAACCACAACGGCGGCGCCGGCATCCTGGCCATCGCGGGGTCGCTGACCGTGCAAGGCAACTTCGACGTCGCCAGCAACGTCACGGGCCTGCAGCTGACGGGCGCGACGACCACCGTCACCAGCGCCACCGTCCACGACAACACCGCGAACGGCGTGGTGGTGAACGACGCGACCGGGACGATCGTCAGCATCGGAACGCCCAGCACGACCACCATCTCCAGCCACAACGGCGGCGCCGGCATCCTGGTCGACGCCTCCCCGGCGACCAGCGGCAGCGGCGCCAACTCGCTGACCGTCGACACCGTCAGCGTCACCAACAACGGGACGTTCGGGATCTACCTGAAGGGGGACAGCGGGTCGGTCGCCGCCACGATCAAGAACAGCACGATCTCCGGCAGCGGCGACGTGGGCCTGCTGGTCGAGCAGGGGGGCGGGAACACCACCAGCGAGGCGATCCAGAACGACGACGTGAACGGGAACAACACCGGCAACGGCCACACCGTGGGCGGCGTCCTGTTCAACACCGCCAGCACGCTGGCCAGCTTCATCGGCAACAAGGTCCATTCGAACGGCGGCGACGAGCTGGGGTTCAACGCCGCCCCGAACAGCGGGACCAGCTGGGTCATCAACCCGCCCAGCCTGGCCTGCGACGCGACCGCCAACTCGCTCTACTGCTACGGCAACGGGCACGTGGGCCTGAACGTCCTCAACGGCGGGGCCACGGTCGACGGCCAGCACGTCCACTGGACCAACAACCCGCCGACCTCGGGCATCGACTATTCCGGGACCGTGACCGTCACCAACCCGTGCTCGACCGTGACCGCCGTCTGCCCGTAGACCCCAGGGAGTTCGCGGCTTTATCTGAGCATTGACGGGGGCGGGCCCGGGTGGCAGGATTCGCCCTCCCCGGGGGTCCCCCCAGGCTACCGTCGTGCTCAAGGCTCTCACCATATTCAGCGGCAACGCCAACCGTGAGTTGGCGCAGGCGATCTGCCGGTACGTCGAGACGCCGCTCGGCCGCGCCGAGGTGACGCGGTTCGCGGACGGCGAGGTCTACGTCGAGATCAACGAGAACGTCCGGGGCGTGAACTGCTTCGTGGTGCAGCCGACCTGCGCCCCCGCCAACGACAACCTGATGGAGCTGCTGGTCATGATCGACGCGCTCAAGCGCGCCTCGGCCGGCTCCATCATCGCCGTGATTCCCTACTTCGGCTACGCGCGGCAGGACCGCAAGAGCAAGCCGCGCACGCCGATCTCGGCGCGCCTGGTGGCCGACCTGCTGACCGCCGCGGGCGTCAACCGCGTGCTGTCGATCGACCTGCACGCCGGCCAGATCCAGGGGTTCTTCAACATCCCCGTCGATCATCTGTACGCGATGCCGGTGCTGATGGACGACCTGCGCCTGCGCTTCAACCAGGACGCGGTGATCGTCTCGCCCGACGCCGGCGGCGTCGAGCGCGCCCGCGCCTACTCCAAGCGCCTCGGCACCAGTCTGGCCATCATCGACAAACGAAGGCCCGCGCCGAACGTGAGCGAGGTCGTCAACATCATCGGCGACGTCAAGAACCGCGACGCCATCATCGTCGACGACATGGTCGACACCGCCGGCACGCTGTGCGCCGCCGCCCAGGCGGTCAAGGAGCAGGGGGCGCGCGCGGTGTTCGCCTGCGCCAGCCACGGCGTGCTGTCGCCGCCGGCCATCGACCGCATCATGGCCTCCCCGCTGGAGCAGCTCATCATCACCGACACGGTGCCGGTCCGTCCGGACGTGCGCGCCTGCCCGAAGGTCAGGGTTCTCCCCGTCGCGCGTCTGCTCGGCGAGGCGGTCAAACGTATTCACCACGGCGACTCGATCAGCTCGCTGTTCATCTGAACGTACACAAAAGGAAAGCAGTCATGGATTTCGCAAAGGTCAACGTCGAGGTCAGGAGCGGCACGGGCAAGGGTGGATCGCGCAAGGTTCGCGCGGCGGGCAAGGTCCCCGGTGTCGTCTACGGTCGCAAGATCGACCCGATCGCGGTGACGTTCGATGAGAAGGAGCTGCTGTCGTCGCTGGACAAGGACAAGAAGCGCAACACCGTCCTGACATTGACCGTGGTGGCCGGCGGCAAGAGCGAAGAGGTGACGGCCATGGTGCGCGAGGCGCAGATCAACCCGGTCTCGCGCCGCCTGGTCCACGTCGACTTCCTGCGCGTCGACCTGAACGCCGAGGTGCACGTGACGGTTCCGCTGGTGCTGACCGGCAAGGCCGTGGGCACCACGAACGGCGGCAACCTGCACCAGAGCCTCCACTTCATCTCGGTGGCCGCCAAGCCGGCCGCCATCCCGACCAAGCTGGAAGCCGACGTGAGCGCGCTGGAGATCGGCGACGCCCTCCACGTCAGCGACCTGAAGCTGGGCGAGGGCGTGCGCGCCCTGCTCGATCCCCGTGACGCCATCGCGTCGGTCGTGGCGCCGAAGGCCGAGAAGACCGAGGCCGAGGCGGCGCCGGTCGAGGGCGCGGTTCC
>CAZTZM010000351.1:0-7633 GCA_964618005.1 uncultured Myxococcales bacterium
CCCTCGGCCTCCAGCGCGTTGGCCGGCAGGTGCTCGTGGGCCAGGCCGCCCGGGTGCGACACGTGGTAAGTGCAGCCACCGATGGCGCGCCCGGTCCAGGTATCGATCAGATCGAACACCAGCGGCGCGTGAACGCCGACCGTCGGGTGCAGCGCCGAGGACTGCTGCCAGGCCCTGAACCGCACACCGGCCACCGCCTCGCCCGGGGACCCCGTCGGGTGCAGCGGCACGCGGCGGCCGCCACAAGCCAGCACGTGGCGCGATTCGATCATGCCGCGCGCCTTGACCTCCAGCCGCTCGACCGAAGAATCGACGTAGCGAACCGTCCCGCCGGCGCCCGGCTCTTCGCCCAGCACGTGCCATGGCTCGATGGCGGTGCGCAGCTCCAGCGTGACGCCGTCGGTGGCGACCTCGCCGGCCAGCGGGAAGCGAAAGTCGCGGTGCGCCCGGAACCAGTCGGTGGCAAACGGGTAGCCGGCGTTGCGCAAGTCGTCCAGCACGTCCTCGAAGTCCTGCATCACGAAGTGAGGCAGCGTGAACCGATCGACCAGCCCCGTCCCCCAGCGCACCGGCCGCTTGGCGTACGGCGCGCGCCAGAACCAGGCCACCATCGATCGCAGCAAGAGCTGCTGCGTGAGGCTCATGTCGGCGTGCGGCGGCATCTCGAACGCGCGCAGCTCGACCAGCCCCTGGCGCCCGCTGGCGCTGTCGGGACTGTAGAGCTTGTCGATGCAGATCTCGGCGCGGTGGGTGTTGCCGGTGACGTCGACCAGCAGGTTGCGGAAGATGCGGTCGACCAGCCAGGGCGGCGTCGGGCCTTCTCTCCGAACCTCGCCGAACGCGATCTCCAGCTCGTGGACGCTGTCCTGGCGCGCTTCGTCCAGGCGCGGGGCCTGGCTGGTCGGCCCCACGAACAGCCCCGAGAACAGGTACGACAGCGACGGGTGGTTGGTGAAGTAGCCCACCAGGCTGCGCAGCAGATCGGGGCGGCGCAGGAACGGGCTGTCGGCGGGCGTCGGGCCGCCCATCGCGAAGTGGTTGCCGCCGCCGGTGCCGGTGTGGCGCCCGTCGAGCATGAACTTCTCGGTCCCCAGCCGGCACAGGCGCGCCTCTTCGTACAGCGCGCGGGTGTTCTCGGTCAGATCGGTCCAGGTGCGGACCGGGTGGACGTTCACCTCGATCACGCCGGGATCGGGCGTGACGGACAGGCGTTCCAGGCGGTGATCCGAGGGCGGGTGGTACCCCTCGAACCGGATCGGCTGCGCGCGCTCGCGCGCCACGTCCTCGACCGCGGTCACCAGCGCCAGGTACTCCTCCAGGCGGCCGAGGGGCGGCATGAAGACGTGCAGCACGTTGTCGCGCGCCTCGACGCAGACGGCGGTGCGCACCACGCCCGCCAGCTCCGGCTCGGTCGTCAGATCGGGCTTCGGCTCGGCCGCGCGCGGCCCCGGGCCCGTGTTGCGGATGACGGGGCCGAGCGGCTTGCGCGCCGCCAGCGGGTCGCGCTCGTACACGCCGACGCGCGCCCCTTCTGATTCCCACGGCAGGCTGTCGAGCGGCAGCCGGAAGCCCATGGGCGAATCGCCCGGAAGCAGGAACAGGTGGCCGTCGCGCAGGGACCAGCGCCCGCTCTCCCAGGCGATCTCCTCGTCCCAGCCCTGCTGCACGCGCAGCGGCAGCACGTAACCGACCACCTCGTTCAGCCCGGCGCCGAACACGCGCGCCAGGCGCGCCCGCTCGACGGGGTCGTCGAGGCGGCTCTCCACGACGTTGACGTTGATGGGCAGCCGGCGCTCGCGCCAGAGGTAGTAGAAGGCGTCCTCGAAGGCGGGCAGGGCGCGCTCTTCCGGCAGCCCCAACCGCTGGGCCAGCGCGGCGGCGAAACCGCCCGCGGCGACGCGATCGGCGCGGCTGGTTGGCTCCTCGGCGAACAGCGCGGGGTCGCCCCAGATCGGCTGGCCGTCGCGGCGGAAGTAGCAAGAGTAGGCCCAGCGCGGTAGCAGCTCGCCGGGGTACCACTTCCCCTGGCCGTGATGCAGCAGGCCGCCTGGCGCGAAGCGCGCGCGCAGCCGCCGCGCCAGCTTGTCGGCCAGCCGCCGCTTCCCCTCGCCCAGCGCGGCGATGTTCCACTCGGGCGCGTCGCGATCGTCGATCGAGACGAACGTCGGCTCGCCGCCCATCGTCAGCCGGACGTCGAACCGTTCCAGGTCGCGGTCGACCCGCTCGCCCAGCGCGTTGATGGCGGTCCACTGATCGTCGCGGTAAGGCTTGGTGACCCGCGCCTCTTCCTGGATGCGCGTCACGCGCAGCGCGAAGGTGGTCTCCTCGTGGACGCGATCGTCCTCGCCGGCGGCGTCCCAGGCGAAGGCGCCGGTGATGGGCGCCGCCGTCAACGGCCAGGCGGTGGCGGCCAGCGGGATGTGCCCCTCGCCGGCCAGCAGGCCGCTGGTCGCGTCGAGCCCGATCCACCCCGCGCCCGGCAGGTAGACCTCGGTCCAGGCGTGCAGGTCGGCCACGTCCTCGGCGACGCCGGCCGGCCCGCCGTCCAACGGCTTCACGTCCGGCTTGAGCTGGATGGAGTAGCCCGACACGAACCGCGCCGCGTACCCGAGCCGCCGCAGGAGCTCGACCTGCAACCAGGAGAAGTCGCGGCAGGAGCCGTGGCCCCGCTCCAGCGTCTCCTCGGGCTCGAACACGCCCGGCTCCATCCGCAGGTCGTACCGGAGGCGCTGCGAGATCTCGCGGTTGATGTCGACCAGCACGTCGACGTTGCGGCGGCCCGCGCGCGCATAGCGGCCGTGGAGCTCCTCGATCAACGCGCCGAATTTTGGGGTGGGCGGCGTGTGCGTCATGTACGGGGCCAGCTCGCGCGCCAGCGAGGCCTCGTAGCGGAACGGATACGTTTCGGCGGAGTCCTCGATGAAAAAGTCGAACGGGTTGATCGCGATCATCTCCGCGACCAGATCGACCTCGACCACCAGCTCACGCGTCGGTTTGGGGAAGGCCAGGCGCGCCTGGTAGTTGCCGAACGGATCCTGCTGCCAGTTCAGGAAGTGCTCGGCCGGCGTGACCACCATCGAGTAGCTGAGGATGGGCGTGCGGCAGTGCGGCGCCGGGCGCAGCCGCACCAGGTGCGGCTGCAGGGAGACCGGGCGGTCGTAGCGGTAACGGGAGGTGTGGGTGAGCGCGACGCGGATGGCCATGCGGAAGCGGACCTTACACCTGTCTGGGCGTCATAGCCCCTCGCTCAGCAGGCCAAAGTCGGTTTTCACGGGGCGCAGGCCCCAGATCTCCGTGGCGTACTGGCGGATGGTGGCGTCGCTGGAGAACCGGCTGGCCCCGGCGATGTTGTAGAGCGCGCGCCGCGACCATTCGCGCGCGTCGCGGAACACCTCGGCCGCCTCGGCCTCGCGGGCCAGGTAGCCGTCGAAGTCGGCGCACACGAAGTAGGGGTCGTGGTACCGGAGCCCGTCGAGGATGGGGCGGTAGCGATCGCGCTCGCCCAGGCTGAAGAACCCCGAGCCGATGAGCTCCATCGCCTCGGCCAGCACGGGGTTGCCGGCGATGGCGGCCCGCGGGTCGTACCCGGCGCGCGCCGCGGCCACCTCGTCGGCGGTCAGGCCGAACAGGAAGAAGTTGTCGTGCCCGACGGCGTCGCGGATCTCGATGTTGGCGCCGTCCAGCGTCCCCAGCGTGAGGGCGCCGTTGAGCGCGAACTTCATGTTGCTGGTCCCCGAGGCCTCCTTGCCGGCCGTCGAGATCTGCACCGAGAGATCGGCTGCCGGGATGATCGATTGCGCCAGCGAGACGCCGTAGTTCGGCACGAACGCCATCGCCAGCCGCCCCGCCATCGCCGGATCGGCGTTGATGACGGCCGCCACGTCGTTCAAGAGGCGGATGTGCAGCTTGGCCATCACGTAACCTGGCGCGGCCTTGCCGGCGAAGATGTAGGCGCGCGGCGTGGCCGGCGCCCCCGGATCGCGCTTGAGCCTCAGGTAGTGCGCCACGATCTGCAAGCAGGCCAGCAGCTGCCGCTTGTACTCGTGGATGCGCTTGACCTGCACGACGAACATGGCGTCGGGCGGCAGCTCGATCCCGACCCGGCGGCGGATCATCTCGGCCACTTCGCGCTTGTTGGCCTGCTTGACCGCCTGCAGGGCGTCCAGCAGGTCTTCGTCGTCGGCGAACGCGGTCAGCGCCTGCAGGCGGTGCAGCTCCGGCAGGTCGATCCAGCTCGAGCCGATCTTGCTGGTCAGCAGGCGCGTCAGACGCGGGTTGGCGTGCAAGACCCAGCGGCGCGGCGTCACGCCGTTGGTCTTGTTGTTGAAGCGCTCCGGCCACAGCTCGTAGAAGTCGTTCAGCAGCTGCGCCTTCACCAGATCGGAGTGCAGCTTGGCCACGCCGTTGACGCTGTGGGCGCCCACGGTGGCCAGGTTCGCCATCCGCACCTGCTTGCCGCCGCCCTCGTCGATGATCGACATCCGGCCGATGCGGTCGTTGTCGCCCGGCCAGCGCCGCTGGACCAGGTGCAGGAACCGGTGGTTGATCTCGTAGATGATCTGCAGGTGCCGCGGCAGCAGGCGCTGGAACAGCGCCACCGGCCAGCGCTCCAGCGCCTCGGGCAGCAGGGTGTGGTTCGTGTAGCCGACCGTCTTCTCGGTGATCGCCCAGGCCGTGTCCCAGTCCAGCCCTTCTTGGTCGACCAGCACGCGCATCAGCTCGGCCACCGCGATCGACGGGTGGGTGTCGTTCAGCTGGATGGCGAACTTGTCGGCGAAGGCGTCGAACGTGGTGTGGCGCAGCTTGTAGCGCCGGACGATGTCGGCGATCGAGCAGGCCACGAAGAAGTACTGCTGCTTGAGGCGCAGCGCCTTCCCTTCTTCGCTCTGGTCGTTCGGGTAGAGGACCTTGGAGATGTTCTCCGTGTCGATCTTCTCCTCGACGGCGCGGCGGTAGTCACCCTCGTTGAAGAACTGCAGATCGAAGTCGCGCGTGGCCCGCGCCGCCCACAGGCGCAGCGTGTTGGCGGTGTCGGTCCGGTGGCCGACGATGAACGAGTCGTACGGCAGGCCGATCACGGCGCGCGTGTTGGTCCAGCTGGCGCGCGTCCGGCCGTCGCGGTCCTGGTAGAAGACCACCTCGCCCCCGAAACGAACGGTCTGCGCGTCCTCGTGGCGCGGCAGCTCCCAGGTGTTGCCCAGCTGCAGCCAGTTGTCGTGCTGCTCGATCTGGCGCCCGCCGTCGATCTTCTGCTCGAACATCCCGAAGTCGTACCGGATGCCGTACCCGATGGCGGGCAGCTCCAGCGTCGCCAGCGAGTCCATGAAGCAGGCGGCCAGTCGCCCGAGGCCGCCGTTGCCCAGGCCCGGGTCCCCCTCGCACTCGAGGACCTGACCCAGCTCCAGCCCGTAGTCGGCCGCCACCTCCACCGCGGCGTCGTAGAGGTCCATGTTCATCAGGCAGAGGCCCAGGCTGCGGCCGGTCAGGAACTCCGACGAGAAGTAGCAGACCCGTTTCACGTCCTGCTCGACGTGGGTCCGCTGGGTCGCCAGCCAGCGGTGAACCAGGCGGTCGCGGACGGTGTGGGCGAAGGCATCGTAGAAGTCGCGCGCCGAGGCGTCCCGCAGCTCCTTGGCGCAGGTATGGACCACGTGGTCGAGCACGGAGGCGCGGAAGTCGGCCGCTTGCAGGCTGGCGCGACGGCCGGCCACCGCGCGACCGCGGAGGTCTGTGTCGTCCTCGCGGCGGGGCTGCGCTCCGACGGTCATGGCGTCATTCCAGCATGTGGTCGGGCACGGGCCGGTTTCCGTTTTGTCTGGATTTGATGAACGACGCGGCCCAGCTGTCGGAGCTTGAACGGATCCGACGCCGGCGGCGGAACGCGCGGGCTTCCCGCGCCGGCGCGGCGTGGCCCGAATTTGCATACGAGCGAACCAGGAGGTCACGTGGCCTTCGCGTTGGTCGGACTGATGCGCGCGCGCCGCAGCCCCTGACCCGGTTCGGGTATGCTCGGGGCATGTCCGACGCTCCCCGCCCGACCTCTTCCGTGGACGCCCCGCCGGCCTGCGCCATCGATCCCGACACCGAGTGCCCGGTGTGCGCGGCCAAGGGGCAGCGGGTCAAGATGTTGCCGATCAAGGCCCACTACCAGTGCCCGGAGTGCCGGTACTTCGACTCCTGCTGCATGTGAAAAAGATCGGCGCGGTGTCGATCAGACCGCGCGCTGTTCGTCGTCCGGGTGAGGGCAGCGACAAAGGCCCTTCTCACCAGGGAGAAAAGCCATGCGTTTCATGATGATCGTCAAGGGTTCGAAGGACTCCGAAGCGGGCGTGCTGCCGACCGAGGCCCATCTGGCCGCGATGGGGAAGTACAACGAGGAGCTGCAGAAGGCGGGCGTGCTGCTGGACATGGGGGGCCTCAAGCCGACCTCGCGCGGGGTGAAGGTGCGGTTCTCGGGGGGCAAGCGGACCGTTGTCGACGGCCCATTCGCCGAGGCCAAGGAGATCGTCGGCGGCTACTGGATCATCCAGGTGAAGTCGAAGGAGGAGGCCATCGAGTGGGCCAAGCGGATCCCGGCCGAGGTGGTCAACATGCCCGAGGTCGAGCTGCGCCCGTTTTACGAGTTCGAGGACTTCATCTCCGGCCCGGCTCTGGAGGCCGCCAAGGAGTTCGGCAAGAAGCTGCCGGGCAACGCCGGTCACAAGGGGTGAGCGAGACGCCCGACGAGATCCGCCGCCGGATCGAGGCGGTCTGGCGGATCGAGGCGCCCAAGCTGATCGCTGGCCTGGCGCGCCTGGTCCGCGATCTCGGGCTGGCCGAGGAGCTGGCCCAGGACGCGCTGGTGGCGGCGATGGAGCGGTGGCCCGAGGCCGGCGTGCCCGACAACCCGGGCGCCTGGCTGATGACCACCGCCAAGAACCGCGCGCTCGACGAGCTGCGCCGCGCGAAACGGCTGCGCGGCAAGCACCAGGAGATCGGGCGCGATCTGGAGTCCGAGCAGGAGTCGGCGGCCAGGGAGATGACCGCGCGCATCGAGCAGCAGCTGGACGACGACCTGGGCGACGATCTGTTGCGGCTCATCTTCACGGCCTGCCACCCGGTGCTGTCCGCCGACGTGCGCGTCACGCTGGCGCTGCGGGTGCTGGGCGGGCTCAGCACCGCGGAGATCGCGCGCGCCTTTCTGGCCCCCGAGGCGACGATCGCGCAGCGGATCGTGCGCGCCAAGCGGACGCTCAGCGAGGCGAAGGTGGCGTTCGAGGTTCCGCAGGGCGCGGCGCGGGCCGACCGCCTGGCCTCGGTGCTGGAGATCATCTATCTGATCTTCAACGAAGGCTACGCGGCGACGGCCGGCGACGACTGGATGCGCCCCGACCTGTGCGAGGACGCCCTGCGCCTCGGCCGCGTGCTGGCCGCGCTCACCCCCGACGAGCCGGAGGTTCACGGCCTGGTCGCGCTGATGGAGATCCAGGCCTCGCGCGCGCGGGCCCGCACCGGCCCGACCGGCGAGCCGATCTTGCTGCTGGATCAGGACCGCTCGCGCTGGGACCAGCTGCTGATCCGGCGCGGGCTGGCGGCGCTGGCGCGCGCCGAGGAGCTGGGCGGCGCGCGCGGCCGGTACGCGCTGCAGGCGGCG
>CAZTZM010000352.1:0-6205 GCA_964618005.1 uncultured Myxococcales bacterium
GAAGTGCCGGCGCTGCTCGTCGTTGGTGATGAGCGAGTGGTGCCGCAACCCCGACTCCAGCTCGTTCATGACCATGAACGGGTTCACGCACCCCTCGCCGCGGTCACTGACCAGCGCGTTCGAGATCTTGTCCTGGATGTAGCGGGGGCTGATCCCGTCCATCCCCTCGCGCATGGCCTCCTTGCGCAGCTCCTTGATGTTGTCCTGGGTGAAGCCGGGAAGCGTCTTGCCGTCGTAGAGCTTCATCTTCTGGACCAGCGTCAGCTGGTGCTTCTTCGGATCCTCGAGGCGCGTCAGGACCGCCCACATCGCCGCCATCTCCAGCGTGTGCGGGGCGATGTGCTTCCCCCGGATCCTCCCGGCGTTGTAGTCCTTGGCGTAGATCCGCTGCTCCTCGGAGACGCGCGTGATGTACGGGATATCGATTTTAACCGTACGGTCGCGGAGCGCCTCCATGAACTCGTTCGAGAGCAGCTTCTTGTACTCGGCCTCGTTGGTGTGGCCGAGGATCACCTCGTCGATGTCGGTCTGCGCGAACTTCTTCGGCTTGATCTTGTGCTCCTGCGACGCCCCCAGGAGGTCGTAGAGGAACGCCACGTCCAGCTTCAGCACCTCGATGAACTCGATGATGCCGCGGTTGGCGATGTTGAACTCGCCGTCGAAGTTGAACGCGCGCGGATCGCTGTCCGAGCCGTACTCGGCGATCTTCCGGTAGTTGATGTCGCCGGTCAGCTCGGTCGAGTCCTGGTTCTTCTCGTCCTTCGGCTGGAACGTGCCGACGCCGACGCGGTCCTGCTCCGACAGGATCAGGCGCCGCACGCGGATGTGCTTGGTCACCTGCGCCCAGTCGCCTTTGTACTCCGCCATCAGCTCACGGAAGATGAGGCGGCAGGCGGGATCGAGGTCGCCCTCGATGTGGACGGTGGATTTGCCGGCCTGGTTGATCCCCAGCTCGGTCAGCGCCTTGTCGCGCCACTCCGGCGGCATCAGGCGCAGCGGCTCCTCGTGCATCGGGCACTTGAACGTCGTCTGGCCGGCCGTGATGTGCGACAGCTTCTCGGGCAGCACCCACTCATAGGTGTAGAGGGCCCCCTCCGGCGTGCGTGAGTACTCTTCCATCCCGCGCTTGATGAGGCGGGCGATGGTCGACTTCGAGCTGCCGACCGGACCGTGGAGCAGAATCACGCGCCGTTCGGTGCCGTAGCGCTGGGCCGCGCTCTGCAGCACGCTGACCAGCCGCATGAGCGGGATGTCGAGGCCGAAGATGGCGTCGCGCCCCCCGTGCTGCTCGTCCTTGAAGAAGTTGTAGCGGATGAGCCGCTTCTTGTTGTCGATGTACTCTTCCTGTCCGTAGGACAGGATCATGTCGTAGACGCGCTGGAACGCGCTGCGCGTGACCGTAGGCGTCTTCCGGACCAGGGCCAGATAGTCTTCGAACGATCCGGTCCAGTTGAGCTCGGCGAACTCTTTCAGGTTTTGAAGCGAGGCAACCTTGGCGATCAGGGCGGGCGTGTCGCTCGCCTTGCCGGTTGATTCGGAAGCGGCCATCGGGATGATCTCCTTTCAGGCACCGGAAGGCGGAATTCGCCTACTGGGCCCGGAAACGGCGATTGATGATTGTAGCACGGCGCGGCGCCGGCTCCGCACTAGTAATGCGACAGCGAGCCGTCGATTCGCGCGCGGCGCAGGGCGAATCCGAACATCGCCACACCGAGGGGTGCCAGGACGCCGGCGAAGATCAACAGCGCCAGCAGCGACCCCTGGATCTGGCCGGGGCTGGCGCCGATCAGCAGGGCCCCGCGCAGCGCCGCCAGCGCGTGGGTGAGCGGCAGCAGCGCCCCGACCGCCCGCAGCCAGCCGGGCAGCACCGTCACCGGATACATGACACCGGAGACGAAGAACGACAGTGAACCGATCACCATCGCGACGGGGTTCAGCCGGCGCACCAGCATCGTGGTTCCGGCGGCCAGGAGGCCCAACCCCGCGAACGCCGCGATGATCAGCGGCACCGCCAGCCCCAGCGACGCCCAGTTGATCCGCGACAGGTCGAGCCCCAGCAAGAGCTTGGCGCCCAGGAGATAGCCGGAGGACCGGAGCGCCGAGATGACGACCTCGTAGACCGGGGGCGCCCCCAGCACCATCCAGGGGGGCGCCGGGGTGGCGATCTCGGCCTCCAGCGTCCCCATCACCTGCGCCAGGCGGATGCGCTGGGCCAGCACCGACACCCCCACCTGCTGGAACTCCGTCCCCAGAATGCCGATCACGACGAAGCCGAGGTAGTTGCCGCCGAAGGCAGCCAGGTGTGGGTTCACCACCGCGCCGATGAAGCGCGAGAGGAAAAGCAGCGACCCGACCGCCAGGCCGAAGCCCAGCAGGCGGATGACGAACGCCGTCCGGTACCCGCCCACCGCGGCCAGCTCGCGGCGGACGAAGGCCAGCAAGACGCGGCCGAACCAGAGGGGCGACGCGACCGCGGCGCTCACAGCCCCAGCTCCGCCTCGATCCGGTCCGGCGGTGCCTCGCCCGAGAGCCGCCCGCCGGTCAGGAACAGCACCCGATCGGCCATCGCGCGCACCTCGGTCGGATCGTTGCTGCAGACGATGGCCGTCCGGCCGCCGCCGCGAATCACCTCGTCGCGCAGGAAGAGCCGCAGATCCCGGGCCCCCTTGGGGTCGAGCCCCAGCGTCGGCTCATCGAGCAGCAGGACGCGCGGATCGCCCAGCAGCCCGCGCGCGATCGCCAGCCGCTGCCGCATGCCGCGCGAGTATTCGCGATAGCGGCGATCGGCCGCGCCGGCCAGCCCCACCCGCTCCAGCAGCTCGCCGGCCCGGTGGCGGGCCACGGCCGGCGCCTGGCCGTGCAGGGCCGCGAAGTAGTGCAGGTTGCCGCGCCCGGAGACCTGAAAGTGGAAGCTCCGCTCGTCGCCGACCACGAACGCCACCCGGCGGCGGAACTCGGCCGTGCCGGCCCCCGCGTCGAGGCCGGCCACCAGCGCGCGCCCCGCCGACGGTAGCAACAGGCCGCCCAGGATCCGGATCAGCGTCGACTTGCCGGCGCCGTTCGGCCCCATCACGCAGGCTATCTCGCCCGGGCGGACGTTGAACGACACCTCCGCCAGCGCCTCGACCGGCTTGGCGAACAGGCGCCCGCGCATCATGTCGCGCAGCGTGCCCGGCGCCTGAAACACCTTCCCCAGATTGTGTACCTCGATGGTGGCGGGCGGAGGGAGGCTCACGGCGCGAGGGGTTTCCCGCCGCGCTGGAACTTCACGACGGCCGCGTTGTGCTCCGCGACGGTGCGCGAGAACTGGTGCGTCCCGTCGTTGCGCGCCACGAAGTAGAGGAACGGCGTGTGGTCGGGCGCCATCACAGCCTCCAGGGCCGCCCGTCCCGGGTTCGAGATCGGCCCGGGCGGCAGCCCCTCGTGCGTGTACGTGTTGTAGGGGTTGTCGTGATCGTCCAGCTGGATGCGGCGGATGCGCCCGTCCCACTTGAGGCAGGCGTTCGAGCGCGGCGTGGCGATGGTGCAGCCGTAGATGATCGTCGGATCGGTCTGCAGCAGCTTGGGTGAGAACGTCGGCAGCTTCAGGCGGTTCAGGAACACCTGCGCGATCCGCGGCCGCTCCTCGGAGCGCCCGGTCTCCTTCTCGACGATCGAGGCCAGGATGACGATCTTCTGGTCGTCGAACCCCAGCGTCTTCTTCAGCTCGGCGACGTACTTGGCGTGCGCGGCCTTCAGCTCGGCGAACACCTGCCGGTGCCGGCGCACCATGGGGATCAGCGCGCGCGAGGGGGGCGTGTGCGGGCGCAGCCGGTACGTGTCGGGGAACAGGTAGCCTTCCAGCGTCGTCCCCGGCAGCCCGAGCTCCGCGGCGAACGCGGGGTCGGTCGCCTTGAGAATGAGCGCCGACTTGCTGGCCACGCCCGCCGCGTCGAGGATCTCCGCCACCTCGACCAGGTTCTTCCCCTCGGGGATGACGACGGTGACCAGCTCGTCGGCGGCGCCTTTCACCAGCGACTCGAGGATCTGACGGGGCGAGGCGGGCGCGACGATCTGATAACGCCCGGCCTTGAACCGACCGGCCACGCCGCGCTGGCCGGCGTACAGGCGGAAGATCGCCGGGTTGCCGATCAGTCCGGCCTGCGCCAGCCGCTCGGCCACCTCGCCGGCGCCGGCGCCGTTCGGGATCTCGATCTCCACCGGCCCCTGCGCGGTGCCGCCCGGGCGATCGCCGTAGCGCCAGGCGGTCCGAACCACCACCGCCAGCGCCACCAGGCCGAGGACGCTGGTGACCGCGAAGACGAGCAAGGCGCGCTGCTTCGCTTGCTTCATTCGCGGTGTCCGCCTCCGGCCTGGGCGTCCAGCCAGCGGCGCAGGATGACCGCGGCCGCGACGCGATCGACGACCTCGCGGCGGCGCGCGCGCGACAGGTCGGCGGCCAGCAGCACCTCCTCTGCCTCGACGGTGCTGAAGCTCTCGTCGCACAGCTCGACAGGGACGTCCACGGCCGCCCGCAGCCGCGCCGCGAACGCCTCCACGCTCTTGGCGGCCGCGCCGCGCTCCCCCTCGGGCGACAGCGGCAGCCCCAGCACCACCCGCCCGGCGCCCTGCGCGCGCACCAGATCCCGGATGGCGTCCAGATCGCGCTGGCCGCCCCGGCGCGGGATGGTGGCGTGGGGCTGCGCGGTCATCCCCAGCTCGTCCGTCACGGCGACGCCAATGCGGCGCGTGCCGAGATCGATGCCGAGCACCCGAGGCATTTCATACATCCTATGTGGAACCTTCGAACGGTTCCATACCCCGCGCGCCCATCCGGGGTTGTATACCCTCGCCATGGCCGAACATCCGAAAGCCGAAGACCCGGGCGTCCCCCAGATGCAGATCGACGTCGACGACGCCGTCGCGCAGGGGGCGTACTCGAACCTGGTCCTCATCAACCACAACGAGAACGAGTTCGTCCTCGACTTCGCGTACATCCAGCCCGCCACGCCGCGCGCGCGCGTGCGGGCCCGGATCATCTCTTCGCCCCGCCACACCAAGCGCCTCCTGCGCGCGCTGGAGCACAACCTGCGCCGCTACGAAGAGCGCTTCGGCCGCATCGAAGAACCCGAGCCGATCCCGCCGGGTGGCACGGGCGGTCTGATCAGCTGACCGCACCTTCCAGCGTGATGAGGGTGCCGGTGCGGGTGTCGAGCTCGCACAGGGAACCGTAGGGGAGCGCGACGTTGCGGGTGCCGTGGCCGAAGGTGCCGGCGCGCACCACGGGGATCGGCAGGCGGCCGAGGCGTTCGAACAGGACCTCCTCGGCGGTGGGCGAATCGGCGCGGGTCGCTTCGGGCTCACGGCAACTCGAGAAGTCGCCGAGCACGACGGCGGCGGCGACGTTGAACAGCCCGGCCAGATCCAGATGCGTGATCAGACGATCGATCCGGTACGGGCGCTCTCCGAGATCCTCGAAAAACAGGATCGCCCCCGTCGGGTCGGGCAGGTAGGGCGTTCCGAGCAGGCGGGAGAACAGCTCGAGGTTGCCGCCGAGCAGCGGCCCGCGCGCGCGGCCCGGGATGACCTCGTCCAGGCCGTCGAGCAGCGGCGCCGAGCCCGGCGACTCCAGCAGGGCGAACAACGACTGCTGGTCGTCGCGCGACAGGTTTCCCAGCTGCGTGACGACAGGGCCATGGATCGCCACCACGCCGGCCCGCGCCGCCGCCGCCAGCAGCGCCGTCCCGTCGGAGAACCCCACGATCGGACGCGGGCGCGCCGCGATCAAGACCGGGTCCAGGAACGGCAGCAGGCGCAGCAGACCGTACCCGCCGCGCGCCATGATGATCGCGTCGGTGTCTGGCTCGGCCAGCGCGCCCAACAGCGCGGCCAGCCGCTGCTCGTCGGGGCCGGCCAGGAAGCCTTCGCGCGCGAACACCGCCGCCTCGTCATAGCGGAGCTGGTAGCGCGCGCCGAGCAACGCCGCGCCTTCGGCGAACGCCTCGCGCGGGACCGGGCCGGAGGGCGCCACGATCCGGACCACGGAACCGGGGCGCAGGCGCGGCGGGCGGATCACCGGCGGCGACGCCGGCGCTTGCCGCCACCGCCCTGGGCCGAGCCGTTCTCGCCCTCGGACGACTCGGACGAAGACACGCCCGCGGAGATCTGCCCGGTGACGGCGGCGGAAGGCGCGGCGCTGGCCACCTCGACGGGCGGCGCGGCGGCG
>CAZTZM010000353.1:0-11352 GCA_964618005.1 uncultured Myxococcales bacterium
CCGCTCCAGCGCGCGGCGCGCGCCGTCCAGGTCACCAGCGCCGAGCGCGGTCACCCCGCGCGTGACCGCGCCCCGCGCCCCGGGCGCGGCGGCCGCTGCCGATCCGCGCAGCACCTGCGTCGGGAGGTACTGTCCGTCGTAGCGGGCGAACCGCTGGGCCAGATCCGCGTGAAACGCGGCGTCGAGCTGCGCCGCCGGGAGGCCCGAGATGGACTCCAGCACCGCCGCCCCGCGCTCGCCGCGTCCGTAGGCCAGCAGCGCGCGCCGGATGGCCGGAAAGCCGAAGCGCCGCTCGAGGAAGTCGATCGCGGCGGCGGCCTGGGCATAGGCGCGGGTGGCGTCGTCGCCGTCGCGGGCGGTCATGAAGGTGTTCGACAGATCGGCCAGCGACGGCAGCTCGCCGCGCTTCAGGGCGCCGTAGATCGCCTCGTCGTCGTGGCGGGTCCAGTCGGCCCGCGCGCGCGCGGCCTCGACCTCCGACAGCCCCTCGGTGAACCAGCGCGGGACGCGCGCGCGGGACAGCTCGATCGCGAACACGTGCGCCAGCTCGTGGGTCAGCACCATCCCCCAGTTGAACGATCGGTTGGTGGGGGACTCGGACGTGATGACGGGGCCGAAGCAGACGCCGGACACGCCGATGGCCGGCAACCCGACGGTCCGGACCGCGAAGTGGCGCGGATCGCCGTAGAGCTCGAACATCAGCGGCCCCTTCGGCTCGAACCCGTAGCGGGCCACGTCGGCGCGGTAGCGCTCCTCGAGAAAAGGCGCCACGACCTGCGTGATCGCCGCGCGCGCCGACGGCTCGACCCGGAAGCGCAGGTGCGCGCTGCTCACGGTCACGTAGCGCGCCGGGATCACCTTCTCGAACAGGTCGAGCTGGTTGTAGGTGCGGACGTCGTACGGATCTCGCTGCCAGGCGCGCCGCAGCGTCTCGAGGCCGCCGGTCTCGTCGCCCAGCCGCAGCTCGGAGGTCGCCAGGACCGACAGGCAGGCGGCGTCGTCGGGATCGGCGGCGACCCCTTCCGCGGCGACGGTGCGCGCGTCCTCGTAGCGGCGCTGGCGCGCCAGCGCCTCGGCGACGAACGCGAAGAACCGCCCGTCGTGCGGGTGCAGGTCCAGATCGACCTTCTGCGCGCGCGCGAACCCGTCGCGATCGTCGAGCAGGAACGCCACGGCGGCCTCCACGCGGGCCGCCCCGGGATCGCGCGGGTTGACGGCGCGGATCGCCGCCACGTCGGCGCGCGCGGCGGTGAAATCCTCCGCGTCCAGCTCCAACCGCGCGCGCAGCGCCAGCGCGCCGGCGTGCGCGCGGTTGACGGCCAGCGCGCGCGCCACCTCCCGGCGTGCCACCGCCGCATCGTAGCGGTCGTCCAGCGCCGCCTCGCCCAGGCCAACGTGGGCCTCGGGGTTGTCGGGATCGATCGCCAGCACCTCGCGGAACGACTTCTCGGCGTCAGGGGCGTTGTGCTTCTCCAGCAGCAGCGCGCCCCAATCGAGGTTGGCCTCCACCGCGTGCCGATC
Organism: uncultured Myxococcales bacterium; assembly: GCA_964618005.1. Lineage (GTDB taxonomy): Bacteria > Myxococcota_A > Polyangia > Fen-1088 > Fen-1088 > JADGRB01. Next base: position 1,522 of record CAZTZM010000353.1, read on the forward strand.
GGCGCGAACCGCGTCGCGGAGGACGTCGTTGGCGTCCCTCCAGTTCTCGTCGAGGCGCACCGCTGTGGCGATCGCCAGCAGCTCGGCCGGCTTCGTGCGATCGACTTGATTGTTGTTCCATTCGGCGTAGCTGGCGTCGACCAGCGGCTTCCACGCCTCGCGATCGCCCGTCACCTCGTAGAGGCGCATGCGCGCGTCGCGCAGCGCCAGGTCGGCCGGGTGCGCCTCGGCGGCCGCCTCCAACCGGCGGCGGGCCTCGGCGTAGAGGCCGGTCGCCTCTTCGGCGCGGGCGCACAGAATGATCTCGTGGACGTCGTCGGGCGCGCGTCCCAGGCGGACGCGGCAGAGCCGCAGGGCATCCTCGTATCGCCCGGCGCGCAACGCCGGCTCCGACCGCGCCAGCTCGGGGATCGCCGGGCGGCGGGCGAGGGCCGGGGAGACGAAGCCGAGCGCCAGCGCGACGGCGAGCGTCGGTACAGCTCCCCTCATCGACCTTAGTCTCCTCCACGGGCGTGGTACGATCCAGGGACACATCACGGAGGCCCAATGGCGACGACCGAGGCGGAAGGCAAGACAAAGCAGGCGGACCTCGGCCCCGAGGTCTTCGACGACTACGACGCTTTTCTCAAGCAGGCCATCCGCGACTACTACGATCGCGGGTGGAAGAGCCGCCGTGGCACCTTCATCGCCCTGCTGATCGCCTCCGGCCAGATGACCGCCATGGCCGCCGATTCGATCCGCGACGGCAGCGGCCTCAAGAAGGCCGCGCTGGGGGCGGCCGGCATGGTCGCGCTTCGGGTCGGTCTGCGCTACGCGCTCTCCGGCCCGCTCGGCATCATCCTGACGGGCGCCGCCGCGATGTCGCTGGGCGGCTACGTGCTGAAGAACCGCAAGGAGATCACGGAGAAGGTCTCATCCTGCCGGACGCTGATTGCCTCGATGCGCACCCGGTTCGAGGAGACCCAGGGCGGCTACCGCGCCGGCCGCTACGACGGCGCCAGCCGCAACCTCATGATCGACGGCCTCCTCAAGCGCTTCCTGGAGGACCTGGATTCCCTCGGGTAGCCCGTCGCGGGAGGCTCGGAACCCTCCCAGGGTTCCGAACCGAACTGAAACTGAATCAAATCAGCATCACTGACTTGAGGCCGCCGACGGGGAAGCGGACGAGCAGGCTGGAGCGCAGGACGTTCTCGATCTTGCCGCGCCCGAATTCGGGGTGGGAGATGATTTCGCCGGCCTTGTAGCGCTCCTTGGGATCGAAGGCGCGGACCGTGGTGGACGCGGCGATCTCCTCGCCCAGCGCGCGGAGCTCGGCGGCGCGGCGGCGCGCCTCGGGGTCGGTCGGCCGGGACCGCTCCTCGGTCTCGCCGCCGGCGGTGCTGGTGGCGCCCGTGGCCGTCCGGCGGGTCGCCGTGGTGCGGTGCGCGTGGCGCGAGCCGCAGACCTGACAGAGCACCTGCTTGGCGTCGTCACCCACCATCGCGACGATGCTGTGGGTGGTGAGGTCGGCGCAGCGGCCGCACCAGGACTCGACGTCACCGCCGACCCGGGCCTTCACGCCCGCCGGGGCGACACGCTCTTGGGTCCAGCTGACGCCGGTGATCCGGCGGCCCTCGGGGGCGCCGCCACCCGCGCGACGGTCCGGCGTGCTCTCCGTCGCCACCGTCGGCACCTTCGGCAGCAGCGAGGCGAGCCGTTTCAGATCGACCACACGCCGGCCGATCGCGCGCTCGACGCTCAGTTGCTGGCCCGGCGGCAGCGAAGCGAGCAGCTCGCGATATCGCTGCGACAGCCGCTCGACGCCGGCGTGGGCGGTTGCGACGACGTCACGTTCGTCCTGGCGTTCCTGCGCCAGGTGTACCTGCAACGTGACCTCGGTGACCTCTGCCTTGAGTTGCTCCAGGGTGGGGGCTTCCACGGTCGGTCTATTTCTCACGCCCGGGGGCAGACTGCAAACGGGATCGGAGGGGGAGCCTTTGTCCGCGCGGGGAGGGGGGACCTAAAAACGGGGCTGGACCGCGCCCGGCGGCCATTCCAGGGCTATACTTGTGCTATGGCGCTCAATCTGTCGTCTGGGTTCGAGTCCCTGTCGGAGAAGCTGGGGAACCTCGGGTACGAGCGGGGGCGGCGGGCCCTGTCGGCGCTGGCGCTGAGCTTCTTCGGCATCCTTTACACGTTCCTGGCGTTCAATGCCCCCCCCGGTTGGGGCCTGGCGTTCGCGGCCCTGGGCGCCTGCTACGTCGTGGCCTTCTTCGCGGTGGTCGCCGAATGGTTCTGGGGGCGCTGGTACGCCGTGGGCCTCGGCTGGTCCGGGGTGATGGTCGCTGTGGTCTCCCTGGTGATGGTGGGCTGGGCGCCGGCGCTGGCGATCTACGGCCTGGCGCACGCCCTGATCATGGTGCCGCTCTCCGGTCGAACGATGGCCGCCCGCTATGATCTCCAGGAGGCGTGGCGGCAGCGGTATCGGATGGATGAGCTCGGCGTCGCGCGCCTGCGCAAGACCATCACCCGGTCGGCCGCGTCGCTCCCCAGCTTGATCCTCTGGGCGCTCGGGCCGAAAGAGGGGCAGGGGATGGGGCTCTTGCTGTCGTTCGGCGCGCTGGCGCTGGTGCTGGTGGGCCTCAATGGCCTGGTGCGCCTGCGCACCTGGGGTTGGCTGGCGGTCGGCGGCGCGGCCGCGCTGACGCTCGCCTCGGGCAACCTGTTCGCGCCCACCTACTTCGCGTTCGCCGGGCCGGACCTGGCGGCGGCCTTCCTGGCCGCCGCGATGATCCCGTTCGTGGCTCCGGCTTTCCGCTTCCTGCGCGCCCGGGCGTAGGTCTCAGGCCCGCTCGGCCGACTTGGCCGGCTCGACGACGGCCGGCGCCTCGGTGGCGGTGATGCGCATGCCGTAGAACGAGCGGTAGACGAACACCACCGCGATCGCCAGGAAGACCGCCGCCAGGGCCAGGCTGGTGCTGCGGTTCATCCCGACCGCCAGCTCGACCGCCAGCAGGCCGAACAGCGTCGTGAACTTGATGACCGGGTTCATGGCGACCGACGAGGTGTCCTTGAACGGGTCGCCGACCGTGTCGCCGACGACCGTCGCGGCGTGCAGCTCGGTCCCCTTCTCCTTCAGCTCGACCTCGACGATCTTCTTGGCGTTGTCCCAGGCACCGCCCGCGTTGGCCATGAAGATGGCCTGGTAGAGGCCGAACAGCGCGATCGACACCAGGTAGCCGATGAAGAAGAACGGCTCCAGGCAGGCGAAGGCCAGGGTGCTGAAGAAGATGGTCAGGAAGATGTTGAACATCCCCTTCTGCGCGTACTGCGTGCAGATCTCGACGACCTTCTTGCTGTCGGTGATGGAGGCCTTGGCGACCGTCGAGTCGAGCTTGATGTTGCGCTTGATGAACTCGACCGCCCGGTAGGCGCCGGTGCTGACCGCCTGGATCGAGGCGCCGGTGAACCAGTAGATGACCGCGCCGCCCATGATGAGGCCGAGCAGGAAGGGCGGGTGCAGCAGCGACAGCTTGTCCAGATCGGACGACAGCCCGTTGGTGAGCCCCATGATGATCGAGAAGATCATGGTGGTGGCGCCGACGACCGCCGTCCCGATGAGCACCGGCTTGGCGGTGGCCTTGAAGGTGTTCCCGGCGCCGTCGTTCTCCTCCAGCATGTGCTTGGCGCGCTCGAAGTTGACGTCCCAGCCGTCCGACTTCTTGATCTCCTCCTTGATGCCCGGGATCGTCTCGATGACGGACAGCTCGTAGACCGACTGCGCGTTGTCGGTGACGGGGCCGTAGGAGTCGACCGCGATGGTGACCGGGCCCATGCCCAGGAACCCGAAGGCCACCAGGCCGAACGCGAACACGGCCGGCGCCTTCATGAGCTCACCGAGGCCCTGCGTGCTGACGCCGAAGGCGATCCCCATCAGCGCCACGATCACCAGGCCCATCCAGTAGGCGCTGAAATTCCCGGCGGTCAGGCCGGCCAGGATGTTCAGCGACGGGCCGCCCTCACGCGAGGCGGTGACGACCTCCTTCACGTGCTTCGACTCCGTCGAGGTGAAGACCTTGATGACCTCGGGGATGATCGCGCCGGCCAGGGTGCCGCAGGTGATGATGGTCGACAGCTTCCACCACAGCGAATCGTCGCCGCCCAGGCGCGGCACCAGCAGGTACGACACGATGTAGGTCATGGCGACCGAGACGATCGACGTCACCCAGACCAGCTGCGTGAGCGGCTTCTCGAAGTTCAGCTTGTCGGCGTTGGCGTAGCGACCCTTCACGATCGCCTCGTTGAACAGGTACGAGAGGCCGCTGGCCACGATCATCATGATCCGCATCGCGAAGATCCAGACCAGCAGCTGCACCTGCGTGTCGGCGTCGGCCACCGCCAGCAGGATGAAGGTGATGAGCGCGACGCCCGTGACGCCGTAGGTCTCGAAGCCGTCGGCGCTGGGGCCGACCGAGTCGCCCGCGTTGTCGCCGGTGCAGTCGGCGATGACGCCCGGGTTGCGCGCGTCGTCCTCTTTGATGTTGAAGACGATCTTCATCAGGTCCGACCCGATGTCGGCGATCTTCGTGAAGATGCCGCCCGCGATGCGCAGCGCCGAGGCGCCCAGCGACTCGCCGATGGCAAAGCCGATGAAGCAGGCGCCCGCGTAGTCGCGCGGGAGAAAAAGCAGGATGCACAACATCATCACCAGCTCGACGCTGATGAGCAGCATGCCGATGCTCATGCCGGCCTTCAGCGGGATGGCGTAGATGGGGTAGGGCTTGCCCTTGAGGCTGGCGTAGGCGGTGCGCGAGTTGGCGAAGGTGTTGATGCGGATCCCGAACCAGGCCACGCCGTAGCTGCCGGCGATGCCGATCAGCGAGAACAGCAGGATGACGGCCACCTTCACCGGCTCGAAGTGCCGCAGCACCCCGAAGTAGAAGATCATGATGACGCCGATGAAGATCTCCAGCAGCAGGATGAACTTCCCCTGGGTCACCAGGTAGGTCTTGCACGTCTCGTAGATCAGCTCCGAGATGTCGCGCATCGACTTGTGCACCGGCAGGTTCTTCAACTGCCGGTAGATGACCAGGCCGAACGTCAGCCCGAGCAGGCAGACCAGGATGCCCACGGACAGCAGCGTGCTCCCCGGCAGCGACCCGAGGAACGTGACCCGCCCCAGATCCGGCAGCACCAGGGTGGCCTCGCCGCCCTCGTGCCCTTGCGCGAACGCAGGAACCGCCACCAACGACAGGACCACCGAAGCCAGCAGTCCAACCAGAACAGACACACGGGTTCTCATCATCGCGCGGGCGATTTAAACCGATTCCCGCGCGAAGTAAAGGTCGCCAAACTCACAAAAATGGCGCCGCCCGCGCGGCCCGAGATCATCGATCCTCGACGGCGGCCGGGCCCCGGCCGGCGCGCGTCCCAAAACGCGAAAAGCCCCGACAGCTATGTCGGGGCCTTTCGACGAGACCGGACCGTGAAGGGTGGGGAGCTAGTCGCCCTTGGCCTTTAAGACGAGCAGTCGGTAGTTCTGGTAGCCGGCTTGGCCGCAGGAGTAGATGACTTCGGTCAGCAAACGATAGGGCGTGGTTTGGTCGGCCACTATCATCAGCTGCGCCTCGAACTTCTGCCCCGTGAGCTCGGCGACCTTCTTCTCGCGCTTGGCGTGCTTCTCGAGGATGTCGACGAGCGGGGTGATGTAGTAGCCGTTCTCGCCGTCACGCTTCATCGCGGGGTCGATGCGGCCGGCGTTGATCGGCGCGATGCCGTCGCCTTCGACCAGCAGGACCTTCTTGCTGACCGTCACGGTGACCGCCAGCTTCGGCTTGAGCTCGGTGATCGACTTCGGAACCTGCAGGTTCTGGTCGAAGGTGATCGTCGAGGTCGAAGACGAGAACGACTTCAACAAGAACACCAGGATGATGGTCATCATGTCCATCATCGGGGTGATGTTGAGGTCTTTGATGACCTCCGGCTCGGACAGCTTGCGGGCGTAAGAGCGGATCGCCTTCTTGCCCTCCAGCCGGCTGACTTCGGTGCCCATAGGCATTAGAGAATCCCCGCGGCGAAGGCAACGTCCGGGAACAGAACCTTCCCGCCTTCGTCCTGTCTCATGGCGTCCAGCGTCGCGACCACGACATCGTAGGGCGTGCTGGCGTCAGCGTTGAAGTTCGCCTTGGTCTCCGAGGCGTTGTCCGGATTGGACTTGATCTCTTTCAACTTGTTGGTGAGCGCGACGTAGTCGTACTGGCCGTTCGGCATCTTCGGGATGATCGGCAGGACGCCACCCGAGGCCGCCACCGTGAACCCGCTGGCGCCGACCGAGACGGTCAGGTTCAGCGGGGGCTTCTCGGGCGGTGGCTCGTCCTGAGCGGCGCCGCCGCCGGAGGAGATCGTCGGGACCGAGACGTTGATGTTCCCGAGGGCGGCCTGATTCACGACCGAGGCGAGCAGGAAGATGATGATGTTGGTGACGATGTCCATGTAGGGGACGAGGTTCAACTCGCCCGCCTCTTCCTCGATCTCCTCGACTTGGTCGCGCATGCGGCGCATCGCCGCTCGGACCTGGCTTCTCGTCATGGGACGACTGGCCCTTTCATCCGTTGGTCAGAGGGGAACAACCACACGCCTCGGCTGGCTGCGCCGGCCTTAGGCCTTGGCGCCGCCCTGAGCCGACTCGGCCAGCAGGTTCTCGAGCTTGAGGGCGAAGCCTTCCAGATCACCGACCTGCTTCTTCGAGGCCGACGACAGGATGGCGTGGGCGATGATGCAGGTAACGGCGATGCTGAGACCCATCGCGGTGTTGTTGAGCGCCTCGGAGATACCCTTCGCGAGGAGGCCCGACCGCTCTTCCGGCTTGGCGGCCGCGACGGCGCCGAACGCCTTGATGAGGCCGATAACCGTACCGAGGAGGCCGACGAGGGTCGCGATGTTCGCGATCGACCACAGGATCTGCACGCGCTTCTTCAAGAGCGGCGTCACGTCGACCAGCGTCTCTTCGATCGCCTGGGCGATCGCGATCTCGCCGCGATGAACGCGCTGCAGGCCGGCCCGCGCCACCTGGGCCACCGGGGCCTCCGTGGCCGAGCAGAGCTTCACGGCGCGGTCGATGTTGTTCGCGAGCACAAGCTTGCGGATCTGTTCGAGGAACGCCTTGGCGTTCACCGACCCTTTTCCGAGGAAGAAGATGGCGCGATCAACGATGAAGGCCAACGTGATCATCGAAACGATCAGGTTGACGTACATCAACGTGCCACCTTGCTCTAAGAACTGGGCGAGTCCTTGCATCTCGTGTCTCCTCGCGCTCGCGCTGGTTGCGCGGCAAACGATCTCGGGCCTGGGTTGGGGAACCGGTTTGGGTGAATGAAGCGACCCCTTACGGGGCTTTGCTGCGCAAAACTAAGCTGCTGGCGGGCGTTATCTTATCGGTATGGCCTGGGGTGTCAAGCTATCGGCCGGCGGCTATTGACCTGTATCTACTGGCCTTCGTCTACCGGCCTTCGGGCTCGACGTGGATGATTACGTCGGAAACCTGGGGAAACTTTACCTTCACTTCTCTTTCTATTTGCTGAGCGAGCTTGTGCGCGTCCACGACGCTCATGTCGGGCGCCACCTCGAGGTGAAGGTCGAGCTCCACCGCGCTCCGCATCCCGCGTGAGCGGACCCGGTGAACGTCGCTCACCCCGTTCACCGAGCGTGCCAGCTCGGCGACCCCCATCGGGTCGAGGCGAGCGGCGTCGATCAGCACCGGGATGTTGTCGCGAAACACCTTCCAGGCCGCTTGGCCGATCAGCACCACCAGCAGCAACGTGGCCGCGCCGTCGGCCCAGTGCAGCCCGGCGCGCACGCCGATGAACGACGCGACGACCGCGCCCGACGCGTAGAAGTCGGAGGTCGCGTGGTGAGCGTCGGCGTGCAGGAGCTCACTTCCCAGCTCGTGCCCCTGGTGGTGCTCGTACCGGCTGACGAACAGGTTGATCCCCATCGTCGCGATGACGATCGCGAAGCCGGCCCATCCCACCTGGGGGCCGACCTGTCCGGTCCGCAGCTCGCGCACCGCCGCCTCGGCGAACTCCAGCAGGCCGCCCACGATCAGGACGCCGATCCCCAGCGCGGCGAGGATCTCGATCTTCTGCCGACCATACGGGTGTCGGGGATCGGCCGGGCGGGCCGCCCAGCCGAGGCTGAGCAGCGCCAGCACGTTGGACGACGCGTCCAGGACGGCGTGCAGCGAATCGGCGCCCAGGGTCAGCGAACCGGAGACGTAGCTATAGGCCGCCTTCGAAACGGCCACCACGGTGTTCAGCGCCAGCGTTAGCCAGAAGACGCGCCGGACCTTCGCCCGGCGCTCCTCCGCCGCGCGGACGGCCGATTCGCTGTTCCCCGCCTGGCAGCAGGCGTCTGGTTCAAGGCCGCCGGTCATCATGGGCTCTGGTGAGCTTGGCCGCTCGCCGCTCCGTTGTCAGCTCCTGACTGGATCGGTTCTCCATCCAGGTCGCGCACCTCCACCGGCGCCAGCTTGGCGAGACGCGCCTCGATCGACTTGCGGTCGCCCACCACCACGATGGTCAGGTGGGCGGGGTCCAGGTATTTGCGGGCGACCCGCCGGACGTCGTCCTTGTCGACCGCCGCCACCTTGCGCGTGTACTCGGTGAGGTAGCTGTCGGGGAAGTTGAAGACCGCCAGCTCGGCCAGCTGGGCGGCGATCGTGGCGCGGGTGGCGAACCGCGCCGGGAACGACTTGACGATCTGGTCCTTGGCGCGCGCGAGCTCCGCGTCGGTCACGTCGCCGTCCCGGATGTTGTTGAGCTCTTTCAGGATCTCCGCCACGGAGTCGGCGCTGTGCGGGGCCACGAACTCGCCGCCCGCCGAGAACGGGCCGGGTGCCTTGCGGCTGTCGAAGCTGGAGCGTGCGCCGTACGTCCAGCCTTTCCCCTCCCGCAGGTTCAGGTCCAGGCGGTAGAACCCGCCCCCCAGGATCAGGTTCATCACCGTGACCGGGAAATAGTCGGGGTTCTGCCGGTCGATGCCGACCAGGCCGACCCGGATCGACGACTGCGGGGCGTCGGCCTTGTCGATGAGGAAGATCTTGGTTTCGGCCGCCGCGGCGCTGGGCGCGGGGAGCTTCTTGGCCGCCACGTGCCGGCTGCGCCAACCTTTGAAGGCTGCCTCCAGCTTGCTCCGCAGCGCCGCCTCGGTGGTGTCGCCCGCCACGATCAGCGCCGCGTTGTTGGGGTGGTAGTAGGCGTCGTAGAAACCGTGGAGGTCGGCCGGCGTCAGCTTCTTGATCGATGCCTCGGTGCCGGTCATGGGCCAGGCATAAGGGTGCTTCGCGCCGTAGAGCAGGTGACTCAGGGCCAGCGACGCCACGGTCGGCGGGCTGTCCTTCCGCCGCGCGATCGCGGTCAGCAGGTTGTCGCGCACGCGGGCGAACTCCTTCGGATCGAACGCCGGGTGCTGCACGACGTCGGCGAAGATCGCCAGCGCGGGGTCCAGGTTCCGCGTCAAGGTCGAAAGGCTGATGCTGGAGGCGTCCCAGCTTCCGCCGGTCGCCAGCGTGGCGCCGAGCGCCGCGACCTGGTCGGCGATCTCGAGCGCGCCACGGGTCTTGGTCCCCTCGTCCAGCATCCGCGCCGTCAGGTCGGCCAGGCCCGCCTTGTCGGCCGGGTTGGCGGCGCTGCCGGTCTTGATCATCAGGTTGAGATCCACCAACGGAAGGTCGTGAAACTCGACCAGAAAGACATCCAGACCGTTCGACAGCTTGAACCGCTTCCAGTGCGGCGGGCGGAACTCGGGCTCCGGCCCCGGCGAGGGGGCGTGGGCCCGGAAGGGGGCGTCCGGCGT
>CAZTZM010000354.1:0-13441 GCA_964618005.1 uncultured Myxococcales bacterium
CCGCCGCCACCCGCCGAGTCCTGGCCGCACGCCGGAAGGACGGCCGTCCAGGTCAGGGTCACCATCGCCACGAGGAGTCTGCGCATCGGGGGGGCCTCCACGGTGTTAAGGGGCGGCCGCCCGGATCTTGAGGCGACGAACCGTCCCACCGGCTCGGGTTACACCGCTACCATCGCCCCGGCGAACGGTCATGCTCAAGCTGACCGGAAACTGACCGGCGACAGCACAGACGACCTGTTCGCGGGTTCGGCTGGCGGGTAAGCTCAGGGGGTCCAACACCGAAGGAGAACCCCGTGAGCAAGAGCCAGGACGCGAAGAAGAATGTCAAAAAGGCCCCCACCCGGACGCCGCAAGAAAAACGGGAGGCCAAGCGGATCAAGAAGGCCCAAAAGAACGGATAGCCGACAGCGAAGAATTCTGCCCGCGCTGCTTGTATTCGGACGGTTGTCCACGTAGGAGAGGTACGATGCCTGCGATGACTTCAATGACGGGAGCACTCTCTGGGTAAGGCCGAAGACAAGCGGGCCGCGATCGTCGCACAACAGGCGGCGCGGGAGCAGCTGGAGCGGCCGGAGGCTGGCGCGCCGCCGAAGAGACGGTTGAACTGGGCGGCGTCGCCGCCCGTGCGGCCACGCCGGGGACGTCCGCCGATGGGAGGCGACCGCAAATGAGTCGCGCATTCTCCGGCGGTAAGCGCAACCGGGAGGCGGCCCGCGACCTCAAGAGGAAACAGAAGGACGAGCGCCTCCGCAGGAACCGCGAGATGCGCGCGCGCGGGATCAGTCCCGACGGCACCGATCTATCCGACCTCCCGGCCGAGGCTGCGCTGCCCGAGGTGAGCCTGGAGGACGTCGTGATCTCTGTCGCGCCCGCATCGCGACGGGCCGACTTCGGGCCCACGAAGCTCTTCGTGGGCGGTCTCGGCGCGTCGATGACGGCCGCCGACCTGCGAACGTTCTTTTCGCGGTTCGGCGAGCTGGTGGACGCGGTGGTCGTTCCAAACCGATCGACCGGTCAGTCGCGCGGCTTCGGGTTTGTCAGCTACCAGAACGCGGCGGCGGCCGACGCGGCCATCAAGGAGATGGACGGCGTGGAGGTGGACGGGCACCCCCTCAAGGTCAACAAGGCCGAGACCCGGCCAAGACGTTTCTGACCCCGGCGCGGCGCTCGAAGGAGGGTGCCGCGAGCCCGAACCCCACGCCAGCGATCAGGTTGCCGCGTTCCGGGAGACGACCGCGGCGAACGGTCGCCCTCGGGGCGCGAGCGGTCGTCAGCGCTCCGTCTGATGCGCTACCATAGCGGCGCGTGAAGCGCGCAGGGTGCCTCGAACGCCGGGAGACCAATGGGCGGCAGCCCTAGCCTGTTCGCGAACGTCGTCGTTCTGCTCTGGATCCCGATCGGGCTGACGCTGTTCTTCGTCATGAAGCCCGACAAGGCCGCGCGGGTCACCATCTTCGGTGGCCTGCTGTTCCTGCCGGAGCTGGTCCAGTTCTCCATCCCGATGGTTCCGCCGCTGGGGAAGCAGACCATCCCGTACCTCACCGTCCTCCTCGGCTACACGCTGCGCAGCCCGCGGCGGGTCTGGCGCCTCCCGCGCGAGAAGTGGGTCTTGTTGATCGTCCTGGCCATGATCATCGACGGGCTGGGCATCGGGATGACCAACCACGATCCGCTGACCTACGGCGTCTGGCGGACGATCTCGATCCCGGCGCTGACGCTGAAGGACGGGATGTTCGTGGCCGCCAGCAGCATCTTCCGCGTCGGTATTCCGTTCTTCGTCGGCAGCGTCCTGGTCCGCGAGGCCAGCGATCTGGAGGACCTGCTGCGCTTCCTGGTCAAGCTGGGTTTGATCTACGCGTTCTTCGCGCTGATCGAGATCCGGTTCAGCCCGCAGCTTCACTACTGGGTCTACGGCTACTACCAGCACGAGTTCGCGCAGACGATCCGGTTCGGCGGCTATCGACCAACCGTGTTCCTGGCGCACGGGCTGGCGGTGGCGATCTTCTTCGTCGTCTGCGTGCTGGCCTCGGCGACGCTGACGCGGCTGCCGCGGCGGCGCATCTGGGGGATGACCGCCAAGACCACCACCTACATCCTGGCGGCGATCCTGATCCTCTGTAAGAGCACGGGCGCCATCCTCTATCTGATCGCCGTGACGCCGTTCATCTGGCGGTCGACCTACCGGGCGCAGTGGCGCGTGGCGCTGGTGCTGGGGGTGGTGGTTTTTCTCTACCCGTCGCTGCGCGCATCGGACGTGTTCCCGACGTCGACCATTGAATCGATCGGCAGCGTGGCCGGGGCCGACCGCGAGGGGTCGATGAAGTTCCGGTTCGAGAACGAGGACGGGCTGCTCAAGAAGGCGCGCCAGCGCCCGTGGTTCGGCTGGGGCGAGTACGGCCGCAACGAGCTCTACGGCGACGGCGGCGAGGTCGTCTCGGTCACCGACGGCGAGTGGATCATCGCGCTCGGCATCTCGGGCTTCGTGGGGTTCTTCGCGACGTTCGGGCTGTTGCTGCTGCCGGTGTTCATCGCGGGCCGGCGGCTGCGCAAGATCTCGGACAAGTACGACCGGGTGTTGGTCGCGGCGACCGCCCTCATCATCGCCGTCGCCGCGGTCGAGCTGCTCCCCAACAGCCTCTACTCGAACTATTCCTACCTGCTCTCCGGGGCGCTGCTGACGGTGTCGGCCACGGCGATGTTACGGCCCCGGTCCGAGGAGGAGGTCTACGTGCCGCCGGCGATTCGGGTCACGGGCTGACGGCGCTCAGGCCGCCGCGGCAGCGCGGGCCTGGGCTCGCTTGAACAGCGCCCACCAGATGGCCGACAGCACCAGGAAGATCGCGGTCCCCTCCAGGAAGGCGTCCACGTGGTGGTTCGAGATGGCCAGGTGCAGGCGGCCGTACCCGGCGCGGACCAGCAGCCCGATCGCCCCGGTCACCGCAATGCCGACGGAGAGGATCAGGTCTTGCCGCACCGGGCGCAGCCCGGCGCGTGTGCAGGCGGTCGCCGAAACGGCGTAGCGGCAGATCTCGGACAGCGACAGCGCCAGCACGGTGGCGGCGAACCCGAAGAAGTGCGCGCCGATCGGCAGCAGGACCACCATGCCGATCAGCTTGGAGGCGTTGCCGAACGCCAGCCACTTCGGCCGGCCGAGCGCCAGCAGCGAGTAGCTGTTCGTGCTCTCGATCGACGCGAACCACGAGCCAATGGCCAGCAGCTGGACGATGAGCCCTGCCTCGGCGGCGCGCTGGTCATACAAGAACCGGATCAAGGTGGGGCCGCCCGCCAGCAGGCAGGCGTAGAGCCAGCCCGCCGCGAACAGCACCGGGCGGCGCACCTGGGCGAACGACTTCGGGACGGAGCCCCCTTCGGTCTTGTTCATGCGGCTGAACAGCGGGAACAGCACGCTGCCGGCCACGTGGCTGATGACGTAAAACGGGAACGTGGCCCAGACCAGCGCGATGCTGTAGACGCCCAGCCGCTCGATCGAGACCAGCTTTCCGAAGATCAGCCGGTCCGAGTAGGAGGCGAGAAAGGTCAGGATCGTGCTGAGGAAGATCCAGCGCCCGAAGTGCGCGACCGCCCGGACCGTGTCACGGTCCCAGCAGAAGCGGTTGCGCGGGCCCGGCAGCATCTTGAAGCTGAGCACCAGCCGGACCAGCGCCGACACCACCGAGCCGACCGCCAGCCCCCAGACCGAGTGGGTGAGGTAGCTCCAGACCACCATCACGATCAGGCTGCCCGCCTGGCTGCTGATGTCGACGGCGGTCAGCCGGCCGATCGCCAGGTGACGGCTGGCCGTGAAGAGATTGACCGAGTTGAAGGCGGCGATGCCGACGCCCGCCGACACGACCGGGATCAACGCAGAGAGCGCCGGCTGATGATAGAAGTGCGCCACCGGGACCGCGGCCGCCGTGGCCAGCAGCCACACGATCAGCCCGCGCGACACCTGCAGCGTCCAGATGGTGTCCAGGAACGGCCGATCCTCGCGCTCGTTCTGGACGACGCTCTGGCCGACGCCGATGTCGGAGAACATCTGCAGCCCCTGGATGAAGACGTTGACGATGGCCATCAGGCCGAATGCGTCGGGCGTCAGCAGCCGCCAGAGGATGAAGTTGCTGGCCAGCCGCAGGGTGTAGCCCACGGCGTAGTTGATCAGCGCCCAGGCCGAGCCGCGGGCGAACAGCTTCTTGAACGCCTTCTCCTCGTGCGCAGGCGGCTCCGCCGGGGGCTCGCTCGCCGCCTCGACCGGGGGAGAGGTGGATACGCTCAACTCAGCTCGGCCAAATCCGGCTCTTGGCCCACGACTTCGCTTGATCGATCCGCGCCTGGACCTGACGCCACGTCTTCTCCAGCGGCATCTGGATCAGACCGCGCAGCTTCTCGTTGGGCCGCGCCCGGAAGACCGTGGAGTGGGGGGCCTTCCACCCGGGCGGTGGCTCGGTCGTGTAGTAGTAGGCGGCGAACGACTGCCGCACGAACTCGGCCGACGGGACGATGGGCGCCACGCCGTGATAGCTGATGTCGCTGGTCTCGAATATCACGCAGCGGTTCAGCATCGGGACCGAGCGGAAGTGACACTGCTTCACGTCGCGGTCCCACAGCTCGATGTGGCCGCCCCACTCCTCGCGCCAGGTCGGGTTCAGATAGATGAGGATGTTCAGGCGGCGGAACAGCTTCCGCGCCTCGAGGACGTTGAAGTCGACGTGCACGTCCAGGCGGCCGCCGGGGCCGGTCAGGTGCATGCCGCCGCCTTCCAGCTTCTCGTCCGCCAGCAGGCGGGGAATTCCGGTGATGTACGCGAGATCGGTCAAGAACTCGGGCGCCGAGATGGCGGCGTTCAGCCGGCGGACCGTCTCCGGAAACTTCGTCGCGTCGCTGATCTGGATCTTCTTCTGCTCGTTGACGAAGTTGAAGCCGAAGCCCTGCTTTTGCGCCTGCTCGAACGTCGGGTAGCAGCCGGCCAGCTCCTGCGCGAACGCCGGATCGAGAAAGTTGTCGATCGTGATGAAGGGGAATGGCTGCGCGGCGCGGAATTGTTCCCGCAGGCGGTCACGATCATACGGCGCGATCATAGCGGCCCCAATTTAACACAGGGCCCACCTCCTCGCACCCCGGGTGGCGGTACGGGCTTTTGCTGTCGCGAGAGTTGCCGGAACGTTGCTTGCCCGGGGCGGCCGCCTCGGCGTAGTCAGGAACCTGTCATGCCGCCGTCCGAAGGCTGTGCCGTCTGTGCGTCGCTGACCGATCCGGCCCGCCAACCCCCGATCTTCGAGGATGAGCTCTGGCACCTGCGCCACGACGACGCGCCCTCGGCTTTGCCGGGGTGGCTGATGCTGATCGCGCGACGGCACGTGGGCGGACCGGCGCACTTCGACGATCGCGAGGCCCACGCGTTCGGACCCACGCTGCGCCATTTCTCGAGCCTGCTCGAGCAGGAGACCGGGGCGCTGCGCATCTACACCGCGGCCCTGGGCGAGAGCTCGCCGCACTTCCACGCGCACCTGGTCCCGCGCTACGCCGAGATGCCCCGGGACGCCAAGGCCTGGGCGGCGTTCGATCTGCAGCGGGCAGCCCGCGCCGGCGAGATCCCGGCCGCGGATCCCGAGGCTGTCGCGCGGCTCTGCGCGAACCTGCGCCGCCGGCTGACCGACTGGCGCAGGTCCGGCACGCCGGCGTAAGCGAAGCCCGCTCCGTCCCGTGTCGGGTGTAGCCATCGGTCGTATCCGCCGTTTGCCCGGTTTCTGGGAAACCCGATCGAGACCAGATTCCTGACCAGACTGGTCACTGAGCAAATCAGGGGGAGGGATGAGGCATGGGAGTCGAGAGCGAAGCAGCGGCCCTGAACCCGGTCGCCGAGCCGGCCGCGCTGCCGGCGCGCGTGATCGAGGCGGTGAGCTCCGCCGCCGGCCGAAGCGAACCGCGCCTGCCGGCCACGACGATCGCGCTGGCGGTGGTCCTGGACCTGGCCGCCGCCTGGCTGTTCGTCGTCGGGCCGCATACGTGGTTTGCGTACGGCCTCACGGTGGGCCTTCACCTGATGGCGGTGGTGCCGCTGGTGTTGGTCCGGCGCCTGCCGCCCAGCCAGCGCGGGCTGCTCATCGGCTTCGGCCTGGCGTTGCCGCTGGTGGGGGCGCCGATCGTGGCCGCCGCGCTGACGGCCAAGGGAAAACCGGCGGTCCTGGAGGACGTCGCCGGCGATGAGTACACGACCGAGCCGCTGGATCCGGCGGCGATCCGCCGCTTCGCGGAAGCGCTGCCGGCGGCCGAGGTGCTGTTGACGGGCACGGTCGAGGATCGGCGCGCGCTGCTGTCGATGCTGGGCCAGCGCGCGGACAAGGAGGCGGTCGCGATGCTGCGCTGGGCGCTGACCGCGACGCCGCCCGACATCGGGATGGAGGCGGCGCTGGCGCTGGACGACATGTCGACCACGTTCGAGAAACGTCTGGTCGCCGCGCGTAAGCAGGTCGAGGAGACGCCCACGGGCGCCGCCGCGCTGGCCGCCGCCGATCTGATCATGGGTGCCGTGCAATCGCAGATGCTGGACGCCTACCGCGTCGGAACGCTGGCCTCCGAGGCGCGCCGTCACTTCTCGACCGCGCACGGCCTGGACATGTCGCTGGCCGCCGACGTCGCGCTGGGGCTGGCCCGGCTGGAGCTGGCGCTGCTGCGGCCGGACGCCGCGCTGGAGGTGCTGGAGCAGGCGCTGCCGTCGGCGTCGCCCGAGGCGCGCCCGCCGCTCGAGAGCCTGCGCCAGGAGGCGCTGCTGAGCGCGCACGATCTCCCCTGGGAGGGGCAGTCGCTGCTCAACACGTACCGCCGGCCGCTGCCGCCGCCGCTGCCCCGCCCGCACCGCGGCCGCACGCGCATGCCGCTGTCGCGCCGGTTGCCGCGGCCGATGCCGCGCGCGTGCCGCAAGCGGGAGCGTCTGGCGTGACCGCCGGGGCTGTGGCGCCGGAGAACGCCTCGCCGGAGGTCCCCGACGTTTGTCTGATCTGCGAGGGGACCTACCCCTTCATCGCCGGGGGCGTCTCGTCCTGGGTGCACGACATCATCAAGGGCGAGCCGCAGGTGACGTTCCTGGTCCTGAACCTGGGGTCGTACCAGGGCGCCTACGGCCCGCCCAAGTTCAAGTTCCCGCCCAACGTCACCCGCTTCCAGCAGGTGTTCTCGCAGGACGCGCCCGCGGTGCCGCTGGAGGGGGCCGCCCGCGCGGCGCTGGAGCGGAACATCCGCAACTTCCGCAAGCTGGCGGGGCGCCGGCAGGCGCCGTCGCGCTTGCTGGCGGGGCTGCGCCGCCTGCACCTGGACGACACGGTCGACGACGCGCTGTTGGCGGACCTGGCGACGCGTGACCTGACCGTGACCGAGCTGCTCTACAGCAACCAGAGCTTCGAGCTGGTCGAGGAGGTCGCCGAGCGCGTCGCGCGCAAGAGCTCGTTCATGGACCTGTTCTGGCAGATGCGCTCGATGAACATTCCGGCGGTGCGCCTGCTGAGCGCGCAGTACGAGCCGGCCAAGGCCTTCCACGCGCTGTCGGCCGGGTACGCCGGGCTGGTCGGCGCGGTCGAAGGGTTCCGCAGCGGCAAGCCGTTCCTGCTGACCGAGCACGGCATTTACTCGCGCGAGCGCGACATCGAGCTGTCGCGCGCGGACTGGATCCCGGATCGCGCCAAGATAGACCCGCTGGAGGCGGCCGTCCCGACGTTCTCGCCGCTGCGGCGGCTGTGGGCGCGCTTCTTCCGGCGCATGTCGCAGGTCGCCTATTACCAGGCCACGCGCATCGTCACGTTGAGCGAGGCCAACCGGCAGAAGCAGATCGCCGACGGCGCGCCGACCCCCAAGACGCTGGTGGTCCCGAACGGGGTCGAGCGCACGCCGCGCCCGGCGGACGCGCCGCCGATCGAGGTGCGCACCGACGCCGACCTGCTTCGCGTCGGGTTTGTGGGGCGGCTGGTCCCGATCAAGGACATCATGACGATGATCCGCGCCTGCGCGATGGCGCTCAAGGAGGAGCCGGTCGACGTCCGGATCATCGGCCCCTCTGACGAGGATCCGGAGTACGCCAGCCGCTGCAAGCAACTGGTCGCGTCGCTGGGCTGCGAGGGGAAGATCAAGTTCCTGGGCATGCAGCCCATCGGGCAGATCTACGAGCAGATCGACGTCCTGGTCATGACCAGCTTCAGCGAGGGGCAGCCGCTGGTCATCCTGGAAGCCTTCGCCTGCGGCGTGCCGGTGATCTGCACCGACGTCGGCTGCTGCCGCGAGCTGATCGAAGGCGGGCCCAAGGATCGCCACCTGGGGCCGAGCGGCGTCGTCACGCGCGTGGCGGTGCCGCAGGACACCGCCCGGGCCATCGTCACGCTGGCGCGCGATCGCGCGCTGCTGCGGCGATACGGCGAGTCGGCGCGCCAGCGCCTGCTGGCCAGCTACCAGCGCAGCACCATGCTGGAGAGCTACAAGGCGCTGTACGCGGAGCTCGCCTAGTCATGGCCGGCATCGGCTGGAAGCTACAGAAGATGATCGACCGCGGGTCGGTCGGCGGGTCGATGGGCGCGTACATGACCGGCATCGCGGTGACCTGCGCGCCGTGGCTGCTGACGACCTCGGTGCTGATGAGCATTCGGCTGTTCGCCCGCGGCGACGAATCGCCGCTGTTCCCGCTGGTCGAGCACCTGGTGACCTTCGTCTACGCGCTGACGGTCATCCTGTCGGCGCCGGTGCACGTGGTCGTGTCGCGTTACACCGCCGATCGCCTGTACGACAAGCACCTGGAGCGGGTGCCGGCGCCGTTGTGGCGCATGTTGAACCTGACGCTGTTCGCCTTCCTGGGCATCGGCATCCTGCTGGTGGTGTTGCTGCGCCCGCCGGTGACGATCGGCGTGGTCGGCGTGTTCTTGACGGCGGTGGTCGGCGCGCAGTGGCTGCTGCTGGGCGTGGGGGGCGGGCTCTGCTCGCCGGTCGTCGTCCTGCGGGCGTTCTGCATCGGCGCGCCGCTGGGGATGGCGGCCGCGCTCTGGCTCTGCCGCGGGCTGGGGTTGGGCGCGCTCGGCTACCTGATCGGGTTCACGGTCGGCCAGGTCGTCACGCTGGTGATCATCTTCCGCGGCGTGGCCGGCGCGATCCCGCGCGACGGCGACGAGCAGGCCCGCATCCGGCCGGCGTTCTCCGAGTACTGGCTGCTCGCCATCTCGTCGCTGGTCTACTACCTGTCGATCTGGACCGACAAGGTCGTCATCTGGGCGCTGGCGGGCCCGGCGGCGGCCTCGCAGCACTCGTCCGTGGCGGCCATCGCCTGGTTTTCGGTGGTGCCGGCGTTCGGGTGGGTCTATGTGCAGATCGAGACGGTCTTCTACCGCCGCTTCCGCTCGTTCTATCAGGGGCTGAACGGCGGCTCGGCGCTCTCTGTGCTGCGGCAGGCGGCCTCGGCCATCGCCAGCGAGGCGAAGCGGATCCTGCGCGGCGCGGTGCTGGTGCAGGCGGTGGTGCTGGGGATCGGCCTGGCGGCGGCGCCCGAGATGATGCGCCTGGCGTCGTTGCCGACCAGCCTGGCGCCGCAATTCCGGGTGGCGATGGTGGGCGCGTCGTTGCAGCTGGTGAGCTGGCTGGAGATCTTGCTGCTCTACTACTTCGACCTGCGCGATGAGGCGCTGCTGGTGTCGGTGGCGCTGCTGGGCGGCGTGATCGGGCTGGTCGCCGGCGCGTACGGGCTGGGCGCTTCGCCGACCGACGGCTACGCGCTGGCCTCCGGGCTGGCCGCGGGCGTCGGCCTCTACCTGGTGCGCACGCGCCTGTCGACGCTGTTAACCGATACTTTCCAGGCGCAGTCCTTCGGAAACACGCTCTAGCGTGCCGGCGCGCAGCCCCTCCGCGAGCGGCATGGAGAGCGCGCTGGCAAAGACGGGCGAGGGCCGCAGGTGGATGAACCGGGGGACGTTGGCGTCCTCCGGCCGCGCCACCGGGCGAATGAGGTCGGGCGAGAACCCCTGCGCGCGGCAGATGGCGGCGCCGATGTCGCAGCGGCTCAGGTACTCGGCCCCGCAAGCGTGGTGGACGCCGTACACCCCCTCGTCGATCGCCACCTCGATGCAGGTGCACAGGTCGCCGATGAACGTGGGCGACGTGAACACGTCGTCGTAGAGCTCGATCGGCTCGCGCGCGCGCAGCTTGGCGGCGATAAACTCGAACGTGTTCTGCCGGCGCGGATGGCGATAGCCGTAGACGCCGGCGGTCCGCAGGATGGTGATCCGCGGCGACGTGCCCAGCAGGAACTGCTCGGCCTGCGCCTTGGACCGGCCGTAGGCCGTCTCCGGGCTCACCGGGTCCGCCTCGGTGTAGACGCGGTCGCGGTCGCTGCCGAACACCTGATCGGTCGACAGGAAGACCAGGTGCGTGCGCGGCGCGCAGCGCGACACCAGGTTCATGGTCCCTTCATAGTTGTGGCGCGCGATCTCCGACGGCGGCCCGCGGAAGGAGTTCAGCTTCCCCGCCAGGTGGATCACCACGTCGGCGGGCGGGACGATCAGGTCGGGCGACGTGATGTCGGCCGCCAGCACCCCGATGTCGTCCCAGCCCTCGGCCTCCAGGCGCGCGCGCAGGAAGGTCCCCACGTAACCGGACGCGCCGGTCATCAAGATGGAGCGAGCCACGGGGCTAGAGCGCCTCGAAGGGGATGTCGGGTCCGGTCTCGCTGTGCGGGATGTCCCGCGCCGAGATCGCCTCGCCGTCCTCGGCGTAGTGGAACGTGCGGCAGACCAGGGGCGGGATGACCACGCCCTCGCCGGGCCCCAGGGTCAGCTTCACCACGTCCTCTGGATTGCGCACGTCGCGCAGGGTGACCTCCACGCGCCCCTTGGTCAGGAACACCAGCTCGCACGATCTCTCGGCGTAGTGACCGCCGCGCATCATGCCGGCGCGCGTGAAGAACAGGTTGATCTCGCGCCAGACGTCGTCGCCGCCGATCACGCCGCGGAAGCTGCCGCGGCCGTCGCTGCGCGTGTCGTAGTAGGAGAACTTCTGGATGTTCATGCCGACTCCGTGGCGCCGGCGATCATGCTGGCCGGCTTGCCCGATTCAGCGTCGGCCCGCGTTCGGGCCGACAACAAGGCCGTGTCGATGTTGGTGGCGACGTGATAGCCGACGGCCGTGATGGTGAGCATCGGGTTCGCCACGCCGACGTACGGGAACACGGACGCGTCCGAGCAGTAGAGGTTCTTCATGTTGTGGAAGCGCCCGGTGGGATCGACCACCGAGTGCTTGGGGTCGGTCCCCATCCGCAGCGTTCCCGCCTCGTGGTGGCTGCGGCCGGGCGGCATCGGCTCCAGCTTCTCCGGCAGCGTGCCGCCCAGCGCGGCCGCCACCGCCCGCATCTCGACGATCATCTGGCCGGTGCGGCTCTGATCGCGCTCCGAGAGCGCACAGACCACCTCCGCCTTCGGGATTCCCCAGGCGTCCTCGCCGGCCGGCCCGCGCGCGCCGCTCAGGCGGACGTGGTTCGACTGGGTGGGATCCATCGCCGCCTCGGCGGTCAAGCGCACCAGCACCGAGTTCGGGTGCTCCGGCGACGGGCTGGGGCCGCCCACCAGATGGATGTGGAAGCGGTGGACCGGATCCGGGCCGGTGGGCGGGATGACCACGTTGATGAACTGATCGTTCGGGTTCTTCGTGATGCTGGGCAGGTGGAACGCCGAGCGGACGAAGATGTGCTCGGCCAGGTAGTGGCCCAGCACGCGCTCCGCCGACGAGCCGGTGGGGCCTTCGCCCAGACCCGAGAGCAGCGCCAGCCGCGCCGATTCGACGGTGCTGGCGGCCAGCACGACGGTCTTGAACTGATCGAGCTTGATCGTCGCCTGGCGCTGGTTCGACGGGTTCACCCGCGTGTCGAAGCAGGAGACCGCGCGGACGGCGTCGCGGGCGTCGTTGAGGATCAGGCGATAGGCGTAGGCGTTCGTCGCCAGCAGCAGCCGGCGCTTGTTGATGTCCCCCTTGGCGCGCCAGTCGTCCTGCACCAGCAGATGCCACAGCCGGCTGGCCGCGCTGTCGTAGCCCAGGCTGATGTCGGCGTTCGTGCCGGAGCGGACATCGACGCCCCACGGCGGCTCACGGGCGTTCCGGCGTTGCAGCTGGCAGAGCGCCCAGGTCTGCATGCGGCCCTTGCACTCACCGAACGAGACGTTGCGGCGCAGCTCGGCCTTCTGGTAATGGGCCTCGAGCTGCTTGCGGTTGATCGGCCAGCGCGCGTGTTCTTCCTGGCCGTGTCCGTCCAGATCGTCTTCGTAGAACCGGGGCAGGTGGGCGCCGGCCACGATCCCGCGGCCGCCGAACGCGTTGATCATGATCCCGTCGTTCTCGAAGTCGCCGGCCCAGGGCTTCTCCTGGTGGCGCGCGATGAAGGCGCCGCGCGCCTGATCGCGCAGCAGCGTCGGCTCCGCTAGGCCCGCCACCTCGTGCTGCGGGCGCAGCACGTTGCTGATGTGGGACGTCGTCAGCACCGGGCCGCGCTCGAGCACGCCGATCCGCAGGTTGCGCCCTTCCGTGTAGAGGTGCTCGGCCACCGCCGTACCGGCCGGGCCCGAGCCGATGATCAGACAGTCGAGCTCTTGCGCCTGAAGGTCCTCGAGCGACGTCAGATAAGGACAAGCGGTCATCGATCCCTCCCCACCCGGGTTTACCTTCGACCGAAAATAATCACCTCGGGGCGGAGGGCTGTCGGTGTGAAGTGATTGTCAGCAACTACCGGGAACGCTTTACTGACGGGTGCTAGACCCATTTTCAGGTTGAACTGATGGGGTGGATTCGACGCCCGGGCGCCAGCCCGCCGTATCCGCGCGTCCGGCGAGCGCGACCAAGCGGCGGTCAGCTTGGTTCGGGCGTAGTGTCCGCGCCGCGCGGTAGCCACAAGCGACGGCCGCTAGAAATGCCCTCGCGGGCGTCTGCCCAGATTTCGTGCGGGCTCGAAGCGCGCCGCCTGAGTCACTGCCGAGGGCCGCACGATGGCGCTCGCCGGACGCGCGGATACGGCGGGCTGGCGCCCCAGCCGAGCAAGCGCCCTCGACCTGAAGTCGGTCTAGAGGACGAAGTTGATCAGCAGCTTCTCTTCCCCGCGCAGCAGCTCTTCAGGGAAGCGCCACTTTTTTAGGTGGTTGGCGTAGCAGCGGCGGACGTCGCGGGGGGCGCCGTCGGCGCCCAGGATCTGGACCAGGTCGACGACGCCGTTGGCGGCGATCTCGAAGGCGGCGCCCAGCTCGCGCGGGGGGCCGCGGTCGGGATCGTCCAGGCAGTCGCGGAGCTCGGGCGCGCGCTGGGTGGCGAAGGCGCGCAGGGCCTTGGTGCGCTCGCCCTCTTCGAGCGGCTTGCGATCGGGGAGCGGCACCAGCGCGGCGGGCGTGGGGTGGGCGGGCTTGTGGTGCGCGGCGTGCACCAGCGCCGGGGCGGCGGCGGC
>CAZTZM010000355.1:0-19303 GCA_964618005.1 uncultured Myxococcales bacterium
CAGGCGCAGAACCGCGCCGTCCCTCGAGACAGCGATCTCGATCGGCAGGGCGCCGTCGGGCGCCAGCAACCTCAGCACGCCGCCGGTTTCACTCCGCTCGACGACGGGCACGTGACCGCCGAGAGGCAGCCTGACCACGCCGCTCGGTCGGGCGACCGCACTCTCGCTCGCCGGGCTCGTGGGATTGTCGACATGGGTGGGACGCACCCCGGGTCTTCGGCAGGGCCCGCCTGGCGGTTGCGGATGCCGCACCCGTGATCTGGCGCACCTCGGGGCACGCGTCACAGCAGTCACAGCAGTGACGGCCAAGAAAGTGCAGAAAGGTGTGCATAGACCTCTCTGCGGCTGTCTCTATCCGACATGAGCGAATCGGTCGCGATCATCGGCGGGGGCGTCGCCGGCCTGACGGCCGCACATGAGTTGGTGAACCGCGGCTTCACGGTGCACGTCTACGAGCGCCGGTCGATCTTCGGAGGCAAGGCGGCCAGCTACCGGGTTCCGAAACCGGGGCAGATGAACGCCACCTTGGACGATCCGCCGGGCGAGCATGGCTTCCGATTCTTCCCAGGGTGGTACCAGCACCTGTTCGCCACCTTGCGAGACATACCTTATCGGGACAAAGCGACGCTGTACCAGGGGGCCACGGTCGCCGACAACCTGGTCGACGTCCGGACGAACCGACTCGCCTGGCTTGGGCGGCCCCCCATTGACCTGCCGCTGCAGGTGCCGCGCAACGCGACCGAGGCGTTGACGGCCACGCAGTTCGTGGCGGCGTTCCGCGAGCTGGGATTGAGCGCGGGCGAAGTCACCCTGTTCTTCCGCAAGCTACTGGAGGTCGCGGCAATGCCGGAGGCGACCCGGGTCGACAAGCTCGAGAAGATCAGCTGGTGGGTGTTCCTCGAATGTGACGATCCCGCGCGTTCGCAGGCTTATAAGGACTTCATTCGGGCAACCACCCGGACCATGGTGGCGGCCAAGGCCGAGGAGGCCAGCGCTTACACCATCGGCCGCGTGGCGGTGCGGACGTTCCTGGACACCCTGTCGTCGGTCGACCGAGTGCTGAACGGGCCGACGAATGATGTCTGGATCGCCCCCTGGATCGATCACCTGCAGCGCAAAGGGGTGGTGTTTCACCCTGACATGGAGCTGGAGGCGATTCGATTCGATGCCGGGAGCAAGCGAGTCCGACAGCTGGTGGTCGAGCCGGTCGTGGTCGCCGACGCCCGGCGCCTGCGAGGGCTATTCGCGCGGTGGATGCGAACGCCGGCCGACATCGATGAGCAGAGCCTGAACGACATGCTGTCGCTCTTGCGGGAGCTCTCGAACGTCGAGCGGCTCGAGGTCGTCGTCTCCCCGGATTCCGCGGCGAGGCTCGTCAGGCTTTTCCAGGAGGCCCACCAACAGCTACAGGTTGTCGTCGAGCAGGTCGTCCCGCTCCGCCAGGGACTTCGCTTGTCGCAGGAGCGGCTGGCGAAGTCGCGGGGGCCGGGCGCGGGCGGACGTGAAAAGCGCGCAGGGCTCCAGCGGGAGGTCGAAGAGATCCAGCGGCTGCTGGTCAAACCGCACGAGCAACTCGCCACGATCCTCGAGGGGATGGGCGAGCTTCAAGAGACACTGGGCCTGTTCGAGGCCGCCGGGCGGCGCGAGCGGCCCGTCGAGGCCGATCATTTCGTCCTGGCTTTGCCGCTGGAGCAGCTCGCGTACCACGTGAACCGCTCTCAGATGCTGACGTTCCTGGCGCCCGACCTGCGCAAGGTCCTGCGCCTGGCGCTGCACATGGACTGGATGTCGGGGGTTCAGTTCTATCTCAACTGTCGCGTCTCGTTCTCGCCTGGGCACCTGGTCGGCATGGACTCACCTTGGGCCCTGACCGCGATCGAGTCGACGCGGTTCTGGAAGGACGTGACCCTGCCCGAGGGGGTGAAGTCCATCCTCTCCGTGGACATCTCCGCCTGGGACCAACGGGGCCTGCGAACGCGCAAGGAGGCGTTCAACTGCACCGACGACGAGATCGCGAACGAGGTCTGGTACCAGATGGAGCAGATGTTGAATCGCAGCGAGCAGCCCGATGTCCTTCGGCGCGACATGCTGGTCGACGGCGAGCTGATCCGAAACCTGAGCTATCACCTGGATGAGAGCGTCGTCGATCTTCGCGACCGAAAGAAACAGGCGTTCTACGAGCGGGCGCGGGGCGTTCGTTTCGACACGGTGGAGCTGGTTCAACAAGGTGAGAGGCCCGAGGCCGAACAGCCGGAGGATCGCTACATGTGGGGCCCCCGGCTGCGGTTCAACACGGAGCCGCTGCTGGTCAATCGCCCCGGCAGCCACGCGCTGCGGCCGGAGGTCACGACGGGAATCGCGAACCTGTTCCTGGCGGGCGACTACATCAAGACGGAGACCGACCTGGCTTCGATGGAGGGCGCCAACGAGTCGGGCCGGCGGGCCGTGAACGCGATCCTCGCCGCGACCGGCTCCCGGAAGGCGCCCTGCGATCTCTTCCCGTTCTCGCCCAGCCGACAGGTGATGGGTGCGGTGATGAGCCTGGGGGGTGCCCTGCGGGGGCTGGAGGGTGCGGCGGGCGCCGCTTCCGAGCTTCAGAACCGATTCTGGAAGCGGCTCGCGCTCGGTGTGATGCGGGCGCAGGGAAATCGAGAGCTTCTTGGGTGATGAAGGGACGGAGCAGAAAAGTGGGGGCAAAGATGGATAGACAGGACGCGCAGAACGTCTATGGCTTCACGCTGCAGGCGGATATCACGCAGACGTTCATCGGTGAGATCCCGGGCGGGTTCCGGGTGGATATTCAATATGATCCGAACGGAACGCTGACTTTCGATCAGACCAGCGCTCTGTCGGCGGGCGCGCAACAGGAGCTGCGGCGGGCCCAACTGCTGACCGGCACCGATTGGGTCTCGATCAGCGCGGAGGGCATCGCGACCTTCGACACGCGAATCACGATCCAGGTCGGAGAGCCCAAGAATGACCCGGACGATCGCTGTGTCATCAGCGCCAACATCCGCGGCCGGATCGACCTGGCCGAGTGCCTGATCGAGGGCGGGGGGCGGGTGTTCAACGGGAAAAACCGAGCAGAAATCGTTCCCGCCTGGCAGAAGGGCTTCCCTCCCATGTCGTATCTTCCGCTGGCGCTGTCGGCCGTCTTCGACGTCCCGAGCCAGGGAGACAAGCCCGGGCAAAAGAGCGTCTACGACAACTGTCGGGAGCTCGAACGGCGGCAGTTCCTGGCGCTTGGACGCGCCAATTACCTGGCCGGACCGAACAGCCCGCTGGACTCTATCCGGCTGGACTTCGTGCTGGTCGACATCCCCGCGGTCGCGTTGCAATCGAAGAAGGACCGGGACGCCGCGCGCCCAAAAGTGGATGAGGAGCTCGGCGACAGCGAAGCGGTCAACATCGCCAGATTGGGGGGGACGCGATGAGCGACTTGCAGGAGCGAGGCGAGCTGCTCGACTGGAGCTTGCTTTACCTCTTCAGCTACGACGTCGAGCTCGATCTCCAGGGGCAGGAAAAGCTGGGGCGCTTCCCCGAGGGGGTCCGGATGAACTGCTTTGCGCGGCGCGATCTGTCGCGCGTCTACAACGTGGGCCGCGACTCCAGCGTCCCCGGCAACGGTGCTCGGTCCATCTCCGGGAAGGTCGTTTGGGGGGGTGACCAGGTGCTGTTGCGGGACGACGACGTGGCGATGTCGAACATCCGGGTCGCAATCTTGACCGACGACGACGCGACCATTCACATGTCGTACTTCCTGATCGGCTACGTCGGCGCCGGCGGCGTGGCGCGAATCACCGACGGGATCGGCAAGGATCAGTTCGGCACGGAGAACCATCCCTACGACGCCCCCATCATCACCTCGCCCCGGTTTCAAACGACCAGCCCCGACTATGCCTGGATGAATGACATCCAGGGAATCGGGTTCGCCCGGGCCCAGCTCATTCGCAGCAAGTTCCGTCGGATCACCTGCGACGTGTACGGTCTCACATGAGCGCCGCGGCGAGCGGATTGGTTGGTCCGTGGGGCGATCGGACGTACCTGCTCCCCAAGAGCATGGCGTACGTGCTGTCGCTGTACCTGCGGGCGGAGATCAATGGCCGGTACCTGACCGTGCGGAGCCAGGACAGCGCGCTCTGGCAGCTATTCGGAGAGTCGGTCGTGACGATGCCCGAGGGGCTGCGCTGCGATCTCCCGACCGGCGATCTGGCGGGCGGGACCGGTGAGGTCGGAACGCCCGACGATCCGACCTCCGTCGCCTTGGAGCTGCGGTTGCAGCTGCAACTCAACCAGACGGAGAAGCTTCTGCTCTCTGGTCTGGGCGTGGTGAACTTCGACGGTGGTCTGGGGGTCTTTCGGTCCTCGCCGGCGGAACTCCTCACCGGAAGAGCGTTCATCGCGACCCGTCACGAGACCGATAGCCCCACGTTCCGATGGTTCAACCGGCGCCAGCTGTTCGGTTTCGGCCTCGTGCGCGGTGTACCAGACTCAAAGCCGAGAGAGATTGAGATCTCCTTCGATCTCTACGCCAGCGCGTAGAGCGGGAGCGCCGGGCAATGACGAGCCGCCGGCGCCGGGAGCCGCGAGCCGCAGCGTCCGCAGCAGCTCGCGCGCGCGCTGGCCGTGCATGTCCCGCCCGGGGTCGTCCGGCGGCAGTCTGCCGAGGACCGCGTGGTGCAGGCGGAGCTCGTGGAGCGGCAGTGACATCGCCCGGGCGATCTCGATCGCGCGCCGCCACCGGCGCAGGATGGCGACCGGCCGTGCCCGCCCGAGCACGAGCTGCAGTTGCCCGCGGTGCATCACCGCGGCAGGCCGAGCGATGGGGAAGACGCGCATGGCGCGCTCCACGACCGCGCAAGCTCGTCGGGCCGTTCCGACGTAGAGCCTCCGCCGGCGTCCTGGGGGCTCGTTTCGAGCCAGCGCGACCGCCGTCTCGGCCAGGCGATCGTAGGCGCTGACGCAGTAGCTGTGGACTGGGGGTCCCCTTGAAATCAGCCCGAGGGCCTGCTCCAGCAGACTGGCGGCTCGTTCGAGCTCGCCGTTCTGATGCCGCAGATAGCATTCGAAGCCGGCGGCCCAGATACGCTCGGGTCGACTCAGTGAGGGAAGCAGTGGTTCCGTCCGCTGGATCTGCTCGAGCCCAGCCTCGATCTCACCGCGGATGGCGTGCGCCTCTACCCGCTGCAGCGCCGTCCAGCACGAGATCTGCAAGTCCCGTCGCCGTCGCGCGCGGGCCTCGATCGCGTCCAGACGAGCCAGGGCCGGTTCGTGCAAACCGGCGAAGATGTCAATTCCGACGCGTGCGCTTTCGGCCTCGTCGAGCCGCCGGAAGAAGCTCCGCTCGGTGAAGAGAGCGATGGCCTGGTCCAGGCAGGCGATGGAGCGCGCACGCTCGCCTAACCACGTCCGGTAGGCTCCTTCCATCAGGAGCAGCCACGAGGTGGCCGACGGGTCGGGCGCTTCCAGGCTGGCGGCAGCCGCGAGCTGGAAGTATCGCTCGGCAAGCTTGGGAAGCGGCAGTACGCCCGCCATCATCGCGGCGTTCGTGTAGGCCACCGTCAGGTGGGGGCTGGTACCGGCTCGTTCGGAGGCGTTGAGGGAGACCGTCGTCGACAGCACCAGGTCGCCGTCCTTGCCCAGATAGAACGAGGCCTGGTGCATCCGATCGAAGACGCGGACCACCTCTTCGTTGGCCGCGATCTGATCGGCGGGCGGGCGCCGGATCAGGCGCGGCGACATCCGGTGTCGGACCTGGAGCAGCACCTCGCGACCCAGTCGGCCGGCCAGGGCCATCGGGCTGGTTGGGAACGGGCGGCCCAGCAAGGCGGCCGACTCCTTCAGGGAGACCGCGCACTCGGCCATCATCCCCAGGCCCTGGAGCGCATCGGCCCGCTCGCGGTGCCAGCGGGCGCGACGAAGGGGCGGTTCGCGCGTGGGAAGCCTGGCCTCGAGGTCAATCACCTCGCGAAAAAAACGCTCGGAATCCCCGTTGGCCGCCATCCGGAGCGCGTGCGCGCCAGCCTTCTCCAGATAGTCGATTGACTGGAGGGTCTCGCCGCCGTTCCTCAGGTGATGGCCGATCGGGCCGTAGTGTTCGGGGGGCGTCGACTCGCCGTCGTCCATGGCGCGAGCTGCCGCCAGGTGCAGCCGACCGCGCTGCTCCCCCGAGAGCCCCGCGTACAGGGTCTCGCGAATCTTGTCGTGCACGAACGTCAGCTCGTCGAAGCCGTCACTTCGGGTGATCTCGGCGGCGCTGGCGGCGGCCAGCTGCGGCGTCAACTCGCTGCCGGAACGACCGATCATGCGGCCGGCGCGCGCGAGGGAAAATCGCCGGCCCAAGACGGCGCCGGCTTGCAGGATCTCGATCGCCTCCCGAGGCAGTCGCTCCAGGCGGCCCCGGATCAGCTCCTGCAGTGTCCGAGGCAGAGCGCCACCCAGCCACTGATCGGGGCGCCCGGGCGAGGTGGCGCGGAGTGACCAGGCGCCGCTCCCGTAGACCAGGGCGCCCGCCGCGACCAGCGCGCGCAAGTATTCGGCGGCGAAGAAGGGGACGCCCTCGGCGTGGCGATCGACATAGTCAGCGAGCGCGTCAGGTGCGCTGTTGATCGACAGCATGCCGCTGACGATGGCCCCGATGTCGTCCTTGGCCATCCGCCCGAGCTGCAAGAGGACCGTCGCGGGCTTGGCAGCCAGCCGGCGGATCGGCTCCGAGGCTTCGTCGCTGCGATACGTCCCCAGCACGACCAGCGGCACCCTGGACAGAAACTCGTCGTCGAGTCGCTCGAGAACCGCCAGGGTGAGGTCGTCCGCCCACTGCAGATCGTCCAGCGCCAGCAGCGACGGCCGCCCGGTTACGAAGGCGGCCAGCGTGTCGAGCACGGCCTCGACGATGCGCTCGCGGGCAGCCGAGGCGGGGAGCGGCGGCGGACCGCCCGACGGGTCGCCACCGCGTTCGAGGCGGCGGAGGGCAGGAAGGTACTCTCCGAGCAACACCAGACGCTCGCCAAACAGGCGCTCGACCTCGGCCTGGCCGCGCTCCCGGCAGCGATCGCGCAGCGCCTCGAACAGGCGTCGGAATCCCTGCAGCGGAGCGGCGCCGGCCTCGGTGAATACGCCCGCCGGCGTCGACGGCAGACACTCGCTGGTGATCACCTTGACGCCCGCCAGGAGAGCCCTTTGGGCCACCTCGGCGGACAAGAACGTCTTCCCGATGCCGCTCTCGCCGGCCAACAGGATCATCCGGCCGGCCGACGCCCGCCGCGCACGGTTTACGCTGTCCAGGATGGTATCCAGCTCGCGCTCGCGCCCCACCAGCGGCGGGCGGAAGAGCGGTGTGGCCTGGTCGCTGGAGACGACGGTCCGCGTCGGCTCGGGCGTGGACGACAGCGGCTGGGCGATCGAGCGGAGCGAAGCGGCCAGCGCACTGGCGTGACCGAGGCGTTCGGCGGGACTCTTGGCCAGCAGCCGCGCGAGCAACTCGTCGATCTGCGGAGGCACGTCGGTCACCCGCGCCGAGGCGGGCGTGTGCGCCACGCCGAGGTGCATGTCGATGATCTTGGTGCCGCTGTTGGAAGTGAACGGCGGCTCCCCCACGATGCTCTCGTAGAGCATGCAGCCGACGGCATAAAGGTCGGCACGCGCGTCCGGCAGTTTGCCGCGGATGATCTCGGGCGCGATGTACGGGAGCGTGCCGCGGATCCGCCCGGTCACGTCCAGCGTCTCGCGGCCGATCGTCCCCTTCGTACGCGAGGCCAGGCCGAAGTCCATCAAGACCGGGAACTCGTTACCGCGTACGAAGATGTTCGATGGCTTGATATCGCTGTGGACCATCCCAGCGCCGTGCAGGAAGGCGACCGGATCGCAGAGGCGTGCGAACAGGCGCAGCACGTCGGCCAGGCGGCCGCCCGCGGCGGCGGGCCGGAGGCCGGAGACCGGGCGCTCGCGCTCGCGCCACAACCTGCGGTTGAACTCCTGCAGCGTGGGCTCCTCGAACAGCTCCATCGCATACCAGGGGTCATCGGCCATCAGGTCCGAGTCCAGGACGGTCACGATGGCGGGGTGCTGCGCCTCGCGCAGGAACTCGATCTCCTGACGGAGCATCGCCAGGGACGAGGCGACGAACGGCATCTTCACCGTCTTCACCGCGACCTCGCGGCCGCTGACCTGGTGCCGGGCCCGATAGACCACGCTCATTCCCCCCATCCCCAGGAAGCCGGTCACGACGTAGGGCCCGATGGTTTGCCGCGACCAGTCCAGATCGGGCCTGGCTTCCCCGTCGTCGACAGTCGTGCGGGCCAAGGAACGGGGTGTCAGGCTGCCGGCCAAGCGGGACCCGTCCGTCGATCGCAGGTGCAGGGAGGCGCGATCCGGCTCCGGCAGTTCGGCGGCGCCGAGTGCCACACGCAGGAAGCACTCCTCGCAGTCCTCCACGTGTGCCTCCATGTCCGCGAGCGCGCCGCTCTCGAGGTGCCCCGCCAGAAACCGATCGACCGACTCCGCTCGCGAACACACCATTTTGAACCCCTCCCCGCCGCGGCATGTTACTCCAGGTTCCAGGTTGTGGGACAAACCGGAAATTGCAGGTCGGATTCCTTGAAGGACATGCATAGTCCGCCCTCTGCCGGTCTCTCTTGGACATGGAGGCTGCATCCTCGAGTGGATCAGACTGCGGAGAGATGATGACGCGTGCCTGGCGAGTCGGTCGAACGGCATGGCCGGCGCTGGACCTGGCGATGACCGACTTCGCCTGCTTCGTGCCGCCCGGAGCCCCGCTGGCGAAGCTCCCTGATGAGCTGGCGGCCGATCTCTACCTGGCCGCGTCCTGCGCCTTCGACGTGCCCGGGGCGCTGCAAGCCTTTCGGGAGCGGCTCTTTCCCGCCGTGGCCCAGGCCGCGCGGCTTTACGATCCGTCGGTGCCCTTCGCCGAAGAGGTCTATCAACGTGTCTCCGAGGCGATGTTCGTGGGCGGCCCGGACGGGCAACCCAAGATCAGGCGGTACGTGGGGGACGGCCCATTGGCGAAGTACATCGGGACGGCCGCACGGCGGATCGCCCTGCGGATGGCCACCAACTCCGCGCGCTTCAAGGGCGAGGAGGCCCTGGTGGATCACCTGTGCCAGATTCATTCGCAAGAGACGACGGTGCTGAAGCGGCAGCACCGCGATCTGTTCAACCGCGCGGTGGCGATCGCTGTCCGTCAGCTCTCTGAACGCGAGCGTCTGATCCTGCGGTTGAACCTGAACCAACGGGTCAGCACCACCAAGCTCGCCTCGATGTACAAGGTGAGTCAACCGACCATCTCGCGCTGGATCCAGCGCGCAGCGCGAACGATCTTCCTGAACGTGAAAGAGCTCGTCTGCGACGAGCTGGACATCGACACGCGCGAGCTCGAGTCCCTGCTGCTGCTGGTACGCAGCCAGATAGAGATCTCGATCTTTCATTCCGGCGACAGCACCACGACCTCCCCGGTGATCGATCCCGAAGCGGACGACGAGCACGCATAGATCACCGCGCTCGCGCCTCCAGATAGCATGAGGCGACGCGAGACCGAGAACCTTGGTGGTGGCTCGACGGAAGTGGGGGCGTTCCTAATCGAGGTGGCTCGGCTCCGGGGCTTCCTCTGGAACCTAGCGGTGAGGTTGGTCCGAGACAACGCCGATGCGGACGACCTGGTGCACGACACGGTCGAACGGGCCTTGTCGTGCCGGCATATGTTTCGCGCCGGCAGCAGTCTGAAGGCTTGGATGCGATCCATCATGCGAAACCTGTTCATCGATCAATGGCGTCGCGGCGGGACGTCGATCGAGCTGGATCCTGATCGGATGGCCGGGCCGGCACCGGGCACCGGGGATTTCGGACCGCTGGATGTCTTACAGATGGAGCACATCCTTGCGGCCGCCGGGCAGCTGAGTCCCCGGGACCGAGAGATGTTCGCCTCGGCGCACGTCCACCAGCTCTCCTATCGCGAGATCGCCGCTCAGTTTTGCCTGACCGTCGAGACGGTCGGGACGCGGCTGTTCAGGATCCGGAGGCGGTTAAGGGCGATCCTCGAGCAGTGGCTCGCCACGCGGACGCTGCCCCCGGTTCCCCTGCCCTCACGACGGGCTCGGCCGACGGAGTCTACATCGCCGGCGCCGACTCGCCGCGCCCGCGGGGCGCGGGAAGCCTCCGGCGCCGCACGCAGCGCCGCCTGAGTGGTGCGCCCGAGGTGAGTCGAACACCTAACCCTCGGCTTCGAAGGCCGATGCTCTATCCAGTTGAGCTACGGGCGCAGAACCGCCAGCCGGATGTTGCCGACGCGGCCGCGGCCCGTCAAGGGTTGGCGGCTGGGTTGGCGGCTGGGTTGGCGGCTGGGTGCGCCGCCGCGGGCGCCTTTGCCCTCGGCTTGGGGACGAACGCCGGGTGCAGCGCGTGGAAGATCCGCTCCTTCGCCAGGTACGGCGCTCCCTTCATGTCGACGTTGGCGATCGAGCCGAGCGTCGTCGCCAGCAGCGAGATACGCCCCGCGACGGCTTCGTCACAGGCGGGAACGCCGGCGGGTTGCGCCGGCCGCTGGCAGAGCGCCAGCGCCTGCTGGGCGGCCGCGTAGGCGGGCGCGCTCTCGAACCGGTCGGCATAGGCGATGGCGCGGACGTGCTGCAGCCGGTAGTCGGCGGGGTGAAAGCCCGCCGCGGTGGTGGCCGTCGCCACCGCCCAGTCGGGGCGATGGCCGTCCAGGAAGATGTTCGCCAGCTCCAGACTGGCGTTGGCGTCTTCGGGGTGACCGATCAGGATCGCCTGCAGCTCAGCCACGCGCTCACGGCGCTCGGGGTCGACGTTCAGGGCCGGCTTCACCGAGGCGTCGGGGCGCGGCATGAGCAGGATGGTCGCCAGCAGGATGATGACGATCAGATCGAGGATTCGCGTAACCCCCATGGTGCGCTTCTCTTTGTAGCGCGCCGCCGGCGGGAAAGCGAGGCCGGCCGCCGGGCAGGCCGCCCGTCGGGCGGCAGGTCGTGCGGCGGGGACAAAAACCCCGATCGGGGAAAAACGCCACGCCGCTCGTCAGAACACCGACGTGAAACCGTGATGAAACCTCAGCGAAACCGAATGGCACCACAAGTGCTACTGTCTCACTCGCTTCTGTCAGGGCCGGGGCGGTTTGCAACAGCGGTCAGCGTAGTTTTCTAGATTTCCAGACACGACCCAGCAAGCGACGCCTCGCCGAACCGAACGCTGTCGAACTCAGAAGGACCGAAGGAGGAGCCGGATGATCGTTCTCAAGATGTTGGCCGACGCATTCCACGAGGGTGGATGGGGGATGTGGCCGATTCTGTTCCTGTTGATGATCACGATTTCGATCGTCATCGAGCGCGCCGTGTACCTGCGCCGCGCGGTCATCGACAAGGAGAAGCTGGTGGCTCTCCTCCGGTCGCAGATCTCGGCCGGCAACATCCAGGGCGCGATCAAGGTCTGCTCGGGCAACTCGACGCCGCTGACCCGCATCGTGCAGTCGGGCCTGATGCGCGCGAATCGCTCGGACGAGGAGATCAACTCGGCCATGGAGGAGGCGGGGCTGCGCGAGCTGCCGCTGCTGGAGAAGCGGACCGGCTACCTGGCCATGCTCGGCAACGTGGCCACCCTCGCGGGCCTGCTCGGGACAATCACCGGGCTCATCACGGCGTTCGCCGGCGTCGCCGGCGTCGACCCGTCGCAGAAGGCGACGCTGCTCTCGAAGGGCATCTCCGAGGCCATGAACTGCACCGCGTTCGGCCTCACCACCGGCATCGTCGGTCTGGCCGCCTTCGCCTGGCTGAACGGCCGCACCCAGAACTGCCTCGACGACATCGCCGAGGTGAAGAAGAACGTTTCGAACCTGCTGTTCCAGGCGAAGGCCGCCCTTCACGGGTAACCGCGCCGCGACCAAAACTTTTTTCCAACTGACCCACGACAAGGAGAACGATCAATGTTTCTGATGGAGCACTTTCAGGAAGGCGGCTGGGGTATGTGGCCGATCCTCTTGCTGTTCGGCATCACGGTCTTCATCTCGGTCGACCGCTGGCTGTACGTGTCGAAGTCCAAGGTCGACGTCGACAAGCTGATGTCGCTGCTCAAGTCGCAGATCGTCTCGGGGAACATCCAGGGCGCCATCAACACCTGTCAGGCCAGCCCGGCCCCGGTCACCAAGATCATCGCCGCCGGCCTGCGCCGCGCGGGGGGCTCGGAGCACGAGGTCCAGCAGGGCATGGACGAGGAGGCTCTCCGTGAGCTCCCGAAGATCGAGAAGCGCACGGGCTACCTGGCGATGCTCGGCAACCTGGCGACCCTCGCCGGCCTGCTCGGGACCATCACCGGTCTCATCAAGGCGTTCGCCGGCGTCGCCGGCGTCGACCCCTCGATGAAGGCGACGATGCTCTCCAAGGGCATCTCCGAGGCCATGAACTGCACCGCGTTCGGCCTCGGCACCGGTATCTTGGGCCTCGCGACCTACGCCATCCTGAACGGCATGACCCAGCACGTGATGGACGGCATCAACCAGGCCACCGTCGAGACGCTGAACCTGGTCGTCGCCGGCCGCGGTGGCGAGCAGCAGCATCAGCAATACTAAGCCGCCCAGCTAGGAATCAACACCCATGGGCGTCTCAGTCGATACCGGCGGCAAAGGCGGGAAAAAGTCCGTCAATGCCGACCTCAACCTGGTCCCGTACATCGACCTTCTGACCTGCATGGTGGCGTTCCTTCTCATCACCGCGGTCTGGTCCCAGCTGGCGCGCCTCGAGGCGCACCAGAAGGGGCAAGGCCAGGCTGGTGAGGACACGCCGCCGGAGAAGGTCTTCAAACTCGTCGTGCTGGTCAACGACAGCGGCTACAACCTGGTCGCCGATCAAGATCAGCAGCCGATCCCGAAGAAGGGCGACGGCTCCTACGACATCGAAAAGCTCGGCGACGAGCTGAAGAAGATCAAGGACGCCCACGCCGACAAGACCGACATCCAGGTCTCCTCCGACGACTCGGTTCACTTCGAGGTGTTGGTGAAGACCATGGACGCGGCCCTGACGGCGCGGTTCCCCGACATCTCACTGATCGATTCCGGCGGCGCCGGGATCTGACGACGGAGCGCGAAGCACATGCCTATCCATCCTCCACACGCGCACCTCTACAACTCGGTCACGCTCGAGGTGGCGAAAGCCAAGCTCGGGCACGCCGGTCGTAAGAGCCTGTACGCGCCGCTCAACCTGGTGGCGTACATCGACATGATGACGATGCTCGTCATCTTCCTGCTGATGTCCTTCTCGGCGACGGGCGAGATCCTGTTCGTTCAGAAGAACATCGTTCTCCCCGACGCCCAGAACTGGACGGACCTGGAGCGCGCGCCGGTCATCGGCGTCAGCAAGGACGTTGTCACGCTGGACGGTTCTCAGGTCGCCACCGCCGACGAGCTCATGAAGGACTCGGCGACGGGCGACTTCAAGATCGCCGACCTGCACGACAAGCTGGTGACCCTGAAGAACAACTACAAGCTGCTTCACCCCAGCGAGGAGTTCAACGGGATCTGCATCATCCAGTCGGACAAGAACGTCGAGTTCAAGATGCTGAAAAAGATCATGTACTCGGCGTCCGTGGCCGGTTATCAGAACGTGAACTTCGCGGTTACCCCCAAGGCGAAGGGCGGCGCAGCGGCGCCCGCTCCGTAGCCTTTTTCCGCGCAGCATCCATCGAACCGGACGGCCGGCTCTCGCAAGAGGGCCGGCCGTTTCGCTTTTGTATCGGGGGACGTCGCGCGCTTCGCGCGCTTTGGTCCCCTGCGCCCCCGGCTCACATTCCGCGCTTCTGGTCGCGCTTTCGATTGCCCCCCGGGTGGAGTACGCTGGCGGCTCTCTCTTCTGTTCGCCAAGGAGATGCCATGCGCACCCAGCTCACCGCCGCCCTCGCCGTGACCTTGGTCCTGGGAGGCCTAGCCTGCCAGGGTGACCCCAACGATCCCATGACCTGGGCCAAGCAGCTTAAAGATCTGCGCGTCCAGAAAGAAGCGCTCGATCACCTTGCCAACATGGACGTCGAGCGCGCCCGCGTGGCCGTCCCGGCGCTGATCGACCTCTACAACGACGCCAAGCGGCCCGAGTTCCTGGAGGCGCTGGCGCGCTATCAGGACCCGCGCACGAAGCAGCTGATGATCGACGCGCTCGATTACAGCGACGACGACTTTGATCGCGCCACCATCGCGGCCGGCGTGCTGGGCGAGATGAAGGCCCCCGAGGCCGTCGACCCGCTGATCAAGGCGGTCGAGAAGCCGCTGCCGATCAAGTCGCGCGCGAACAGCACGCGCGTCGCCGCGATGCGCGCGCTGGTGAAGATCGGCGACAAGCGCGCCGTCCCGACCTTCATGAAGATCCTGACCACCTCGGCCGACGAGCAGGACTTCCTGCTGAACCAGCGCGCCGCGCTGGGGCTGGCCGAGTTCCGCGACCCGCAGGCCATCCCCGCCCTCATCAAGGGGATGTTCATGACCGGGCGCGGGACCGACATCTTCCAGGAGTGCCGCCTGGCGCTGGTCCGCATCGGCCCGCCGGCCGTCGATCCGCTGCTGGACCTGATGGCGGGGAAGAACGCCGACGTGCAGCAGATGGCGGCGCAGTACAAGTTCGACGAGGCGACGCCGGGGGTCATCCCGAAGAAGGCGGCCCTGGTGCTGGGCGACCTGCGCGCCAAGAAGGCGGTGGGACCGCTGGTGGGCCTGCTGCACCAGAAGGCCAGGGGAGACGAGCGGCGCTACGCGCTCATCTCGCTGGGCTACATCGCGACGCCGCCCGCCGTCGACGCGATCCTGGCGGATCTGAAGGACGCCAAGGTCGATCCCGCGGAGCGCGCCTCGGCGGCCGACGCCCTCTACCTGTCGGGCGACCGGCGCGCGGTGCCCACGCTGCTGGAGATCGCCAAGAGCGGCTACATCAAGACACCGGACGGGACGGCCTCTGACCTGCGCGCCAGCGCCGCCATCGCGCTGGCCAACATCGCGGGCAAGGAGAGCTACGACGCGTTCAAGGACCTGGCTGACAAGGAGACGGCCGCCCAGGGCGCCTTCGGCATGGCGATGGACCGCATGCAGGTCGCCAAGCAGTGCGACCAGGACCTGGCCTGCTACGGGAAGGCCCTGAACGATCCGTCGTCATCGCGCGCGCAGAAGGGGGCGTTCGCCATCGCGTTCTCCGGAAACTCCAAGCAGGGGCTGCCGCTCTTGCTGGCGGCGCTGCGGCCGATCACCGCCATGGCCCAGGAGCGCTACCCTGTGCACCAGGCCATCCTGTTCGGCCTGGCGCGGCTGGGGACGAAGGACTGCAAGGAATGCATCGACAAGCTGGAGCAGCAGGTCGAGCAGGACGAGAAGGCCGTCCGCATCCCCGGCGCGAAGGAGCTGCTGGGTGAGACCCGCGTGACCGAGGCGATCATCCAGAACCAGGACGCGGGCGATTTGTCGCCGGCCTCGGCTGCGGTCGCCGCCGCCGACGACGTCGCCCCGGCGCCGACCGGCAAGGCCAAGCCGACCGGCAAGGGCAAGGTCGCCAAGGCCGGCAAGGCCGGCAAGGCCGGCAAGGCCAGGAAGAAGCACCGGTAGCGGATCACTCCGCAAGGCTTCCCCTCTCCTGGCGCCTACGGCGCCGGCCTCTCCCGCAAGCGGGAGAGGCGCAGAGGATCAGGTCCCCGCGCCCACGCAGACCCACGCAGTGGGAGAGGGTTAGGGAAAGGGCGGGCCTTACGAAGGCAACCTACTTCGCGTGCTCCGCGACGACCGTGGTCGTGATCCCGCCCCGTACGTTGAACACACCCTCGACCCGCGCGCGGCGCGGCCGCACGGCGGCCACCAGGTCGTCGAGGATCTGGTTCGTGACCGCCTCGTGGAAGGCTCCCTCGTTCCGGTAGGACCAGAGGTAGAGCTTCCAGGACTTCAGCTCGACGCACAGCGCGTCCGGGACGTACTCGACGCGGATCACGGCGAAGTCGGGCTGGCCGGTCTTGGGGCAGAGGCAGGTGAACTCCGGGCAGTCGAAGCGGATGACGTAATCGCGCGCCGGCTGCGGGTTCGGGAAGGTTTCCAGGGTCTTGCTGGGCCTGGTCGTCATTGGGCGAAACAGGATATACCGGACCTCGGACCATGCGGCTCGCGGGAATCGACGTCGGCGCCCCGCCCGAGGTGATCCTCCCGATCCTGGCGCTGGCGCTGTTGCTGCTGGGGGGCCTGCTGGCGCGGGTGATCAACCTGGTGGCCTCGCGCTGGCTGTCGAGCAAGCCCAAGCTGGGGTTCCCGATCGGATGCGCGGTCGTGCTGGGCGGGCTGGTCTGGATCCCCGACATCCGCTTGCCGGGGCGCCTCGGTCGCTGGCTGGAGGGGGCGCTGGCGATCGGGTTCGTGCTTGGCTGCGCGCTGGCGCTGTCGCGGCTGGCGGTCGCCGCGGTCTCCGAGTACGCCACGCGCCACCCGTCCATGACCCCGGCGCTGGCCGTGGCGCGCGTCTCCGTGCGGATGCTGGTCGCCGCCCTGGCGATCATCACCGCGCTGGAGACGTTGGGTGTCCCGGTGGCGCCGCTCCTGACCACGCTGGGCGTCGGCTCGCTGGCGGTCGCGCTGGCGTTGCAAGAGACGCTGGCCAACTTCTTCGCCGGCCTCTACCTGCTTGCCGATCGCCCCGTGCGCGCCGGCGACTACATCAAGATCAACGACGCCCAGGGCGAAGAGGGCTACGTCGAGTCGATCGGCTGGCGCTCGTCGCGGCTGCGGACGATGAAGAACAACACGGTCATCGTCCCCAACCAGAAGCTCTCGCAGGCGATCCTCACCAACTATCACCTGCCGGCCTCGCCCGTCGGAATGTCGGTGGCTCTCACCGTCGCGCACGGCCCCGAACCGACCGCCGTCGAGGCGAGCCTGAACGACGAGCTCACCCGGGCGATGGCCGAGATCCCCAAGCTGATCGGTGGCAAGCCGGCGGCGCGCCTGACCGAGATTACGGACGCCGGACAGGTCTGGGGCTGCTTCTTCCAGGTCGGCGACGTCGAGGCGCAGGGGCCCGCCGGGCACGAGATGCGCAAGCGGCTGCTCTCGCGCCTTCACCGCGACGGGTTCGCCGTCGGCGTCCCCGCCCGCGTCGTCCGCATGGTCCCGGATGGAGGTCCAAATCCCACCCCCGGAGTCGAACCCATGACCGCGACGGTGCCCGCATCTGATTCGTTGACAGAAGGGAAAGGGGCACGCTAGCCTGCGGCCTCCCTTCGTCCCTCCAGCTGTTGGATGATGACCCTGCGGATCCCTCCCCGCGTCGCTTTCCCCGCTGTCGGTTTCGCGCTCGCCCTGGCGATCGCGTTCGCCTTCCCCACTCCCGCCATGGCGGGAACCGTCAAGGGGACGGTGAAGCTTCCCGAGAGCGCCCGATCAACTCGCCTCTACCAGGGCTACTGGCGCCTGGAGAACGGCAACGTTCCCGTGCAAACGACCGGCGGCGCCAAGGCCGAGACGGTCGTCGTGCTGGACAAGGTCAACGGCGCGCACCCGCCGCCGGCCCGGACCGTGACGGTCGAGCTGGGAGGCCTGGACGCCCACCCGCGCGTGGTCATCACCGGCCCCGGCTCGGTCATCGAGCTCAAGAACACCGGCAAGGTGCGCCTGAACCTCTCGACGCCCGAGACGCCGTCGGTGATGCCGGTGGAGCAGCTGCCGCCGGGCGCCACGCGGCGGCAGAGGTTCGACGCCGTCGGCGGCTATGCCATCCACGACGCCGACTACCCGCACATCCTGATCTCGGTGATCATCGTCGACTCGCCCTTCTTCGCGACGGTCGACGAAAAGGGGAGCTTCTCGATCGCCGGCGTTCCCGACGGCAAGGTCAACCTGAAGGTGTGGGCCCGCGGAAAGTGGTCCGCCGAGCAAGAGGTCGACACCAGTTCGAAGGACGACCTGACCGTCAAGGTGGCGGCGCCGGGCCAGAAGCACGAGAAAGAAGCAGAAGCCGCCGAGTAGCAGGCCGGCCGATCGCGCAGAGGTCTCCGCATGTTCCTATCCAAGATCTGGTTCATCCTGATCGCCCTCGTGTCCGCGGTGGCCGGGACGTTCGCCCTGGTGGCCCCGCGGCCTGCGGTGCAGAAGCTGGCGACGCTCGAAGGTCAGCGGCTCGATCGCGCGCAGTACGCCGCCGAGCAGATGTTCAAGGTCGACGCCCACAAGTGGATCGACCGCGTCTCCAAGCTGGGGCGTGACGCCATCCTGTCGGAGTCGCTGGACGCCGCCTCGCGCGGGTCGGGCGAGTACACGGTCATTCACCGCACGATCCAGGACCGGTTCCGCACGCTGATCCCCGACCTGGCCAGCAGCGGCATCGACGAGATCGTGGCCACCGACGTCAAGGGTCGCGTCATCGCACGCGTCGGCGGCGACAACGACAAGGAATACGGCGACTACATCACCGGCGTCGAGGTGGTGGCGGACGCGCTGCGCGGCTACCTCTCGGACGACGTGCTGGGCGCGGGCGGCAAGCTGCAGCGGGTGGCCGGCGCGCCGGTCCTGTCGAAGAACAAGGACCGGATCGTCGGCGCGATCTACGTCGCCGCCGAGACCGGCCCGGCGCTGGTCGAGCGCCTGAAGAAGAACCTGGACGTCGACGTGGCGCTCCTGCTGCGCGGCAAGGTCATCGCCACCTCGCGCAACCCGGGCGAGCTGGACGCGCTGCCCGACATGGTCGCGCAGCACATCAGCGACATGGAGACGCTGCAGCGCACGCCGGCCCTGGTGCTTTCGGCTGGCCAGGACAAGCTGCTGGTCGTCGCGGCTCCGTTCCCGGGCCAGGCCGGCGAGCAGCAGGCCTATTACGCGCTGATCGGCGTCCAGCCGGCCAAGAGCGATCTGGGCGCGCTGCTGGCGAACGTCAGCTCCAGCGACCTCAAGTGGGGCACGTTCCCCTGGGTGCCGCTGACGCTGCTGACGTTCGCGATGATCGCCGTCGGGCTGATCCTGCAGCGGATCGAGGTCGACGTGCCGCTCGGCAAGCTGCGCCGCGAGCTGCAGAAGCTGGCCGCGGGCGATCTGCAGAAGGTCGACGACAGCCGCTACGGCGGCAAGATCGGCGGCCTGGCGCGCGACATGAACGCCGCGCTGGAGCGTTTCACCCACGCGCCCACCACGCGCTCGGAGATGGCCGGCAAGGACCTGAACGCCATCCTGGGCCCCTCGGGCGGCAGCACGTTCGACCTCCCGGCCGCCGGCTCGGCCTTCGGGGGCCCGACGCCGGCGCCGGCCTTCGCGCCACCGGCCGCGCCGGCCTTCGCGCCGCCGCCC
>CAZTZM010000356.1:0-26000 GCA_964618005.1 uncultured Myxococcales bacterium
CGTGGACGCCGTCCGCCAGGCGGTCGGCTACCAGCACTTCGCCGGTCCCGACGGCTTCGACATCACGATGGACGCCGAGAACCACCACCTGCACAAGCCGGTCTACATCGGCGAGGTCAAGGCCGACGGCCAGTTCCACGTCGTCTGGAAGACCGACGGCCCGATCAAGGCGCAGGCCTGGAGCCCGTACATCCCGGACGACAAGGGCAAGATCGCCAACTGGCTCTACCCCTGGGCGTGCGGCAACTGCACGGCGCCGAAGTTCGGAGGGGCCACGGTCACCGCGGCCAAGTAGCTCCAGCGGCGCAACCTCGACCCTCCAAGAAGGAATCGGCACGTGAAATCCAGGACCGGCGTGAGCACACAGTCCAGCAGGCGGTCGCTGCTAACCGCCGTGATCGTCGCAGTCACGGCGACGACCATTGCTGGATCAAAGGCCCACGCCGGTCCACTAGAAGATGCGGTGGAGGGACTGGCAGGATCCTCCGACGACAAGATCACCGAGGCGGTATCGAAGCTCGCCGTGCTCGACGATCCGCGGGCCGTTCCGGCGCTCGATGCGCTCTGCGACGATCGACTGCGCCTCGGCGCCGACGGCCACGCGTATATCTGGGACTCGAAGACACGGGACGTGCGGAACCCGCTCACCGGGCGGGTGGTGACGCCTGAGCCGCGGCCGCTGAAAGAGGTGGAGGTCAGCAACGACATCCGGCGCGTCGCGCAGCCGGTGCTGGCGCAGCTGAAGCTGGGCTCGCCCGATGCCGAGATCCGGCTGGCCGCCGCCGAGGAGCTCTCGAACGGCGGCTCCGCCGAAGCGCCGGCGCTGCTTCACAAGGCGCTGGACCGCGAGCACGACGC
Organism: uncultured Myxococcales bacterium; assembly: GCA_964618005.1. Taxonomy (GTDB): domain Bacteria; phylum Myxococcota_A; class Polyangia; order Fen-1088; family Fen-1088; genus JADGRB01. The sequence continues at coordinate 859 of CAZTZM010000356.1, forward strand.
CAAGGTGCGCGAGGCGCTGGCGCTGGCGCTGGCGCGCGTCAACCTGGTCAGCCCGGACGCCGCCCTGCGGCTCGGCGCGCTGGACCTGATCGCCAAGAGCGCGAACGACGACTTTCTCTCGACGCTGCAGACGATGCTGTCGATGAACGACAACGGCACGCCGCGCGAACCCGACCCGAAGGTGCGGGCGGCCGCGATGCGCGCGCGCGACGCCATCGTGTCGCACCAGCACGTCATCAGCTTCGTCGGCGATCTGCTGCACGGGCTGTCGCTGGCCAGCGTGCTGCTGTTCGCCGCGCTCGGCCTGGCCGTCACGTTCGGCCTGCTGGGCGTCATCAACATGGCCCACGGCGAGATGCTGATGCTGGGCGCCTACGCGACCTACACGGTTCAGACCGTCATGCACGGCTCGCAGTACTACCTGCTGATGGCCATCCCGGTGGCGTTTCTCGCCACCGCGCTGGTCGGCGTGTTGCTCGAGCGGACGGTCATCCGCCACCTCTACAAGCGCCCGCTGGAGACGCTGCTGGCCACCTGGGGGATCAGCCTGGGAATCATCCAGACCGTCCGCCTCATCTTCGGCGCGCAGAACGTGTCCGTCGCCAACCCCGACTGGCTGGCGGGCGGGGTGGAGCTGACGCACGGGCTGGTGCTCCCCTGGGCGCGCGTCGCCGTGGTCGGCTTCGTGGTGGTCGTCTCGGCCGCGGTCTGGTTCATCCTGCAGCGCACGCGGTTCGGGCTGGAGGTCCGCGCCGTGACGCAGAACCGCGCCATGGCCGCCGCCATCGGCATCCCGACCAAGCGGGTCGACGCGCTGGTGTTCGGCCTCGGCTCGGGCATCGCCGGCCTGGGCGGTGTGGCGCTCTCGCAGCTCGGCAACGTCGGGCCGGAGCTGGGCCAGAGCTACATCATCGACTCGTTCATGGTCGTGGTCCTGGGCGGCGTCGGCCGTCTGGCCGGAGCCGTGGCTGCGGCGTTGGGGCTCGGCGTGGTCAACAAGCTCATCGAGCCAGCGGCCGGCGCCGTTCTGGGAAAGATCGCGGTGCTGGTGTTCGTCATCCTGTTCATCCAGCGGCGGCCGCAGGGGCTGTTCGCGCTCAAGGGGCGCGTGGAGGCCTGAGTGGAGCGCCTCCGCGAGATGCACACCCCGCGCGCCTGGATCTTCCTGGGCGTCGCCGCGATCGTGATCGGCGTCGTGACGCCGCTGGTGGCGCCCGATTACCTGGTGCCGCTGTTCGGAAAGTTCCTCTGCTTCGGGATCTCGGCGCTGGCGATGGACCTCGTCTGGGGGTACGCCGGGATTCTCAGCCTGGGGCACGCGCTGTTCTTCGCGCTGGGCGGCTACGGGATGGGGATGTACCTCATGCGGTCGATCGCCGGCGAAGGCGTTTACCGCAGCGAGCTCCCCGACTTCATGGTCTTCCTGGACTGGCACAAGCTGCCCTGGTACTGGCACGGCTTCCAGAGCTTTCCGTTCGCGGCGGTCATGACGCTGGTGGTCCCCGGCCTGCTGGCGCTGGTGTTCGGCTGGTTCATGTTCCGGTCGCGCATCCGCGGCGTCTACCTGTCGATCGTCACGCAGGCGCTGACCTACGCCGCGACGCTGCTGTTCTTCCAGAACGCCACCGGCTTCGGCGGCAAAAACGGCCTCACCGACTTCAAGCGGATCCTGGGCGCGCCGCTGCACGATCCGGGGACGCGCCGGGCGCTGTACGCGGCGTCGGCGATCGCGCTCCTGGGGACCTACCTGCTGTGCCGGTTCGTCGTCACCAGCCGCCTCGGGCGCGTGGTCACCGCCGTGCGCGACGCCGAGCTGAAGAGCCGCTTCTGCGGCTACGACTCGGCCCGCTACAAGCTTTTCATCTGGACGCTGTCGGCGATGCTGTGCGCGCTGGCCGGGGCGCTCTACGTGCCTCAGGTCGGGATCATCAACCCCAGCGAGATGCAGCCCTCGAACTCGATCGAGATGGCGATCTGGGTGGCGGTGGGCGGCCGCGCCACGCTGGGCGGTGCGGTGCTGGGCGCCTGGCTGGTCAACGGCGGCAAGAGCTGGCTGACGGCCGCCATCCCGTCGGCCTGGCTGTATGCGCTGGGCGGCCTGTTCGTGGCGGTCACGCTGTTCCTGCCCGACGGCCTGGTCGGCGTCGGAAAGAAGATCACGTCGAAGCTCGCCGCTCGGGGCACCGCCAAGCCGGTGCCAGCGCCGGTCTCTGCGCCAATCGCCCAACCTTCCGCGCCGCCGCCGACATGAGCGCGATATCCGTGATTCCCATGGCCGAAGACGATCGACCCACCCCGATCTCGAACGTCCCCATCCCGGAGGCGGCGCGGCCGCCGCTGGCGCTGTGGGTCGAAGATCTGTCCGTCAGCTTCGACGGCTTCAAGGCGCTCACCGACGTGACGCTGACGCTGGAGAAGGGCGAGCTGCGCTGCCTGATCGGCCCGAACGGCGCCGGCAAGACCACGCTGATGGATTGCATCACCGGCAAGACCCGCCCCGACAGCGGCGCGGTCTATCTGGAGAGCCGCCTGTTCGATCTGACCAAGCTGTCCGAGGTGCGGATCGCGCAGCTGGGGATCGGGCGCAAGTTCCAGCGGCCGACGGTCTTCCAGGGGCACAGCGTCTACGAGAACTGCGAGCTGGCGCTCAAGGGCAAGAAGGGCGTGTTTCGCACGCTGTTCGCGCGCCTGACCGCCGCGGAGCGCACGCGGATCGACGAGATCCTCGAGCTCATCGGCCTCAAGGATCAGGCCAAGCGACAGGCCGGCCTGCTGGCGCACGGGCAGAAGCAGTGGCTGGAGATCGGGATGCTGCTGGCCCAGGCCCCGACGGTGCTGCTGGTCGACGAGCCGATCGCCGGCATGACCCACGCCGAGACGGAGCGGACGGCGGAGCTGCTCACCAGCCTGGCCGGCAAGCACACGGTCGTCGTGGTGGAGCACGACATGGAGTTCGTCCGCAGCATCGCCCGGCGGGTGACCGTGCTGCACCAGGGACGGGTGCTGGCCGAGGGGCCGATGGCGCAGGTCCAGAAGGACCCGCGCGTCATCGAGGTCTACCTGGGGGACTGACGATGCTGGCGGCCAACAAGCTCAACCAGTTCTACGGCAGCAGCCACACGCTGTGGGACGTGGACCTTGAGGTCCCCAAGGGCGACTGCGTCTGCCTGATGGGCCGCAACGGCGTGGGCAAGACGACGCTGCTGAAGGTGATCATGGGCCTGCTGCCGTCGTCATCGGGGCAGATCAAGTTTGGCGACGCCGAGCTGACGGGCGCGGCCCCCGAGGCCCGTGCGCGGGCCGGCATCGGCTATGTGCCGCAGGGGCGCGAGATCTTCCCGCTGCTGACGGTCGAGGAAAATCTGCGCATCGGCCGCGGCCGCAAGGGGCCCGTGGGCGAGATCCCCGAGCGTGTCCTGACCTTGTTCCCGGTGCTGAAGGAGATGCTCAAGCGCCGCGGCGGCGATCTTTCGGGCGGCCAGCAGCAGCAGCTGGCCATGGGGCGCGCGCTGGCGCTGGACCCGCAGCTTCTGATCCTCGACGAGCCGACCGAAGGCATTCAGCCCAACGTCGTGCACGAGATCGGCGACGTCATCATCAAGCTGGTCGACGACGGCATCACCGTGCTGCTGGTCGAGCAGAAGCTGACGTTCGCGCGCCGGGTGGGACGCAGCTTCTGCATCCTGGACCGCGGCAAGGTGGTCGCGGGCGGGGGGATCGCCGACCTGACCGACGACCTGGTTCGACAACACCTGACCGTGTGAGGCCGCCATGAAGAAGCTGACCATCGACGCCGAGCCGGGACAGATCGCCATCGACCCCGCGCGCACCGCGATCGTCATGATCGACATGCAGCGCGACTTCCTGGAGCCCGGCGGCTTCGGCGAGACGCTGGGGAACGATGTGTCGCTGCTGGCCAAGGCGATCACGCCGGCCAAGGCGCTGCTCGCCTGGGCGCGCAAGCTGGGCATGCTGATCGTTCACACGCGCGAGGGACACCGCCCGGACATGGCCGACACGCCGCCGGCCAAGGTCGAGCGCGGGGCGCCGTCCATGCGGATCGGCGATCCCGGCGCGATGGGGCGCATCTTGATCCGCGGCGAGGCCGGGCACGACATCATCCCCGAGCTGGCGCCGCTGGACGGCGAGCCGGTGGTCGACAAGCCCGGCAAGGGAGCCTTCTACGCCACGGACCTGCAGTCGATCCTGCGGAACCGTGGCATCGAGAACCTGATCGTCGGCGGCGTGACGACCGAGGTCTGCGTCCACACGACCGTACGCGAGGCGAACGACCGCGGTTACCGCTGCATCGTCGCCGGTGACTGCTGCGGGTCGTACTTCCCCGAGTTCCACGAGATGGGACTGAAGATGATCAAAGCGCAGGGCGGGATCTTTGGCTGGGTCTCTGACTCGGTCCGCATCCTCGCCGCGAAAGAAGGAGCCCCCGCCAGCTGAACAGTCGCATCAGAAAAACGCAGGAGAGGAGCGCAGCAGGGATGGAAACGACCATGAAGCCAAAGATCTGGACGCCGGGGGACTGGAACGCCTTCTTCGGGTTCGGGACGAACATCCTCGTCAACCTGCTGACGCTGACCGGCCTGCTGCGGTTCGTGCTGCAGATGCCGTCGGAGCTGGTCTTCCGGCGCATCTTGCCGGCCGCCGGCCTGATGATGTGCCTGAGCACCGTCTATTACGCCTCCCTCGCCTATCGCCTGGCGAAGAAGACGGGGCGCACGGACGTGTGCGCGCTGCCGTCGGGGATCAGCGTCCCGCACATGTTCATCGTCACGCTGGTGATCATGCTCCCGGTGAAGATCGCCACCGGCGACCCGATGAAGGGCTGGCAGGCCGGCCTGACTTGGGTCTTCATCCAGAGCTTCGTCCTCATGGCGGGCGGCTACCTGGCGCCCATCGTCCGTCGCATCACGCCGAAGGCCGCGCTGCTCGGCGCGCTGGCCGGCGTCTCCATCACGTTCATCTCCATGAAGCCCGCGCTGGAGATGTTCATGACGCCGATGGTGGGTCTGGTCTGCTTCGCGATCATCCTGACCAGCTGGTTCGGCGGCGCCAAGTTCGGGGGCATTCCGGCCGGCCTGGTGGCGATCGCCGTCGGCACGGTGATCGCCTGGGGCTCGAACCTGTTCGGTCTGAACTTCGGCGGCATGAGCGCCGAGGCCCTGAAGGCGTCGTTCCAGACGTTCGGTTTCGCCGTTCCCCACCCCGCCGTCGGCCTGGTGCTGGGCGGCCTGCACTGGTCGTTCCTGAAGATCATCCTCGTCACGGCCATCCCGTTCGGCATCTATGACCTGGTCGAGGCGATGGACAACGTCGTCAGCGCCTCCGCGGCCGGAGACGAATACCCGACCACGCGCGTCCTCACCGCCGACGGCGTCATCAGCCTCATCGGCTGCCTGATGGGCAACCCGTACATCAACGCCGTGTACATCGGCCACCCGGGCTGGAAGGCGATGGGCGGCCGCATCGGCTACTCCGCCGCCACCGGCCTGATGGTCATCATCCTCTCCTGGTTCGGCGTCATCTCGCTGATGACCGCGCTGATCCCGGTGGTCGCCATCTCACCGATCTTGCTCTACATCGGCATGCTGATCGGGTCGCAGGCTTTTCAAGAGAGCCCGCACCGCCACGCGCCGGCCATCGTGGTCGCGCTGGTCCCGTCGCTGGCGGCCTGGGCCAAGCTGCAGATCGACAACGCGCTCGGCGCGGTCTCGAACATTCACCACGTCACGCCCGACATGATCGCGTCGATGCAGCAGGTCGGCATCCTCTATCACGGCCTCTCGATCCTGGGCGGCGGCTCGATCCTGGCGGGCGTCGTCCTCGGCGCGATGACCACCTTCATCATCGACCGCGACTTCTCGAAGGCCTCGGGCTTCGCCGTCGCGGGCGCCATCCTGACCTTCTTCGGCCTCATGCACGGTGAGGAGGTGGGCGCCTTCGAGAACGCCCCGGTCGTCATCGCCTACCTGGCGATCGCCACCTTCCTGTTCGCCTACAGCCGCTTCGCCATGCCGGCGTCGACCGCGGTCTCCGCGACCACGCGCGGGAAGGGGGCCGTACCGATCCCCTCCATCGCCCACGGCGACCCGTCAACCGAAGGCGGCGTCCTCGAAGCGCGCTGAGGGTAGAGGTGGTTGAGCGTGACCGGGTCGGGCCCGGTCAGGCGGTCTGCCGGAGGGGCGCGACCTGGACGGCGGTGAGGCCGGCGCGGTGGAGGGCGCTCACGCCGGCTGACAGGAGGGCGGCTTCGTCGGTGTCGCCGAGGCCCAGGGCGAAGAGCGCGGGCGCGTCGTTGAAGCGGACCTCGATGATGGCGGCGTGGCCGCGGTCGAGGCCGCGGACCGGCTGGGCGGATGCGGCGACGATCTCGGCGCGCGCGCCCACCGCCGCGAACAGCGCTTCCAGGGGGCTGGCGCCGTCGCTTGCCACCGGCGCGATGGGCTGCTCGCGCAGGTAGGTGCTGGCCAGCAGCGCGTAGAGATCGCGGGGTGAGAGCTCGCCGCCGGCGGTGTCGGCGCGCTCCTGGACGACGCGCGCGAACTCGATCTGAAGGCGGCGGGGGAGGTCCAGGCCGTAGCTGGCCGAAAGCAGGTAGGCGATGCCGCCCTTGCCCGACTGGCCGTTCACCCGGATGACGGCGTCATAGGTGCGGCCGACGTCGGCGGGATCCAGCGGCAAGTACGGCATCTCCCAGACCGCGTCGCGCGGCCCGGCGGCGCGCGCCGCGAAGCCCTTCTTGATCGCGTCCTGGTGCGAGCCCGAGAACGACGTGTAAACCAGATCGCCCGCGTACGGATGCCGCGGGTGGACGGGCAGCTGCGTGCAGTGCTCGGCCACGGCCCGGACGCCGTCGACGTCGGAGAAGTCGAGGCCGGGATCGACCCCTTGCGAATACAGGTTCAGGGCCAGCGTCACCAGATCGACGTTCCCCGTGCGCTCGCCGCTGCCGAACAAACAACCCTCGACCCGGTCGGCGCCGGCCATGACCGCCAGCTCGGCGGCGGCGACCGCGGTGCCGCGGTCGTTGTGCGGGTGGACGCTCAGGATGATGGCCTCGCGGCGCGCCAGGTTGCGGTGCATCCACTCGATCTGATCGGCGTAGACGTTGGGGGTCGAGCGCTCGATCGTGGCGGGGAGGTTGATGATGGCGGGACGGGACGGGGTCGCGCCCCAGGTCTCGGCCACCGCGTCGCAGATCTCCTTGGCGAAGTCGAGCTCGGTGGCGCTGAAGGTCTCGGGCGAGTACTCGAAGCCCCAGTCGGTGGCGGGGTCGGCGGCCGCCAGCGCTCGAATCTGTCCCGTGGCGCGGGTGGCGATGTCCAGGACCCCGGCGCGGTCCTTCTGGAAGACCACCCGCCGGAACAGCGGCGCGGTCGCGTTGTAGACGTGGACCACGGCGCGGCGGGCGCCGCGCAGCGACGCGAAGGTGCGATCGATCAGCTCCTCGCGGGCCTGCGTCAGCACCTGCACCGTGACGTCGGCCGGGATGCGGTCCTCTTCAATCAACCGGCGGACGAAGTCGAACTCGACCTGCGACGCCGCGGGGAACGCGATCTCGATCTCCTTGAAGCCGATCCGCACCAGGGTCTCGAACATTCGCAGCTTGCGCGCCTGGTCCATCGGCTCGATGAGGGCCTGGTTGCCGTCGCGCAGGTCAGTGCTGCACCAGAGCGGGGCGCGCGTGATCACCTGAGCGGGCCAGCGCCGGTCGCCCAGCGACACCGGCGCGGCGGGAACGTACTTCCCCTGGGGAACCTTGGTCGTCATCGAGCCAGACAAACTGGCGCCGACTGGACCATTAGGCAAATTAATATTTCTATGGTGAGCAATAAGGCAGAGCTAATATCCAGCGCCCGCCGGGTATCGCATCGCGGGAGGCTCCGAACCCGTCCGCGGGCTCTGAGCAGGTTCGACGCGAGGCGTACACGACCGGAATCATATTGAAACGCCCGTCGCCCGGCTTGACAGCGCCTGAGGCGTCGTCAATTCTTCGGCGATGTCCGAGACAAGCACGTTCAAGAAAGCCCCCGCCGTCAACGGCAAGCCCGATTACCTGGTCCGCGATCTCTCGCAAGCCGCCTTCGGGCGCAAGGAGATCGACCTGGCCGAGACCGAGATGCCGGGCCTCGTGGCGACGCGCCAAGAGTTCGCGAAGACGCAGCCCTTGAAGGGCGCGCGCATCGCCGGCTCGCTGCACATGACCATCCAGACGGCGGTCTTGATCGAGACGCTCGAGGCGCTGGGCGCCGACATTCGCTGGTGCTCCTGCAACATCTTCAGCACCCAGGATCACGCCGCCGCCGCCATCGCCGATCGGGGCGTGCCGGTGTTCGCCGTCAAGGGCGAGACGCTGGAGGAGTACTGGGACTACTCCTGGCGCGTGCTGCAGTGGTCCGACGGCGGCACCCCCAACCTCATCCTGGATGACGGCGGCGACCTGACGCTGCTCGTCCACCTGGGCGTGAAGGCCGAAAAGGATCCGTCGTTCCTGGACAAGGACCCCGGCCACGAAGAGGGGCGCGTCCTCTACGCGCTGGTCAAGCGCGCGCTGAAGGAGCGGCCCGGCTTCTTCGCCCAGGCCGCCAAGAACATCAAGGGCGTCTCCGAGGAGACCACCACCGGCGTTCACCGGCTGTACCAGATGGCGCAGAAGAACGAGCTGCTGTTCCCCGCCATCAACGTGAACGACTCGGTCACCAAGTCCAAGTTCGACAACCTCTACGGCTGTCGCCACTCGCTGCCGGACGGCATCATGCGCGCCACCGACGTCATGCTGTCGGGCAAGGTCGTCGTCATCGCCGGCTACGGCGACGTCGGCAAGGGCTGCGCCCAGGCGATGAAGGGGCAAGGCGCGCGGGTGCTGATCACCGAGATCGATCCGATCTGCGCGCTGCAGGCGGCGATGGAGGGCTACGAGGTCACGACCATGGCCAAGGCCGCGCCGCGCGGTGACATCTTCGTCACCACCACCGGCAACGAGTTCGTGATCACCGAGGCCCACATGAACGCGATGAAGCACCGCGCGATCGTGTGCAACATCGGCCACTTCGACTCGGAGATCGAGATCGCCAACATCCGGAAGCACAAGTGGGTCGAGGTGAAGCCCCAGGTGCACGAGGTGATCTGGCCGGACGGCAAGTCGATCATCGTGCTGGCCGAGGGGCGCCTGGTGAACCTCGGGTGCGCCACCGGCCACCCGAGCTTCGTGATGAGCAACTCGTTCACCAACCAGACCATCGCGCAGATCGATCTGTGGCTGGCCGCGCAGAAGAAGCCGACCCTCTCCGGCATCGCCGGGTATGAGCCGGGGCGCGTCTACACGCTGCCCAAGAAGCTGGACGAGAAGGTCGCGCGCCTGCACCTCGCCAAGCTGGGCGTCGAGCTCGAGGTGATGACCGATCGCCAGGCGAGCTACCTCGGGATCCCCAAGGAAGGCCCGTACAAGTCCGATCACTATCGTTACTGATCCTGATTGTGACCACCCGCAGCGGCGTCGTGCCAGCTGCGGTTGACAGATTGATTGGTTGGGTCTCTCATGGCAGGGGTCCGGCGTTCGGGGTCGAACGCCGCCCCCTAAACCATTTGCTTGGACTCTCCCATGGCGACAACCATCGGCCCGGTCACCTTCCTGCGCGCTTCGGCGCTCGCGTCGTTCCTGCTTCTGAACGCCTACGGCTGTCAGGGGAACGAGAATCTGACCAACCCCCCGCCGGATGACAATGGAAGCGGTGGTGTGATCGACACCGGCGGGAGCGGCGGCGTGGTCGGAACCGGCGTCCCGATCGCCACCGGCGGCTCGGTCGGCGCAGGCGGTTCCGCCATCGGCGGCGTGGGCGGCGCGGTAACGGGCGGCTACCCGCTGGTCTCCAGCCCGACCGGATTCGTCAAGGATGCCGTGACCGGGGTCGTCGGAGGCTGGTACGCGTTCGGCGACGGCGTCGGCCCCGCGGCTGACGCAACCACCAACGACTTTGCCGACAGCGACTGCGCCGAGGACGGTTTCACGGCCGATCAGTGCTCGGCGATCACCACGCCGACGCCGGGCCAACGGTTTGCTCCCACGGACCTGCCGACCAGCGAGATGTGCACCACCGGGATCGCCGCGCAGGTGCTCGCCGACAACACCGGAACGCTAGCTTACGCCGCGCTGTGGGGCGCTGGCATCGGACTGGACTTCAACAACCCGGGCAGCGACGAGAGCACCCGGAGCCCGATGGACCTCAGCGGATATCAGGGGATCGCGTTCGACTTCAGCGCGAACCTCGTCCCCAACGCCATCCGCGTCAACTTCCCGTTCCTGGGTGAGCACGGCAGCGATGCCCCCTACTGGATGGGCGCCACGTCGGAGGGCTCGCCGCTCACAACTGGCCACATCGAGATCAGCTGGAGCGACGTCGGGGGCCCGCTCTACCTCACCCAGATAACCCCGCCGGCAACGCCGCCGGCGTTCGATCCGACCCATATCCAGTCGATTCAGTTCCAGGTCTTCACCAACGCCGTCACCACGACGCCGTACGCCTTCTGCGTCTCCAACCTGGCGCTGATCCCGCGGCCGCCTATTCTTCTCCTAGAATAGAAGCCCCTGCCGAACGACGAAGTCGGCGACCTGATGCCAGAGCGAGCATCGCGAGCGAGTCCAAGCACCGGAAGGCGCGGCTCTGCCGCGCCGGCGCCGGGCTGATGGAGGGGGCCCGCGGGGGAGTCCACTCCCCCGCGCCGCGGCCGCCTATTCTTCTTCTAGCATCCCCTGCCGAATGACGAAGTCGGCGACCTGATCGACGCCTTTGCCGGCGCGGACGCAGGTGAAGACGAAGGGGCGGTCGCCGCGCATCTTGCGGGCGTCGCGGTCCATGACCTCCAGCGAGGCGCCGACGTGCGGCGCCAGGTCGGTCTTGTTGATGACCAGCAGGTCCGACCGCGTGATGCCGGGGCCGCCCTTGCGCGGGATCTTGTCGCCGCCCGCCACGTCGATCACGTAGAGGGTCAGGTCGGCCAGCTCGGGGCTGAAGGTGGCGGCCAGGTTGTCGCCGCCGCTCTCGATGATCACCAGGTCCAGCATCGGGAAGCGCACCGACATCGCGTCCACGGCGTCCAGGTTGATGGAGGCGTCTTCGCGGATGGCGGTGTGCGGACAACCGCCGGTCTCGACGCCGACGATCCGCTCCTCGGGCAGCGCGCCGCTGCGGACCAGGAACTGCGCGTCCTCTTTGGTGTAGATGTCGTTGGTCACCACCGCGATCTCGAACCGGTCGCGCAGCTTCTTGCAGAGCGCGTCGACCAACGCGGTCTTGCCCGAGCCTACCGGGCCGGCCACGCCGACGCGCAGGGGTTGCAGCCTGGTCATGAACCTCGCCTCCTCATGAACGGAACAGCCTGGAATACAGCGTCTCGTGCCGCGCGCTGGCGATCGCCTGCCCCGGCGCCGCCGCGCCCAGCTCGCGATCCTCCAGCGTCAGCGCCCGCGCGGCCACCGAGGGGATGGCGTGACCCGCGGCGGCCAGCAACCGCTGTCCGGCGCTCTGGCCCAGCGGCACCAGCCGCACCGCCGCGCTGGTGATCGCCTCGGCCCAGGCGAACGCGTGCCCGACCAGCGCCGCCCCGACCGGCACCGAGAACCGGGTGGCCGCCAGCGCGAACATCGCGGCGTGGGTGACGGTCGAGCGCCGCGCCCAGGACCTGGCGTCCTCAATCCCCAGCGCCTCCAGGACGCGCGCCAGCGCCGCCCCGAGCTGCCGGTCCTCGGCGCGGATCTCACGCGTCGGGCGGCAGGCCAGCAACCAGGCGCTCCAGCGCTCGACGGCCAGCCGATCGCCGGTGCTCCAGGCCGCCATGAGGCGCGCCACCACCGGCAAGTCCAGCGTGGCGAAGCTCGACTCCAGCAAGCCGAGCAGCCAGGCGGTCGCCTCTGCCTCGTCGGTGACCCACCCTTCGGCCACCGTCTGCTCCAGCCCCTGTGAATACGCGAACGCGCCGATCGGCAGCGCCGGGCTGACGATCTGAAGCAGCCGGACCAAGGCCAGGTCGCTCGGTCCACCGGGCGGGTCAGTGATCATGCTCGTGACCTCCGTGCGCGTGGTGGTGATGCGGCGCCTCGCCGCCGTGCCGGTAACCGCCAACCTCCGGCTCGAACGGCGCCTGGCGCGACAGGACGAGGAGCCCCATCTCGCGAATCATCCCGTCGAGCACGTGGTCGTGCTCGTACGCCAGCCATCCCGCGCCGACCTGGACCGGGACGTGCCGGTTCCCCAGGTGATAGGCGGCGCGGGCCAGCAGCAGCGGATCGTCGGTGCTGGCCCACGACAGCGTCTCGGCCGCGGCGCGCACCGACACGACCAGATCGGTCGCCTCATCCGTCCGGGCGCGCAGCCGATCGCCGTCGCGCAGCACCGTGCCGCGCGGCAGCAGCACCGCCGCCTCGCGCCCGTCGTCGAGGCGCGCGCGCAGCCGGCTGCGCCGCCGGTCGCCGAAGCGCAACGTCAGCACGCCCGCCACGGCGCGCGGGCCGTCGTCGGAAGCGAGCTCGGTGAGGCGCAGCATCCCGTCCGTTCCTAAAACAGGAAGTATCGCTGCGCCAGCGGCAGCGTCGCGGCCGGCTCGCAAGTCAGTAATTCACCGTCGGCGCGCACCTCGTAGGTCTGCGGATCGACCTCGATGGCCGGCAGCGCGTCGTTCAGGACCATGTCGCGCTTGCGGATCGCGCGCGTCCCCTTCACCGCCACCGCGCGCTTGGACAGCCCCAGCCGCGCCGGCACGCCCGCCGCCAGCGCCGCCTGCGACACGAACGTCAGGCAGGTGGCGTGGCGCGCGCCGCCCAGCGCGCCGAACATCGGCCGGTAGTGGACCGGCTGCGGCGTGGGGATCGAGGCGTTCGGATCGCCCATCGGCGCCGCGATGATCATCCCGCCCTTGATGATGACGGCGGGCTTCGCCCCGAAGAACGCCGGGCGCCAGAGCACCAGATCCGCCAGCTTGCCGACGGCGATCGAGCCGACCTCGTGCGCGATGCCGTGGGTGATCGCCGGGTTGATGGTGTACTTGGCCAGGTAGCGCCGGACGCGGAAGTTGTCCGCCGCGGTGTCCTCCGGCAGCGCCCCGCGCTGCTGCTTCATCTTGTGCGCGGTCTGCCAGGTGCGCGTCACGACCTCGCCCACGCGCCCCATCGCCTGCGAGTCGCTGGACATCATGCTGATGGCGCCCTTGTCGTGCAGGATGTCCTCGGCGGCGATGGTCTCGCGCCGGATGCGCGACTCGGCGAAGGCCACGTCCTCGGCGATGCCGGGGTCCAGGTGGTGGCAGACCATCAGCATGTCCAGGTGCTCGTCGACGGTGTTGACGGTGTAGGGGCGCGTCGGGTTGGTCGACGACGGCAGCACGTGCGGCACGCCGCAGACCTTGATGATGTCGGGCGCGTGACCACCACCGGCGCCCTCGGTGTGGAAGCTGTGGATGGCGCGCCCCTTGAACGCCGCCAGGGTGTCCTCGACGAACCCCGACTCGTTCAACGTGTCGGTGTGGATGGCCACCTGCACGTCGTGCGCCTCGGCGACCGACAGGCAGCAGTCGATCGCCGCCGGCGTGGTCCCCCAGTCCTCGTGCAGCTTCAGCCCCACGCAGCCGGCGGCCACCTGCTCGACCAGCGACTCGGGGCGGCTGGCGTTGCCCTTGCCGAGCAGGCCGATGTTCATCGGCAGCGCGTCCGCCGCCTGCAGCATGCGCGCGACGTTCCAGGGGCCGGGCGTGCAGGTGGTGGCGTTGGTGCCGGCCGCCGGGCCGGTGCCGCCGCCGATCATGGTCGTCACCCCCGACATGAGCGCGTGCTCCACCTGTTGCGGCGAGATGAAGTGGATGTGCGAATCGATGGCGCCCGGCGTGAGCACGCAGCCCTCGCCCGCCACGATCTCCGTCCCCGGACCGATGACGATCGTGACGCCCGGCTGCACGTCGGGGTTTCCGGCCTTGCCGATGGCGCTGATGCGCCCCTCTTTGATCCCGACGTCGGCCTTGTAGATGCCGCCCGGATCCATCACGACGGCGTTGGTGATCACCAGATCGGCCACGTCGGCGCCGGCGCGCTGGCTCTGCCCCATGCCGTCGCGGATCACCTTGCCGCCACCGAACTTCACCTCTTCGCCGTAGATCGTGTGGTCGCGCTCGATCTCGACGACCAGGTCGGTGTCGCCCAGACGGACGCGGTCGCCCGTGGTCGGGCCGTACATCTCGGCGTAGGCGTGGCGATCGATGGTCTTCATAGCTTGCCCATCACGTCGCCGCGGAAGCCCTGCACGACCCGCTCGCCGTCGTAGGCGACCAGATCGATCGTGCGCGACTGCCCCGGCTCGAACCGCACCGCCGTCCCCGCCGGCACGTCCAGGCGAAAACCGCGTGCCTTCTGGCGATCGAACTTCAGCGCCGGGTTCACCTCGAAGAAGTGATAGTGCGAACCGACCTGGATCGGCCGGTCGCCCGTGTTCGCCACCTCGATCGTGACCGTCGCACGGCCGGCGTTCAGCGTGATCGATCCGGGCGCTGTCGTGACCGCGCCGATCCCCAGCGTCTTGCGCGCCGCGATCGGCTGGTGGACGGTGACCAGCTTGGTGCCGTCGGGAAAGGTGGCCTCCACCTGCACCTCGGGGATCAGCTCGGCCACCCCCTCCATCACGTCGTCCTCGCTCAGGATGCGCGCCCCCTCGGCCATCAATTCGGCGACGGTGCGGCCGTCGCGCGCCCCCTCCAGGATCGCCGCCGAGATGTAAGCCACCGCCTCGGGATAATTGAGGCGCAGGCCGCGCGCCTTGCGCCGCTCGGCCAGCAGCGCGGCGGTGAACAGCAGCAGCTTGTCCTTCTCGCGGGGAGAGAGCTCCATTCAGTCGGTCTCCTAGGTCGCCCAGATGCGCGGCGCGACGGCCGGGCGCCCGAACAGCGACGGGCGCAGGAGCCGCCAGGCCGCCTGCGTGAACAGTCGCGCCCGTTCGGCGCTGGGGCTCAAATAACGCACCACCAGGACGTCGTCCAGGCCGACCAGCGTGGCGGCCGCGCGGTCAGCCTCCGGGATCGCCGCCAGCAGCGTGCTCAGCTCGGCCAGCGCCGCCGCCTCGGGCGCGGGCGTGGCGACCGCCAGCGCCAGCACGGTCGCGCCGCCCAGCCCCCAGGACGCCTGGTGGACCGGCGCACCACCGTCGAAGCGCCCGCGCTCGATGAAGATCGGGTGCCCGTCGCGCGTCAACTCGAACACCTGGCGGCACCACCCGCGCTCGAACGGCTCCTCGCGGGCCGGCAGGCCGAAGCAGATCGTCTCCGCGCCAAAGAACCGCGCCCCCGGCCCCAGGTCGATCCGCGTCTCCAGCTCCACCCGCGCGCCGTCGTAGACGATCGTCTCCTGCGGCAGCCACTCCAGCGTGCCGTTCGCCTCGACGGCCAGCGTGTGCGCCTGCCGGGCCGTCGGGCCGGTCGTGCGGTAGGCCTTGCCCGCCGCGGGCGTCGTCACCAGCGCGCGCG
The DNA here is from genome assembly GCA_964618005.1 of uncultured Myxococcales bacterium. Lineage (GTDB taxonomy): Bacteria > Myxococcota_A > Polyangia > Fen-1088 > Fen-1088 > JADGRB01. The sequence goes on from CAZTZM010000356.1 coordinate 16,372, forward strand.
CCCCCTCGCCGACCCGCAGATCCAGCCGCAGCTCGTCGCCGCCCACCAGCCCCCCCGGGGGATGCAGCAGGTAGACGTGGCAAAGATCGGGCCCCTCGGGGAGAAACGCCCGCTGAACCACGAACGGGCCGCGGTGCGCGCGGTGCGCGAGGCGGGTCATGCCGCGCTCGGCGGCGAACCCCAATTCCAGAGCCGCGCTCCAGCCCATCGGAAGCCTAGCTGCGGGCCGCGTCGAGCCAGGTGTTGGGGTGCTGCCAGATGACGAGCACGATGCACCCCTCGGAGCTCTCGACCGTGTGGCTGGATCCAGGCGGGTTGAAGATGGTCGAGCCGGCCGGGTAGACGCCGCGCGCGTCCCACTGGGATCCCGCCAGGACGTGGATCTCCTCGACCCCTTCATGGCGGTGAGCCGGGATGACCCCGCCCGCCGCATAGCGCAGCAGCGCCGCCGCTTCGCCGGCGCGGTCCATGTCGCCCCACATTCGGTGGATCTCGACGCCGGGCCGGAAGGCCTGCCAGGGAAAGTCGGGGCGCTGCGCGCGGGCGAGCAAATCTGCCAAATCGAGCTGATCAAGGTTCATCCGTCACGAGAGCTAAGACGGACTGGGCGGCGCCCGTCAAGCGTGGCCCGCCATGTGGCGTCCGATCACTCCCAGGTCGGCCGACGCAATCGGCGTTTCGTGAACCGCCTTCCCCTCGCTGATGACCACGATCCGGTCGCTGAGCGCGAAGATCTCGTCCAGGTCGGCGCTGATGAGCAGCACGGCGGCGCCGCGGTTGCGCGCCTCCATCAACCGCGAGCGAATCTCCGCCACCGCCGCGAAGTCGAGCCCGAAGCAGGGGTTCGAGGCGATCAGCAGCGTCACGTCGTCGGACAGCTCGCGCGCCAGCACCGCGCGCTGCACGTTGCCGCCCGACAGGCTGCCGATCGGCGCGTCTGGCCCGGGCGTGCGGATGCCGTACTCGGCGATCAGCGACTGCGCCCGCCTGCGCAGCGCGCGGCCGCTGACCAGCGCCTTCCAGAACGTGAACGGGTGCCGATCGAAGCGGCGGAAGCCGATGTTCTCGGCCACCGACATCGGGCCGACGCAGGCGTTGCGCAGCGGCTCGTCCGGGAGGCAGCGCACCTTCAGCCCGCGCATCTCGCCACGGGTCGCGCCGTAGGGGGTGCCGTTGACGACCACCCGGCCGCCGCGCGCGCTCCGCTGGCCGGCCAGCACCTCGACCAGCTCCTCCTGGCCGTTGCCCGAGACGCCGGCGATCCCCACGATCTCCCCCGCCCCCACGGTCAGCGAGAAGCTGGTCACCGCGGGCGTGCCGAGGTCGTCGTCGGCCGACAGCGCCTCGATCTGCAGCACCGTCTCCTCGCGCGTGCGGGCCGTCCTGGTCCCGTTGGCGCGGGGCGGCTCGTCGCCCACCATCATGCGCGCCATCAGGTCGGGGGTGAGGTCGGCGACGCGGCCGCCGCCCGCCGGGCGCCCGCGCCGCAGCACGGTCACCTCGTCGGCGAACGCCATCACCTCGCGGAACTTGTGCGAGATCATCAGGATGGTCAGCTTGCCGGCTCCGTCCTGTTGGGCCATCCCGCGCAGCAGCCCCAGCACGTCGTCGGCCTCGTCCGGCGTGAGCACCGACGTCGGCTCGTCGAGGATCACGATCGAGCTGCCCAGATAGAGTTGCTTCAGGATCTCGAGCTTCTGCTTCTCGCCGGCCGCCAGCGTGCGGACCGGGCGCGCCGGGTCCAGCTTGAACGGCATCTTGTCCATGAACGCGGCGACCGCCTTCTGCTCGCCGGGCCAGTCGAACACGAACGGGTGATCGCGCCGCGACAGCACCAGGTTCTCGGCGACCGTCATGTTGTCGACCAGCGTGAAGTGCTGGTACACCATCCCGATCCCGCGGGCCGCGGCGTCGCGCGGACTCCGCATCTCGGCGGCGACGCCGTTGACCAGCACCTGCCCGGCGTCGGCGGTGTAGTAGCCCATGATGCATTTCACCAGCGTGCTCTTGCCGGCGCCGTTCTCACCCAGGAGCGCGTGGACCGACCCGCGCGCCAGGCGCAGGGACACGTTGTCCAGCGCCAGCACCGTTCCGAACTGCTTGGAGATCCCGATCGCCTCCAGCGCGGGGGTCGCCGCGTCGACGACTGCCATCGCGCCGTCGTCGAGCTCCAGCGTCACGGCAACGCCTCCAGCAGCGCGCGGGAATTCGAGACCGAGCCGAACACGCCGTTCTGCATCTTCACCATCTTGAGGGCGGCGTGGTGGTTGCCCATGTCCGTGGCGGCGCAGCAGTCTTCCAGGATCACGCACTCGTAGCCGCGATCGTTGGCCTCGCGCATCGTGGTGTGCACGCAGACGTCGGTGGTGATGCCGGTCAGCACGATGTTCTGGATCCCCGCCTGTCGGAGCAGCATGTCCAGGTCGGTGGCGCAGAACGAGCCCTTGCCCGGCTTGTCGATGATCGGCTCGCCCGGCAGCGGCGCCAGCTCGGGGATGATCTCCCAGCCCGGCTCGCCGCGGACCAGGATCCGGCCGCAGGGACCCTTGTCGCCAATACCGACCCCTTCGTTGCCGACCGTGCGGCGCGACCGCCAGCGCTTGTTGGCCGGCAGGTCGGAGAGATCCGGCCGGTGCCCCTCGCGGGTGTGGATGATGTGAAAGCCGCCGGCGCGCATCTTGTCGAGCACGCTGCGGATCGGTCCGATGCAGGCCCGCGACACGGAGATGTCGTAGCCCATCAGATCGATGTAGCCGCCCTTGCCGCAGAAGTCGGTCTGCATGTCGATGATGATGAGCGCCGTGTTGGCCGGCCGCAGATCGCCGTTGTACGGCCAGGGATACGGATCACCCGCGACGTAACGTTCAGCTTTTGCACCGTTGGTCATCTGGCCACCCGCAGCTCGGCCGGCTGCCCGATAAGCGCCCGATCGCGCGAGCTGGTGACCACGATGATCAGCAGCGTCAGCGCGTAGGGCGCGGCGTTGAACAGATAGTACCCCGACGTCACGCCCACCGACTGCAGCGCGGGCCCCAGCGCGCTGGCGCCGCCGAACAGCAGCGACGCCAGCAGGCAGCGCACGGGATCCCAGCGCGCGAAGATCACCAGCGCCACCGCCATCAGCCCCTGTCCGCTGGACAGGCCTTCGTTCCAGCTGCCCGGGTAGAACAGCGACAGGAACGAGCCGCCGATCCCGGCCAGAAAACCGCCGGCCATCGTGGCCCGCTGGCGGACGCGCGCGATGTCGTAGCCCATGGCGCGCGCGGCGTCGGCGCTCTCGCCGACGGTGCGGATGATGAGCCCCCAGCGCGTGCGCAGGAGGACAAAGCGGACGACCACCGTCGTGACCAGGCCCAGCACGAACAGCGCGTTCACCTGCAGCGCCGACCGGACCTGCGCCGAGCTGGACCACCAGCCCAGCGACACCGACGGCAGGTGCGGCGCGGTGGGACCCACCAGCGGCTTGCCCAGGAAAAACGCCAGCCCGACGCCGAACAGCATCAGCGCGATGCCGACCGCGACGTCGTTGACGCGCGGGCGCGCGCACAGCCAGGCGTGCAGCGCGCCCAGCACGATCCCGCAGCCGCCGGCCGCCAGCACCCCCAACCAGGGCGAATTCGTCAGGTAGGAGACGCCGTAGGCGGCCATGGCCCCCATGACCAGCGTCCCTTCCAGCCCAAGGTTCACGCGGCCGCTCTTCTCGGTCAGGCACTCGCCCAGGCTGACGAACAGGAACGGCGTGCTGATCCGGATGGCGCCGCCGACCATGCCCAGCGCGACGCCGCCCGCCGCGCTCACGCCGCCACCGCCGACTTCAGCTTCACCCGCCCCCAGCGCCGCCCGTACAGAGAATCCGAGAACAGAATGGCGATGAAGATGACCCCTTGCAGAACGTTGACCGTGGCGTCCGGCAGCTCGAACACGCGCTGCAAGAGGCCGCCGCTGGCGCCGATGCCGCCCAGCAACAGCGCGACGGGCACCACGCCCAGCGGGTTGGCCCGGGCGATGAACGCCACCAGCACGCCCGTGTAGCCGTAACCGGTCACCAGCGAGGCGTTGGCGTTGCCGTGGATGGCCGCCACCTCGACCGCGCCCGCCAGCCCGGCGCCCAGGCCGCCCAGGAACGTGGCCAGGACGATCAAACGCCGCACCGGCAATCCGTTCAGCAGCGCGGCGCGGATGTTGCCGCCCACCATGCGCGCCGAAAACCCGAACGTCGTCCGCTGCATCAGGAACCAGGCCAGGAAGCAGGCGATGAGGCCGAAGCCGAGCCCCCAGTGGACGTCGAGCCCGGGCAGGTTCCCCAGCATGTTGTCGTCGCCGATCGGCAGCGTCGACGGCTTGTTGAGGCTGGCCGGATCGCGCAGCGGGCCCTCGACCATGTGATTGAGGAGCGCGATGGCGATGTAGTTGAGCAGCAGCGAGCTGATCGTCTCGTTCACGCCGCGGTAGGCGCGCAGCGCGCCGGCGCCGGCTATCCAGGCCCCGCCGACCAGCGCGCCGGTCACGAACATCCCCAGCTTGATCGAGAACGGCGAGTGCAGGTGGATCCCGATCGCCGCCGCGGCCAGGCCGCCCAGCACCATCGCCCCCTCGCCCCCCAGGACGACCAGGCCCAGCCGCAGCGGGATGGCCGTGGCCAGCGCGGTCAGCATGATCGGCGCCGACCGCTGCAGCGTGTTCTGGAACGAGAACCACGTCCCGAAGGAACCGCGATACATCTCGTGATAGACGGCCAGCGGGCTGCGGCCAGTCAGCGCCACGAAGATCCCGAACAGGAGCAACGCGGCCACGATCGCGCCGATCGGAATGGCGACCGATTCGACCGACTTGCGCCAGGCCGCGCGGCGCGCCTCCGCCGAAGCGGCCGCCGCCGCAGCCGCTGCCGCCGGCGACGGTTCAGCCGCCGGGGTGGAGAGCGCGCCGATACTCACGCCGATGCCCATCTTCCGATTTTCTGGAAGGTCAGCCGATCAGTGCGTCTTCCCGACGACACCTTCGACCAGGTAGTCCATCTTCTCGAGCGCGATGTCGGTCTGCTTCTCCTCGGTGCCGGCCGGGATCACGACCTTGCCGGTGTTGTCATTGAGCGGCCCCTTGTAGATGACCATCGTGCCCGCCATGAACTTGGCCTTGGCCGCGTCGGCCTTCTTCCTGGCCGCGGGCGAGACCGCCTTGCCGTAGGGGGAAACCTTGACGAAGCCTTCCTTCAATCCGCCACGCAGCAGGTGCGGAAACGGCTTCCCGCTCTGCAGCATCGTGACGTAGTCGGCGTAGACCTTGCCCCAGTTCCACTCGGCGCCCGTGAGATACCCCTTGGGGGCCAGCGCCGCCTGGTTGGCGTGATACCCGGTGACGAACACGCCCCGCCGCTCGGCCGTCTCGACGATGACCTTGGGCGAGTCGACATGCATGGTCAGGACGTCGACGCCCTGATCGATCAGGCTGTTGGTCGCCTCGGCCTCCTTGACCGGCATCGACCAGTCGCCGGTAAAGATGACCGTCGTCGTCACCTTGGGGTTCACCGAGCGCGCGCCCAGCGTGTAGGAGTTGATGTTGCGCAACACCTGCGGGATCGGCTTGGCGGCGATGAAGCCCAGCTTGTTTGACTTGGTGGTCATGCCGGCCACGATCCCCGCCACGTACTGCGCCTCGTCGATATAGCCAAAGTAGCTGCCCACATTGGTCGGGTGCTTGCCCTCCTGGTACAGGCCGCCGCAGTGCAGGAACGTCACGTTCTTGTACTTGTTGGCCTCCTTGAGGATGTGCGGATCGAAGTAGCCGAACGAGGTGGGGAACAGCAGCGTCGCCCCGTCGAGGTTGATCATGCTCTCCATGGTCTTCTGGACGGCGCTGGTCTCGGGGACCATCTCCTCTTCACGAATCTTGACGCCTGGCATCTTGGCGATGGCGGCGGCGCCCTGCGCGTGCGCCTGGTTGTAACCGTAGTCGGTCTTCGGGCCGACGTAGATGAAGCCGATCGTGAGGGGCGTGGCGGCGACCGCGCGGTGATCGCGCGCGCCATCCGGGATCAACCCGAGGAGCCCCAAGAACAGGGTACCGGCCACCAGCCGCGACCCAAGCCAACGAGTGCCACGTGCGACAAACCTGCCTGTGAACTGCTGAGTTTTCACCATGTTCCGCTTATAGGCCGCCGCATGTTTCTTGAACTTTTCGTCCGCCCCCTTAGTTCGTAACTTCGACGACGAAGCGTTCGTCGACCGTTGTCGGCAGAGATCCGATCCGGCATCCTGCCCGGAACGATGAGCGCGGAAACGACGGCCCTCCGGCCTCTCGCGGCCGCCGAGCGCGCCCTGGCCGCGATCGAGCGCCGTGGCGACGACGGCGTCTGGATCACGGTCGCGGCGCGGGATCGGCTGCTGGCGGACGCGCAGGAGATCGAGCGCCGCAGCGCGGCCGGCGGGGCGCTCCCGCTCGCCGGCCTCACCTTCGGCGTCAAGGACAACATCGACGTGGCCGGGCTGCCGACGACGGCGGCCTGTCCCGCGTTCGCCTACCAGCCGGCCAAATCGGCGCCGGTGGTGGCGCGCCTGCAGGCGGCCGGCGCGCTGTGCGTCGGCAAGACGAACCTCGATCAGTTCGCGACCGGCCTCGGCGGCGTCCGGTCGCCCTACGGCATCCCGGCGAACCTGTTCGACGATCGTTACATCACGGGCGGCTCCAGCTCCGGCTCGGCCGTGGCGGTGGCCGCGGGGACGGTCGACTTCTCGCTCGGAACGGACACGGCCGGGTCCGGGCGCGTCCCGGCGGCGTTCAACAACGTCGTCGGGCTGAAACCGAGCCGCGGCCTCTTCAGCCTGACCGGCGTCGTCCCCGCCTGCCCCTCGCTCGACTGTGTCTCGGTCTTCGCGCCGACCGTCGAGGAGGCCCTGCGGGTGGCGAACGTGGCGCGCGGCTTCGACGAGGGCGACGTGTTCTCGCGCCTGGAGGCGGATCGCTTCGACTTCGGCGGCGGCGGCGACCGGCCGGCGCGCTTTCGCTTCGGCGTCCCACGCGGCGGCGGGCTCGACTTCCTGGGCGACGGCCGCGCCGCGGAGCAGTTCGAGCGGGCGCTGGCGCGCCTGACGGCCCTGGGCGGAACCCGCGTCGACGTCGACTTCGCGCCGTTCCGCGAGGCCGGCGCGCTGGTCTACGAGGGGGGGTTCGTCTCCGAGCGGCTGATCGCCGCCGGCCGCCTGCTGGCCGAGCAACCCGGCGCCCTGCTGCCGGTGATCCAGTCCATCCTCGACGGGGCGCGCGCCGTGGACGCGCGGGCCGTGTTCGAGACCGCCCGCCAGGTGGCGCGGCTGCGCCGCCACGCCGCGCGGACCTTCGCCGGCGTCGACGTCCTGGTGGTCCCGACGACGCCGACCATCTACCGGATCGACGACCTGCAGGCCGACCCGCTTCGCCTCAACGCCGCGCTGGGGATCTATACGACCTTCGTCAATCCGCTCGACCTGGCGGCCATCGCGGTCCCCACCGGCTTCCGCACGGATCGGCTGCCGGCCGGCGCGACGCTGATCGGCCCGTGGGGCAGCGACGCCCGCCTGGCCAGCCTGGGAGCCGCGCTCCACCGCGCGACCTCGAAGACGGTCGGCGCCACCGGCCGGTCACTCGACGGCGAGCCAGCCGCCGTGCCCGTGGAGATCCCGCGCGACTGGCTGCCGATCGCGGTGGTGGGCGCTCACCTGGCGGGTGAGCCGCTCAACCACCAGCTCACCGACCTGGGCGGCCGCATCGTGCGCGCGACCCGGACCGCCCCGCGCTACCGCCTGTTCGCGCTCCCCAACACGACCCCACCCAAGCCGGGCCTGGCCCGCGGCGACGCCGGCGGCACGGCCATCGAGCTGGAGGTGTGGGCCCTCTCGCCCGCCGCGTTCGGCAGCTTCGTGGCGCGCGTCCCCGCCCCGCTCTGCATCGGCCGGATCGAGCTCGACGACGGCAGCAACGTCAGCGGCTTCCTCTGCGAGGGCCACGCGCTCGACGGCGCCCGTGAGATCTCGAGCTTCGGCGGCTGGCGGGCCTTCCGTCGCGCCTCGACCTGACGCAGCGCCTTAGGCTTTTTCACCCCGACCCGCACAGTTCTGGCGTTCCCCGCCCTTAACAGAGAGGCAGCCGACCGCTCGCCGCCCCTCACCCCCAGCGAGGATCGTCCATGAAAACCCTGGTTCTGTCGGCCTCCCTGGCCGCGCTCGCGCTGTTTGGCGCCGTCCCCGGCGCCCACGCCACCGACTACTACGTGGCCACGACCGGCAGCGATTCGAACGCCGGCACCATGGCGGCGCCCTTCGCCACGCTTCAGAAGGCGGCCAACACGGCGGTGGCCGGCGACACCGTCTACATCCGCGGCGGGACCTACAAGATCACCACGCCGGCCACCGGCGGCGCCGGGATCAACTTCACCAAGAGCGGCACGGCGGCGGCGAACATCAACTACTTCGCCTACGCCGGCGAGGTCCCGGTCTTCGACTTCACCAACATGGTCATCTCGACGACCGGTTACACGATGGGCTTCGTCGTCAACGCGAGCTACCTGCACTTCAAGGGGCTCGAGATCTGCTGCGTCCCGATGAACACGTTCTCGAACAACGGCATCTCGGTGGACGGCAGCTCCGCTTACGACACGTTCGAGCTGCTCAACATGCACCACAACAGCGGCAACGGGATCTTCATCGGCAATAAGAGCGGCGGCGGACACCTGGTGCTGAACTGCGACGCCCACGACAACTACGACGCCACGTCGTCGCAGGGTCAGGGACAGAACGCCGACGGCTTCGGCGTCCACTACCAGACGACAGGCGCCACGACCATCGTCCGCGGCTGCCGTTCGTGGTGGAACTCCGACGACGGCTACGACCTCATCAACCAGGAGGTGCCCGTCACCGTCGAGAACTCCTGGGCCTTCGGCAACGGCTACGCCATGTACGGCACGTTCAACCCGGCCGACGGGAACGGCAACGGCTTCAAGATGGGGAGCAGCCAGACCGGCGTCCGCCACCTGGTCCAGAACAACGTCGCCTGGAAGAACAAGGCCAACGGCTTCTACGCCAACCATTCGACGGGCGGGAACACCTGGTACAACAACACGTCGTTCATGAACGGGTCTCAGTACAACATGCTGGCCAGCCCCGCCGGCATGCCGGACACCACGATCACGTTGACCGGATCGCTGGTCCACATCATGCGCAACAACATCGGCTACCCGAACAAGAACCAGAACATGACGGGCGTCGACACGATGTTCAACACCTGGGACCTGGGGATCACGCCCGCCAGCACCGACTTCGCCAGCATCTCGGACCCCAGCGTCTCGATGACGGGGATGGCCGTCGAGGAGAGCGGCGCGCTGGGCCCGCGGCAGGCCGACGGCAGCATGCCCAACGTCGACTTCCTGAAGCTCACCGCCGGCAGCCGCATGATCGACAAGGGGATGGACGTCGGGCTTCCCTACGTCGGCGCGGCGCCGGATCTCGGCGCCTACGAGTACGGCGCGACCACCTCCACCGGCGCCGGCACCGGGGGCGCCGGCAGCACCGGCACCGGGGGCGCCACGACCACCGGCACCGGGGGCGCCGGGGTGAGCACCGGCGGCGTGAGCGGTGGCGCCACGGGCGGCGCGACCGGCG
>CAZTZM010000357.1:0-7662 GCA_964618005.1 uncultured Myxococcales bacterium
CGGGCCGCCGCCCGGCCTGCCGCGGCCCGGCGGCTATCTCGCCTCGGGCGGCGCGCACCCGTCGCTGCGGAGGCCGGCGGCCCCGCAAGCGCCCGCGGTCTTCGACCCGAATGGCGGCTACAGCCAGAACGGCGGCTATAACCAGAACGGCGGCTACAACCAGAACGGCGGCTACAACCTGGCGCCGCCGGAGACGATCGACTTCGGCGCCGACGGCCCGGCGCCCGCGATGCCGTCCCGGCGCGGCGGTCCCCCCGGGCTGCTCACCCTGATCGTCCTCCTCGGAGCGGCGGCGGGCGGCGCCAAGCTGGCGCAGCTGGCCACCCGCGGCGACGTGGCGGCGCTCGAGAGCACGGCCGCCGCCACGCCGTCCACTCACGACCAAAAATGATTCAGAAAACGGCGACCCGCGTCCTCGACGCCGGCCCTCCGATCATCCGCCAGTCGGGCGGGGGGCGGCTGCTCGTCGTGAAGGGCCCCGATCGCGGTGAGTCGATCGCGGTCAGCAACGTGGCCTTCACGCTCGGCTCGGGGAGCGGCTGCGACGTGCCGCTCTCCGACCCGACGATCTCGCGCCGCCACCTGGGCGTCGAGCCGGGACCCGACGGCGTGGTGCTGCGCGACCTCGGCTCGACCAACGGCTCGTTCGTGCAGGGCGCGCGGTTCAACGAGCTGGTGCTGGGCTTCGGCACCGAGGTGACGGTCGGCAAGACCGTGCTGAAGTTCGTCCCCAACGAGGAGATCGTCGACCTCGGGCCGTCGGAGTCGGAGAGCTACGGCGCGCTGGTCGGCCGCGATCCCAAGCTGCGGCGGCTGTTCCGCCTGCTCGACGACGTCGCCGCCACCGACGCGACGGTCCTGATCGAGGGCGAGACCGGCACCGGCAAGGAGCTGTTCGCCGAGGAGATCCACCGCCACAGCCCGCGCAAGAACGGCCCGTTCATCGTGTTCGACTGCGGCGCCGTCCCCGACGAGCTGATCGAATCGGAGCTGTTCGGCCACGTGCGCGGCGCCTTCACCGGCGCGGTGACCGACCGGCGCGGCGCCTTCGAGGAGGCCGACGGTGGGACGCTGTTCCTGGACGAGATCGGCGAGCTGTCGCCGGCCGTGCAACCCGCGCTGCTGCGCGCGCTGGACAAGCAGAGCGTGCGACCGGTCGGCGGGAGCAGTTACACGCACGCCTCGGTGCGCGTGGTCGCCGCCACCAATCGGAACTTGCGCGCGCAGATCGCCGCCAAGCAGTTCCGCGAGGACCTCTACTACCGCGTGGCCGTGGTGCGCATGCTGGTGCCGCCGCTGCGCGACCGCCCTGACGACATCCCGCTGCTGGTCGAGCACTTCATGCGCCAGTTCTGCGCCGACCGCGCGCTGGTCGTCGCGCCCGAGGATCTGGAGCGCCTGTGCCGCCACCCCTGGATGGGGAACGCGCGCGAGCTGCGCAACGTGATCGAGCGGGCCTGCGCGCTCAGCCACGGCGCGCGGCTGGAGCTCGACGAGGCGCTGGACGAGCGGCCGGTCGGCCAGGGCGACGGCGCGCCCAACATCGATCTGCCGTTCAAGGAGGCGAAGGCGCAGGTCGTCGATCGCTTCGAGCGCGGCTACATCGAGGCGATCTTGAAGCGCCACGAGGGCAACCTGTCGGCCGCGGCCCGCGCCGCCGAGATCGACCGCAAGCACCTGCGCGAGCTGCTGCGCAAGCACGGGCTGCGCGAGTCGTCGGAGTAGCCCCCGCGGTGAAGCTCCTCGACGATCTGCGCGCGCGCGTCCTGCAGCTGGGGCGCGAGGTCGCGGACGGAATGGCCGACTCCGGGCACTCGGCGATCTACCTGCGGCAGCTGATTCGCGGCAACCGCGCGCCGCACGTCCAGCGCGCCCAATCTCCCGGGCGCGGCGGCGCGCGGCCGCCGGTGCTGCTGATCCACGGCTATCTGGCGACGCGCGGGTCGCTGCACCTGCTCGAGCGATACCTGGCCGATCATGGCCACATCGTCTTCAGCTATCCGCTGGGGTTTCCGGTGAACCTGGGCGACATCCGGGATTCGGCGGGCCTCATCGCGCGCAAGGTCGAGTCGATCGTCGCCCAGACGGGGGTGAAGGAGCTGGACGTGGTGGCCCACTCGCTGGGCGGGTTGGTCGGCCTCTACTACCTGAAACGCCTGGGCGGGCGCCACCGGGTGCGGCGCCTGATCATGCTGGGAACGCCCACGCAGGGGACCTGGGCGGCGCTCCTGGGGCTGCTGACGGCGCCGCTGGGGCGCGCCAGCCTGCAGCTCCTCCCCGGCAGCCCGTTCCTGCGCGAGCTGGGCGAGATGCCGCTGCCGCCGGGGGTGGACGTGATCTCGATCGGCGCGGTGCGGGACTGGCTGGCGCCGCTGTCGACCACGGTCCTCGACGGCGTCCGCCATATCGCGCTGCCGACGGGGCACTCGGGGTTGCTCGTCGACGGAGAGGTCGCGCGGGTGGTGGCGGACCTGCTGGCCGAAGCGCCGGCGACCGCCGTTGACGGGGCCCACGGTCCACTCTAAAATTGTCAAGTTTTGAGCACCTTTAGGCCGCGCGACTTTTCCGACGGGAGCGAGGAGGGGCGGGGGGAGACGCCGCTCTGGGCGTTGCGTTTCATCTCCGGGAAATATCAGGGCGGCGAGTTTCCGCTGCGGCCGCACCGCGAGATCATCATCGGTCGCTCCTCCGATCTCGACATGGTGCTGGTCGAGGACATGGTGTCGCGCAAGCACGCCAAGATCACGACCGACGACGCCGTGGTGACGATCCAGGACCTCGGGTCGACCAACGGGACGTTCGTGAACGGTGAGAAGGTGCGCAAGGCCGAGCTGAAGGACGGCGACCGGATCCTGATCGGCACGTCGATCATCAAGATGGTCTACGTCGAGGGCGACGCGACCAACAACAACATCAGCGAGACCGAGGCCCGCTCGAAGATGGCCGTGGCGGCCAACAAGCGGACGACGCCCAAGTCGATGTCGGGCAGCATCGAGGAGATCCCGCTGCCGGATCTGATCCAGCTGCTGTCGACCAGCCGGAAGTCGGGGCTGCTGGTGGTGCGCAGCGACAACACGACCGGCCGGCTGTACCTGCGCAAGGGACAGATCTACTTCGCGAACATCGAGGACACGCCCAGCATCGGCCCGCGCAAGGCGATCGTCCGGATGCTGAGCTGGGCGCAGGGATCGTTCGAGCTGGAGCCCGCCGACGAGTCGCCCGTCCCCGAGGAGATGGACGAGTCGACCGAGGGCTTGCTGATGGACGGGATGCGGCAGCTGGACGAGTACCGCGTGCAGCTGGAGAAGCTGCCGGCGCTCACCTCGACGATCTCGGTGCCGAAGCCGCTCGGGCCCAAGCTGCGCGACCTGGCGCCCGAGGAGCTGGACGTCTTCCAGTCCGTCCTCGAGGCGACCACCATCAACGCGCTGTTCGACAAGTCGCCGCTCACCGACCTCGCCATCGCCGAGAAGCTCCGCGCGCTGATCGAAAAAGGCTACGTCACCGCGACCTGACCGCGGGTGACCTTTTCGTTTACAGCGAGAGGGTCGCGCCTTCGACGGCGCCGGACAGCGCGATGTGGCGGCCGCCGCGTTCGTCGAGCAGGCGGCGGCCCAGCGTGCAGAGCACGTCGACCTCGGCGTCGCTGTAGTCCTGGTCGTAGTGGAAGAGGACCAGGCGCTTGACGCCGCCGGCGATGGCGGCGGCGACGGCGTCTTCCACCGAGGAGAAACCGCGATCGGCGTAGCGCTGCCGGTCTTCGGGCGTGTACGTGCTGTCGTGGATCAGGACGTCGGCGCCCCGATACAGCTCGACCGACGCCGGCGGCGGACCGCCCGCGCCGTAGCCGGCGTCGCTGGCATAGACGATGGCGCGGGCGCCGTCCTCGATCCGGAACGCCAGCGCTCCCGAGCGGCCGTGCGGGTTGGTGCGCGCGCGGACGGTGCAGCCGGCCACCTGGAACGGCTTTCCCTCGTCGATGGCCGCGATGTCGATCGTCGCGCCCATGTTCTTCAGCGTCTGCACCGGGAAGTACTGCGGCGCCATCTGCCCCTCCAGGATCCCCTCCAGCATCGCGGAGCTCTGGGCGCCGCCGAAGATCCGGAACCGGTTGCCGGGGTAATAGAGCGGGACGAAGAACGGGAACCCCTGGATGTGGTCCCAGTGGGCGTGCGACAGCAGGATGCTCGCCTCGCCCTGGCCGCGGCCGAACGCCCCCTCCATCAACGCCATGCCCAGGTTGCGGGCGCCGGTGCCGCAGTCGAGGACGATCAGGCCGCCGCCGCTGGGGCGCAGCGAGACGCAGGCGGTGTTGCCGCCGTAGCGGACGGTGGCGGGCCCTGGCGCCGGGATCGATCCGCGAACGCCCCAGAACGCGATCTCCATCACCCCTGCCCGAGCTCGACCTCGAGCCCCTCGTACGCGGCGGTCACTTCCAGCTCGCTGCCGGCGTCCCGCGCCAGCGCGCGCGTGTCGTGCAGGATCCGGTCGATCTCGGCGTCGGTGCGCTCGGGCGCGTGGTGAAACAGCACCAGCCGGCGCGCGCCCGCCTCGCGGCAGACGTCGACGGCGTCGCTGGGACGCGAGTGCCCGTAGTGCGGGATGCGCCGGTAGTCCTCCGCGGTGAACATCGTGTCGTAGACGACCAGGTCGGCACCGGCGCAAAGGCGAACCACCCCCTCGCGCATGCGCGCCAGCTTCTGGCGGTCGCGCGCCGGCAGCTCGGCCTCCGGCGACGGTGGCCGCTCGACGAACTCGTCCTCGAACAGGATGTCGCTGAACGGCGCCGTGTCCGAGACGTAGACCACTGAAGTTCCGTCGACGGCCAGCCGGTACGCCGTGGCGATGTACGGGTGGTTGAGGCGCGCGCAGGCGACCTTCACGTCGGAGATCTCGAACTTGGCCGAGTCGTGCAGCTCGCGGAAGGCGATCTCCGCCTGAGCCTCGGCGAACGGAACCGGGAAGTAGGGGTCGTCGGTCTGCGAGGCGAACACCGCCTGGAGGTGCAGGTCGTCGCGCTTGCGCGCGTAGACGCTGAGCTTGTTGCCCTTCTGGTAGAGCGGCGAGAAGTAGGGCAGCCCCTGGATGTGGTCCCAGTGGGTGTGGCTGATCAGCAGGTGGACGTCGGTGCGCCCGGCCTCACCGTCGGCGCCCAGCTCCTTGCCCAGCTTGCGGATGCCGGTGCCGGCGTCGACGACCACCCGCGTGCCGGCCGCCGACCGGACCTCGACGCAGGAGGTGTTGCCACCGTAGCGCTCGGTCTTGGACCCGGGCACCGGAAGGGACCCGCGAACACCCCAGAAACGGACTTTCATGATGAGCGCGCCGCGCGCGGAGACACGGAACGACCGGGGAAGCCACCGCCCCCCCCTTCCCCAAATCCGCTTTGGAATCCACACCGGGACACCGCTCGGCGGAGGCGAGCTCCGCCGACGCGCCGGCTGGCGCGAGGCTGCGGGACCATGTTCCCAGAATAACACGATGCCCCGCCGCGCCGCGAACCCCCCTTATGGGAAATGTTGCCCAAGAGGGCGTCGCCGTGAGGCGACGGTGAGCGAAGCGAACCATGCCCGACGACGTGCCGCCCGGTAGGCGGCCAGACGTCCCGGTCCCCGAGCGGGCAACGCGGCGCGCCCGTCCTGGGGTCATCCCAGCTTGTCATCCCCGTGCCACCCGTCTCGTCACCCGCCTTGCCAGCCCGACCGTGCGTCCCCCTGGCTCCCGTGCGCGTGCCTCCTGGTACCGGCCGGACGTTCACGGTAAAAGGCGGGCCGTGAAGATGACCCGGGACGCGGTCTTGGTGGCCGCCTCGCTCGTGATGGCGTTGCTGGGCGCCGGCTGCGGCAAGCAGATTGGCGACGACTGCCAGGTGGCGTCCGACTGCAACCCGAACGGGACCCGCATCTGCGATCTGTCGCAGCCGGGCGGCTACTGCACGATCCTGGGCTGCGACGAGACGACCTGCCCCAGCGAGGCCACCTGCATCCGCTATTTCCCGGTGCAGTACCTGACCAAGGCCTGCAACCCCTACTGTGAGGACCGTGTTGGCCTCACGGCGCCTGACGGCGGCACCGACGCGGGCGCGCCGCCCGACGCCGGCCTGCCGATGTGCCCGGGGATCTTTCCGGAGGATGCCTCGACGGAGACCCCGCCGCAGGTCGTCTGCCCCAACGGGCCGACCAACGACTGCACGGCCGATGAGGTCTGCCTGGACGTGGGCCTGTGCGCGCCGCGCGTGACCGAGGTCCGGTACTGCGCCAAGGTCTGCTCGAGCAACAGCGACTGCCGCGGCGGCTACGTCTGCCGGCCCACGGGAACGGAGGGGAGCGTCGCGCTCTCCGCCACGCCGTGCCAGCAGACCGCCTTCTGCGCGCCGGCCCCGTAGGCCGGCACGTCGTCGCAACCGATGCCGCGCCGGCGCCGACAAGGCGGAGGTGCGTCCCGGCGCCGCCCTCCTTGGATTGATGCTGCTCGCGTGGTCGGCCGGCGCGCGCGCCGGCAAAGGGGTCGACGGGGTCGTCAACTTGAACACGGCGCCGGCGGTCGTGCTGGCATTGCTGCCGGGGGTCGGCCCGTCGAAGGCGGACGCCATCCTGGCCTATCGGCAGCGGCGCGCGTTCCGCACCATCGATGAGCTGGTGCGAATCAAAGGAATCGGCCGGAAGATGGTGCGCCGGCTGCGACCGCACCTGGCCGTCGCCGGTCCCACCACCGCGACCGCGGCGGCCCCGCCCGCGGCGCCTGGTGCCGCGCCACCCCCGCCAGCGAAGGCGGCACCGCCGCCGGCCCGCCTCGCGGCCTGCGCACCCCCGGTCCGACCGGCTCGGGCCGGGGGCCGCGGGCCGCGGGATCGTCGCCCGCTCCACATCGGCGCGTCGCCGTGCCTGGGCGGGCGTTGATTCTAGTGTGCGGCCGGGGTCGGACGGACGGCCGCGGCGGCGGGGTCCTTCTCCAGCGGGACGAACACCGACAGGGCCAGCGTCTTGTCGTAGCGAATCGCCATGCGCGCGGGCAGATAGCCGGGGTACGTCGCCTCGATGACGTGCTCGGTGAGATCGCGCCGGACCATCACCGTCGTGGGCGCGCTGCCGGCCAGCGGAACGCCGTCGAGGCGCAACGAAGCGCCGTCCGGATCGGTGGCGATCGCCAGACCGGCCGGGTTGCGCCACACGAGCAAAACGTCGACTGGAACGACCCAGCGGTTCACCGCGGCGGCGCCGCCGCCCAGGATCAAGAGCAGGATCACGACAGTGCCCCGCCAGCGTGCGCGTGGGCGCAGCGGTTGAACGCGGGCGGTGTCGCGTGGGACCCGCTCCGGCGCGAAGGTCGGAAAAGCCTGCTGCGGTGGCGCGCCGAACGGCGCGACCCCGAACGCGGGCGTGCCGCGCGGTGCCGGCGGGCGCCCGGGTTGCGGCACCCCGTGCGCCGGCGTCCGGCTCAGCCCGGGTTGCGGCACCCCGTGCGCCGGCGTCCGGCTCAGCCCGGGTTGCGGCACCCCGTGGGCCGGCGTCCGGTTCAGCGCCGGCACCGTCCCCTGCGGTGCGGGCGCGTACCCGGGATACTCGCCCGTCCGCCGGATCGATCCCGGCGTCGGCGCGCGCGCGGTCAGCGGCGGGTTCGAGAGGGTCCGCCGCCGCGGGGCCTGCGCGGGCGGCGGCGCCT
>CAZTZM010000358.1:0-7007 GCA_964618005.1 uncultured Myxococcales bacterium
GGGGGGCGGCGGGTTCGGGCTCTGCGCCAGCACCCCCTTCAGCAGCGCGTAGTGCCCGTAGAGCATCAGCAGGCCGATCCCGGCCAGCCCCACGGCGACGAAATGAAACACCGACAGGCCCTTGATGTGCTCCAGGTCCAACCGGCGGCGATCCAGAGTCGGCGACAGCAGCTCGTCCATCCCCAAAGGATAGCGCAAGGACGCTCGGCGGATCGCAAATTGTGGCGCTTGACTGCTGCCGCCCGGGGGAGCGATGTAAGACCGGGCAGTCGCTTTCCGGAGGAGTGGCCGAGTGGTTTAAGGCAACGGTCTTGAAAACCGTCGCGCGAAAGCGCCGGGGGTTCGAATCCCTCCTCCTCCTCTTCAGAACAGCAGTCGGCGCGCGAGGTGGATCCACTGGAAGGTGAGGACCACGTTCCCCGCGGCGAATGCCAGCAGCCGGGGGAGGATCCGGTTGTTCGTCAGGTGGATCAGCGAGTGGAGCAGGCGCAGCGCGACGTAGATCCAGGCCAGGGTCACGACGCGCGGGGTGACCAGGTGGGCGACGTAGAAGACCAGGCAGGCGACGTAGAAGAGCAGCGGAACCTCCAGCAGGTTGATCAGGTTCCGGTTCCAGATCTTCAGGTCGTCCGGGACCTCCGGGCTCTCGCCCAGCCGGAACGCGCCGCGTGGGAGCCGGCCGGCCCGGACGGCGCGGATGCGGCTGAATCCGGTTAGGAACAGCACCGCCATCGTCCACAGCGCCAGCGCGCACACCGGCCGGAAGATCGCTTCCTGTCTCATGGTGGCTGAACTGTAGGCGGGCGCCGCTTTTTCCGCACGCATCGCTGGTACAGTCCGCTCATGCCCGCGGGTCGTTCGCTGCCGCTCGTCCCGAAGGCGGCGCCCGCGCGGCGCCGGCTGCCGCTGGCCGATGACGCGCGCCCCGTCGACCAGCACACCCGACCCATCCACGCCATCTGGGAGACCACGCTCCGCTGCGATCTGGCCTGCCGTCATTGCGGCTCGCGCGCGGGGCGCGAACGCCCCGACGAGCTGACCACCGCCGAGTCGCTGGATCTGGTGCGGCAGATGGCGGAGCTGGGGGTGCTGGAGGTCAGCCTGATCGGCGGCGAGGCCTACCTGCGCGACGACTGGCTGGAGATCATCGCCGCGGTCCGCGCGGCCGGCATGCAGTGCACGATGGTGACGGGTGGCCGCGGCTTCGGCGTCGACCGGGCGCGCGCGGCGGCCGCCGCCGGCCTGCAGAGCGTCAGCATCTCCCTGGACGGGGCGGAGGCGGCGCACGACGAGCTGCGCGGGGTGGCGGGCGCCTACCGGTCCGCGCTGGCGGCCGCCGCCAATCTGAAGGCCGCCGGCATCCCGGTGGCGGTCAACACGCAGATCAACCGGCGCTCGCTGGCCGACCTGCCGGCGGTGCTGGAGACGGCGATCGGGTTCGGTGCGCACGCCTGGCAAATCATGCTGACGGTGGCGATGGGGCGCGCCGCCGACGCGCCGGACGTGCTGCTGCAGCCCTATGAGCTGCTGGACCTCTTCCCGCGGCTGGCGGCGCTGCGCGCCCGCTGCGACGCCGCCGGCGTGCGCCTGCTGGCCGGCAACAACATCGGCTACTTCGGGCCGTTCGAGTCGATCCTGCGGGCGGGGCAGCCGCTGGGGCACAAGGGGTCGTGCGGCGCGGGGTGCTCGGTGCTGGGGATCGAGGCCGACGGCGCGGTCAAGGGCTGCCCGTCGCTGCAGACGAACCCCTGGACGGGCGGCAACCTGCGGGACGCGTCGCTGCGCGACATCTGGGAGCGGTCGGCGCCGCTGCGGGTGATGCGGGATCGGACCGTCGACGACCTTTGGGGCTTTTGTCGCGACTGCTACTATGCCGACGAATGTCGCGCCGGATGTACCTGGACCGCGTTTAGCCTGTTTGGCCGGGCGGGGAACAACCCGCTCTGCCATCACCGCGCGCTGGAGATGCAGCGCCGGGGGCTGCGCGAGCGGTTGGTCCAGGTGGAGCGGGCTCCCGGCGAGCCATTCGATCACGGGCGTTTCGAAATCGTCGTCGAGGAGGCCAACTATGAGCGCACTTAATCCCTGTCCGTCCTGCAACCGCCACGTCCGCGCCGAAGAGACGGCGTGCCCGTTCTGCGCTGCCGCGCTGCCGTCGCGCGCCAGCTTGCCGGAGCGCGTGCTGCCGCGCGGGCGGCTGAGCCGCGCCGCGCTCATCGCCGCGGGCGCGACGCTGGCGGGCCTGTCGGCTTGCAGCAGCTCGACGAGCGGTGGTAACGACGCCGGAACCGGCGGGACCGCCGCGGCGGCTGGAAGCAGCGGCGGCGGGACCAGCGGCGGCGGTACGAACGGCGCCACGGGTGGTGGCGGCGGATCCGCTTCTGCGGGGACCAGCGGCAGCGGCGGCCAAGTCTCGGTCGCGATCTACAGCGCCGCGTTCCCGCCGGGCGGCGTTCCGAAGCAGTAGCATGGGAGGCGAGGGCGCCGCCTCCTGCCCTCGCCTAGTAGGTCGCCGTCCAGTTCAGAT
This sequence comes from uncultured Myxococcales bacterium, assembly GCA_964618005.1. Lineage (GTDB taxonomy): Bacteria > Myxococcota_A > Polyangia > Fen-1088 > Fen-1088 > JADGRB01. The sequence continues at coordinate 2,528 of CAZTZM010000358.1, forward strand.
CGAAGTTGCAGCTCTGAACGTCGTTCTGACAGAACACGACGAAGTCATAGGTGCCGCCGGCGATCGAACCGCCGTCGCTGTCCGAGCCGGTGAACGACTTGTCGACGACGGTCTCGCTGACCGCGAAGTCGCACCCCTCCGCCTGCCAGGTGGCGTCCGGTACGATGGCCAACTCCATGGTGTCAGCCCCGAGCACACCGGGGTTGTCGTCGACCGAGTACTCCGTGTCGCCGCTGCCGATCGTGTGCGGACCGGACACGACGACGCAGTCGCCCGCAGCCACGTCGTCGGCGATGTCGCTCGCCAAGGTGTACGTGAGGGGTCCACCCCCTCCACCGCTGCTGCCACAGCCCACCGCCCCGAGCACCAGCAAAGCCAACAACCCCAGTCTCCTCATGAATCCTCCAGGATGAGTTGGCTTACCAGCTTAATGCGTCTTTGGCGGAGAGGGAGGGATTCGAACCCTCGATACAGCTTTTGGGCCGTATAACGGTTTAGCAAACCGCCGCCTTCGGCCTCTCGGCCACCTCTCCACATGCTGGCTCGCGCCAGCACGGTCGCACCATAAGGTACCTGTCGGCCGCACGCAAGCGTGGCTTGCCTCTTGACGAGCGTTCGCGAGCACGGCATACGTGTCCTCCCGCGAATCACCCGGGACTGTAGCTCATCTGGATAGAGCATCGGCCTACGAAGCCGAGGGTAGCAAGTTCGAATCTTGCCAGTCCCACAGCCTTACTTCCGCTGCTTGCCCTACTTGGTCTTGCCAGCGCGCGCGACGCGCATCAGCGTCGCCGCCATGCTCCCGAAGCAGGCCAGCCCCAGGATCTGGTAGCCGCTGGCGCCCAGGGCGCGGGTCAAGGCGCCGTCGACCGCCAGCCGGGCCACCGCGTGCGCCCCCCGGTCGGTGACGGTCAGAAGCGCGATCGCCACGCCGGCCACGGCGCCGCCCGCCACCAGCCCGGTGGCGAACAGGTTCCCGGGGCCCAACTCCGCCTCGGTGCCGCTGGCGGTCTCGCCGCGCTTGCGGGCCGCGCGGTCGACCAGCCCGCGCACCAGGCCGCCCACGAACACCGGCGTGGTCGTCGAGAGCGGCAGGTAGGCGCCGACCGCGAACGACAACGATCCGACGCCACACAGCTCGACGGTCGCGGCCAGCGCCACGCCCACCATCACGTACTGCCAGTCGAGGTTGAACGCCAGCAGCCCCTTGATCAGCGTCGCCATCAGCGTGGCCTGCGGCGCCGGATAAAGGTCCGAACCGATCAGGTGGTGCGGCGGCCGGTCCAGGATCCGGATCGTCAGCCCGACCACCACCGTCGCCGTCACCACGCCGATGAGCAGGCCGATCTGCTGCGCGCGCGGCGTGGCGCCGACCAGGAACCCGGTCTTGAGGTCCTGCGACGTGGCGCCGGCGTTGGCGGCCGCGATGCAGACCATCGCCCCCACGCACAGCGCCATCGGCTGATAGATGTCGCCGGTCCAGCCCAGGCCGACGAACACCAGGCAGGTCGCCATCAACGTCGCGATCGTCATCCCGGAGATGGGGTTCGACGATGAGCCGATGAGGCCGACGATCCGGCTGGCCACGGTCACGAAGAAGAACCCGAACACCACGATCAGGACCCCGAGCAACAGCTTGCCGCCCACGTCCGTCCCGGGAACGAACGGCAGCAGCGCCATGATCAGCACCAGGATCGCCGATCCCACCAGGACGAAGGTGATCGGCAGGTCGCGCTCGGTGCGGGTCTCGGCGGCGCGCGCGTCGCGGTTGCGGAGCGCGGCCAGGCTCTCCTTGAACGACGACGCGATGGTCGGCAGCGTCTTCACCAGCGTGATGAAGCCGCCGGCGGCGACGGCCCCGGCGCCGATCTGGCGCACGTAGGCGCGGTAGACGGCCGCCGCGGTGTCGGCGAACAGGTGCCTGGCCGGGTCCCAGCCGCCCGGCCCCCCGGCGGTGAACAGGCTCGGCAGGTAGCCGAGCTTGACCAGCTGGCGCGCAATCGTGTCGGGCGGGGTCACGACCGTCAGCAGCGGGATCAGGCCCAGCCAGGCGAGCACACCGCCCGCCACCAGGACGCCGGCGATCTGCGGCCCGATGATGTAGCCGACGCCCAGGTACTCGGGCGTGATGTCGCCGCTCAGCACGGCCGCCGGCAGGTAGCGGTTGCTGCGGCTCAAGGCCAGCGTCGGCGTCTCGGCGATGAACCGCAGCACCTTCTGCAGCACGGCGTAGGCGAAGGCGAAGCCGAGCCCCTGATAGGCGGTGCGCGCCAGATCGCCGCCCCGCTCGCCCGCGATCAGCACCGACGCGCAGGCCGTGCCTTCGGGGTAGGGGAGGCGGGCGTGCTCCTTGACGATCAGTGACCGGCGCAGCGGGATCATCATCAGCACGCCCAGGATGCCGCCCACCAGCGCCAGCGACAGGATCGTCCAGTAGGAGAAGTACGGCTCGCCCACGCTGACACCGGTGCTGGCGTCGCGGCTCAGGAACAGAAAACCCGGCAGCGTGAACACCACGCCGGCGGCGATCGACTCGCCCGCCGAGCCGATGGTCTGGGCGATGTTGTTCTCCAGGATCGTCGACGAGCCGAGGCGCTTGAAGACGGAGATCGCCAGCACCGCGATCGGGATCGACGCCGAGACGGTCAGCCCGGCCTTCAGCGCCAGGTAGACGGTGGCGGCGCCGAAGATCACGCCGAACACCATCCCCAGCACGATCGCGCGCGGGGTCAGCTCGGCCAGGCGCGCCTCGGCCGGGACATAGGGGGCCGGCGGGGCGTCGGGATTCGCGGGAGCTTCGGAACCCGTCCGCGGGGTCTGAGTCGCCTCGGGCGCGCGCGGTTCCTCGCTCACACCAGATCGCCCCAGCGACAGAGCTCGACGTTGCGGCGCTCCAGGGCCCTACGGACCTTGGCCGAGGTCAGCGAGGCCAGCTCCTCCGTCCGCTGGTAGCGCGCGGTGTGGTCAATCGGGTAGCCCTCGGCCTCCGCCTCGCCCGGGTGGCAGATCAGCTCGTGCGGCCCTGGGCCCAGGCGGCCGACGATCTCCAGGATCCGGATCTCGTCCAGGTGGCCCGACTCGACGTAGCCCCAGCTCTGGGGGCCGTGGCGGCGCGCGCCCAGCTGCCGGCGGGTCAGCCAGGCCAGGCCCGTCAGCAACCCGGCCTCCACGCCACGTCGGGGATCTGTCACCCAGGCCAGCGTGGGCCGCTCGACGGCGCTGCGGATGCCCGCGATGCCGTGTCGGCGCGCCACCGCCTCCACCGCGCGCCCCACGACCGGCAAGAAGCCGAGGTGGTGGTGGGTGTCCAGGTGGTCCACAGTGAGCCCCGCGTCACGTATGCGCGCCACCTGCGCGTCGATCTCGCGCTCGACGTCCGCCGCCGACACGCGCCCGCGCACCCAGGCGGTAATGAAGTCCTGGCCGCGGGGAAAGAAGGCACCGTCCGGGCCGACCAGCGACGGGACGCTGGCGGGGTCGGCGACCGAGCGGCCGCCGCAGAGGGCCAGGTGGACGCCGACGCCCAGGGTGGGCGTGGCGGCCAGCAGGGCGCCGGCCGCCGGCAGGTCATTGCAGTTGCCGAGCAGCGAGGTGCTGGTGACGATTCCGTCCCGGTGCGCCCGTAAGATCCCGCGCGAAATGGCCGGCGACATGCCGAAGTCGTCGGCGTTGACCACGAGGCGGATGTCGGAGGCTGTCTGCACGACGCGCGCATCATGCCTCATCCCCGAGGCTGCGCCGCATTGACCGCGCGACGCGGATGATAATATCCTGTTGCACCATGGCGAAGCGTATCTTGATCGCCGACGACAGCCTGACGATCCAGAAAGCTTTCGCCATGACGTTCATCGGCGAGGACGTCACGGTCTCGGCGGCGCGTTCAGCGGACGAGGGGTTGTCGCTGGCGCAGAAGCTGCGCCCCGACCTGATCATCGCGGACGGCGCGATGCCCGGGCGCACCGGGTACGACCTCTGTTCGCAGGTCCGGGCGGACCCGGCGCTGCGCACCCTACCGGTCTACATCCTGGCTTCGAACCAGCAGCCCTACGACGAGGGGCGTGGTCAGAGCGCCGGCGCGAACGGCCACTTCGTCAAGCCGTGGGACACCACCACCTTCATCGAGAAGGTCGGGGCGGCCCTGGGGACGACCGCCGCGTTCCCGCCGGCGCCCGCCGCCCGCCCGGTCGCCTCTCCGCTGCCCGCGGCGTCGTTGGACGACGACGAGTACGGCGAGATCAGCATCGAAGGGTCCGGGCCCGTCACACCGGCGCCCGTTCCGCTGGCGCCCGCGCCGTCGCCGAGTCTGTCGCCGCGACCGGCCGCTGGTCCCGCGCCGGGGGCGCCCGCCGCGCCCAGCATGCGGCCGTCGTTGATCCCCGGCATGCGCCCCGGATCGATGCCGCCCGCGCGGCCAGGCACCGCCCCGATGCGCCCGGTGGCCAGCCCGGTGCCCGGGCCGGCGGTCGTGCCGCCGCGACCG
>CAZTZM010000359.1:0-8136 GCA_964618005.1 uncultured Myxococcales bacterium
CCGGGGGCGCTGCCGCCGGTTCCGCTCTTGCCGCCGCCGCCGGCCGCGCCGCCGCTGCCGCCACCGCCCGAACCGCCGCCGCATCCGGCGACGCCCGTGATCAGAGCCAACCCAACCAGCGCAGTGAGCGCGCAGACCGACCGGAAGCGAAATTGAGCCACGTCGAACCTCCCGAAGCGTGGAAACGCGGGCCCGGGGATGTTCGATTCACGGTCGGGCCTTGTCAACCGCCCGCGGTCACAGCTCGATGCTGGCGAGGCAGAACTTCATGTTCCCCTCGTCGACGATCTTGAGGCTCTTCTTCGTCTCGGGCGGGACGATCCCCTCCAGCTGGCTCATTCGCGAGCGCTCGATCAGGAAGAAGGCGCGGCGCCCGCGGTGCTTGCTCATCCAGGTCTTCAGGTTCTCGACGTTCTTGTCGCCCAGGAACACGGTGCGCTCGGCGGCGGGGCCCTCGTAGATCTCGTTCTCCGTGTAGAAGTTCTCGCCCCGCCAGTACATCTGCCAGACCAGCAGCTTCTCGTCGGGCGAGCGGCGCATCTCGTAGTAGTGGGCGATGAGGTTCTTCTGCGTCCAGTACGGCGTCACCTTCATCATGTACACGTCGAGGATGAAGTAGGTGAACGCCACCGCCAGCAGGCAGAGCGCGAACGCCGCCGCGCGCTGCAGGCGGCGCCAGGCCAACCCCAGCGTCGCCAGGCCGATCAGCGCCGCGAACGTGATCAACGCCGGCCGGAAGTCGAGCGCCGGCGGCCAGGGGCGCCCCTGCGGCGTGTTGATGTAGTCGTACGAGAACAGCCAGATGAAGTGCTGCGCGTCCTTGGGCGCGAACGCCAGATCGACCATCATCAGCGCCAGCAGGGGGACGCCGACCACCGCGGTGGCGGCCGCGGTGCGGGTCGCCCGCCGCGCCAGCAGATCGTCCAGAAAGCAGCCCACGCAGATCGCCAGCCCGGGCAGCGCCGGCAGGATGTAGTGGTGGAACTTGGTGACCGACAGCGAGACCAGCGCGTAGGCCGATACGAACCAGATCGCGCCGAACCAGAAAATCCCCTGCCGCCGCGCCTCGGCGGCGCCGCCGGCTGGATTTTCCCGCCGAAGGACCGCCGTGGTCAGCGCAGCCGGCCCCAGCGCCAGCCAGGGGATCACTGAATACCCGAGCTCGCGCAGGAAGTACTCGAACGTGCCGCGGTCGCCGTGGCGCCCGACCACCAGGCGCCGCCAGTGGTTGTCGCCGTAAAGCTCGTCCCAGAACGGCTTGCCGTGCCGGACCAGCATGGCGTGGTGCCAGGGGACGGCCACCACCGCCACCGTCAGCAGCGCCAGCAGGATCCCGAACCCCAGCTGCGCGCGCGACAGCCGCTTCCAGCTCCAGGTGAAGCCGAGGTAGCAGAGGAAGACGATCACCGGCAACCCCAGCCCGGCGATTCCCTTGGCCAGCGTGGCCAGCCCGCACAGCGTGGCGGCGATGTTGAGGTAGAGCGGCGCCTTGGATCGCAGCCGTCCGACCAGCGGAAAATAGGCGATGAACCCGGCGATGTACGGCAGCATCACCAGCACGCCCGGCAGCGAATGGAAGCGCCCGCCCAGCGTGAACGTCCACTGCAGCTGGATGACGTTGACGATGAGCTGGGGCAGCGCCACCAGCGTGAACAGCCCAGCCGCCAGATAAAGCAGCGGGTGGTCGGCCCAGCTCAGCTGGAGCGGGCCCAGGCGGGCCGACCGCCGCGGCAGCGGCAGGTCCTCGTCGTCGAACAGCGCCAGCGCCCCCAGCGCCAGCGCCATGGTCATCGGCCCGACGAACGCCATGTCGGTCATCGCCTGGCGCGCCACCAGGCTGTAAAGCGGCGAGGTGGCGGTCACCAGCGCGGCCAGCAGCCCGGCCCGGCGGCTGACGAAGCGGGCCACGCACAGGTAGATCCCGTACATCCCCAGCACGCCCAGCAGACAGAACGGCATCCGCAGCGCCCACTCGGCCCGGTGCGACAGCGCCAACACCCCGGGCGCCGCGTGGTGCAGGCCGAACAGCCGCAGCGCCAGGCTCATGATCCAGAACGACAGCACCGGCTTGGACCAGAAGTGGTCGGCGTCGATGGGGGCGCCTGGCCACCACAGGCTGATGTAGTCGCCGCGCTCGGTCATCTGGCGCGCGACCTCGCCGTAGTGCGTTTCCCAGGGGTCGTAGAGGCCGTAGGCGCCCGCCAGCGGCACGTAGAGGAGAAGCCCGATGAGGATGACCACCAGGCCGGCCTGCCGCTCGGTCAACCCATCCAGCCACCGGTCGAACCAGCTCTGCCCCTGCACGGGGGTCGGGCCGGATCCCAAGGGAAGAGGCGAAGCGGACATGGGAGGCGCCAGATGCTAAGCGCGGCGCTCTCCGGGCGCAATCGGCAGCGGGGCGATCCCGGAACAGCGCCATCCCCAAACCGCCGGGGTAGACTTAGATTCCAGCTCATGTGCGGCATCGTTGGCTATGTGGGGCCCCGCCAGGCAACGCCGATCCTCCTGGGGGGTCTGCGGCGCCTCGAGTATCGCGGGTATGACTCGGCGGGCGTGGCGGTGGTGGGTGAGCGTGGGACCCAGGTCCTGCGCTGCCGTGGCAAGCTGGCCGGGCTGGAGTCGATGCTGGAGCGCGAGCCGCTGGAAGGGACGCTGGGGATCGGTCACACGCGCTGGGCCACGCACGGCCGCCCCAGCGAGGCCAACGCCCACCCGCACAAGGCCGGCAGCGTGGCGGTGATCCACAACGGCATCATCGAGAACTACCTGCCGCTGCGCGCGCGCCTGGTCGCGGCCGGGCGCAAGTTCTCGTCGGAGACCGACACGGAGATCGTGGCGCACCTGATCGACGAGGCGCTGCTGGCCGGCGCCAGCTCGCTGGTCGAGGGGCTGCGGCGCGCGCTGCAGCAGGTGCGCGGCGCCTACGCGCTGGTGGCGATCTCGGACAAGCACCCGGGTGAGATCGTCGCCGCCAAGAACGCCTCGCCGCTGGTGCTGGGGCTCGGGAACGGCGAGACCTTCCTGGCTTCCGATGTTCCCGCCATCCTCGAGCACACGCGCGAGGTGATCTTCCTCGACGAGGGGGACGTGGTGGCGCTGACCTCGGACGGCGCGACCATCACCGACGTGGAGGGGCGGCCGCGCCATCGCCCGGCGCGCACCATCAGCTGGGACACGGCGCAGGCCGAGAAGGGCGGCTACCCGCACTTCATGCTCAAGGAGATCCACGAGCAGCCGCGCGCCATCACCGACACGCTGCGCGGGCGCCTCCTGCTGGAGGCGCGCGACGCCGATCTGGAGGGGTTCGAGTTCGATCCGCGCGGCGTGCGACGCGTGCTGCTGCTCGCCTGCGGAACCTCGTACCACGCCGGCCTCGTCGGCAAGTTCCTGATCGAGTCGACGTCGCGCATCCCCTGCGAGGTCGATCTGGCCAGCGAGTTCCGTTACCGCGATCCGGTGGTCGACGAGAGTGATCTGGTCATCGCCATCTCCCAGAGCGGCGAGACCGCCGACACGCTGGCGGCCGTGAAGGAGGCGCGGGCGCGGGGCGCGCGCGTGCTGGCCATCTGCAACGTGGTCGACTCGGCGATCGCGCGCGCCTCGAACGGCGTGCTCTACACCTACGCCGGGCCGGAGATCGGCGTGGCGTCGACCAAGTGCTTCACCGCGCAGCTGGCGGCGCTGGCCCTGATCGCCATCCACGTCGGGCGGCGCACCGGCAAGCTGCAGCCCGACGCGGCCGCCAAGCTGGTCGAGGAGCTGGCGCTGACGCCCACCAAGATGACCGAGGCGCTCGAGGGACTGGGCGACCTCAAGCAGCTGGCCCGCGAGTACCGCTACGCGCGCGACTTTCTTTTTCTCGGGCGCGGCACGAACTACCCGATCGCGCTCGAGGGGGCGCTGAAGCTGAAAGAGATCTCGTACATCCACGCCGAGGGGTACGCGGCCGGCGAGATGAAGCACGGCCCGATCGCGCTCATCGACGACGGCGTGCCGGTGGTGGTGCTGGCGCCGCGCGGCCCGGGCTACGAGAAGGTCCTGTCGAACCTGGCGGAGGTCCGCGCCCGCAACGGCCACATCATCGGGATCGGCACCAAGGGGGACGACGAGCTGGCCGCCCAGTGCGACCGCGTGCTCTGGATCCCCGACGCGCCGGCGGCGCTGCAGCCGTTCCTGACCGTTCTGCCGCTGCAGCTGATGAGCTACGCGATCGCGGTCGCCAAGGGGAACGACGTCGACCAGCCGCGCAACCTCGCCAAGAGCGTCACCGTCGAATAGATGGGGGGACCGCCCGGCGGCGTGCACGTGGGGACTCATCGACGAGCGCATCGGGCCGCCTCTGCGTCCCCCAAAACCCCCGCCAGTCGCCGCGGCAAAGCCGCGTCGCCTGGCCCATCCGCGCCGCGCCTCTCGCACGTCGCCGCGCGCGGCGCGGCGCGGATGGTGGAAGTCGGCGGCAAGCCGGAGACCGCCCGGGTGGCGGTGGCCTCCGGGGAGGTCCACATGGCGCGCGCGACGCTGCGCCTCGTCGAGCAGGCCACCGGCGCGCGCGGCAAGGGCGACGTCCTGGCCGTGGCCCGGATCGCCGGCATCATGGCGGCCCGGCGGACCTCCGAGCTCATCCCGCTCTGCCACCCGGTGCGCCTGACCGGCTGCGACGTCGACCTGACCATCGACCCCGGGCTTCCGGGGGTGCGGATCCGCGCCGAGGCCCGCGCCTTCGACCGCACCGGCGTGGAGATGGAGGCCCTGGTGGCCGCCTCGACCGCCGCTCTGACCGTCTACGACATGGTGAAGGCGGCCGAGCGGGGCGTGGAGATCCGGGCCGTCCGGCTGGAAGAGAAGCAGGGGGGGAAGACCGGTCCGTGGCGCCGGGCCCAGGCAGGCGTGAAACCGATTGCCAGGGGGCGAGCATCCAAATAAACAATCGAGACGCCCATGCCCCTCCCGCTGCCTGAGAGAACCAAGGTCGCCATCATCGGCTCCGGCCCGGCCGGCTACACCGCCGCCATCTACGCCGGGCGCGCCAACCTCGAGCCCGTGCTGTTCGAGGGGGGCGGCGCCGCCATCGAGCCGTTCACGCTGCCCGGCGGCCAGCTGATGATCACCACCGAGGTGGAGAACTACCCCGGCTTCCCCAAGGGGGTGCAGGGGCCCGAGCTGATGGAGCTGTTCAAGGCCCAGACCGAGCGCTTCGGGACCCGGGTGGTCACCGCCGACGTGACGGAGGTGAACCTCTCCGACCGTCCGTTCAAGCTGACCTCCACCGAGGGGACGCTGCTGGCGGAGACGCTGATCATCGCCACCGGCGCCTCGGCCAAGTGGCTGGGGATCCCGTCCGAGCAGAAGTTCACCAACTACGGCGTGTCGGCCTGCGCCACCTGCGACGGCGCGCTGTTCAAGGGGCGCGAGCTGGTGGTCGTGGGCGGCGGCGACACCGCGATGGAGGAGGCGAACTTCCTGACCCGGTTCGCGCCCAAGGTGACCATCGTCCACCGGCGCGAGGAGTTCCGCGCCTCGAAGATCATGCTCGACCGCGCCAGCAACAACCCGAAGATCGCGCTGGTGACGAACGCCATCGTCGACGAGATCCTGGGCGAGCTGCCGCGGCCGGGCGTCACCGGCGTCCGGCTGCGCGACACGCGCGACGGCTCGACGCGTGAGATGGCGATCGGCGGCCTGTTCGTGGCGATCGGCCACGAGCCGAACTCCAGGCTGTTCCGCGGGATGCTGGACATGGACGCCGCCGGCTATATCAAGGTGAAGCCCGGCTCGACCGCCACCAAGATTCCGGGCGTGTTCGCCTGCGGCGACGTGGCCGACCACGTCTACCGGCAGGCGATCACCGCGGCCGGCACCGGCTGCATGGCCGCCATCGACGCCGAACGCTTCCTCGGCTGAGGCTTCCTCGGCTGAGGCTTCCTCGGCTGAGGCTTCCTCGGCTGAGGCTTCCGGGGCATGATGCGCCAGCCCCATGACCGAGGCTGAGCCCGCCCCCTCGAGCGCGCCGACACCGGCGCCCGGTAGGTCCGTCGAGATCCTCTGGCCCGATGACCGGATCAGCCAGGCCACGACGATCCTCTGTCTGGCGCTGATCACCCTGGGGGTGCTCTGGCGGTTGACCGGTCTCGACTTTCCGCCGGACTTCAGCTTCGACGAGCACCACTTCGTCCGCAACGCGCGCAACTACATCGCGCACGTGGCCGATTGGAACGACCACCCCCCGATGGGGAAGCTGGTGCTGGTGCCGGCGATGCTGATCTTCGGCGACCGCGGCCTCGGCTGGCGACTGGCGTCCGCCGTCTTCGGCGTGGTGCTGATCGGGTTGGTCGGCGTGGTCGCGGGGTCGCTGTTTCGCGACCGCCGGGCCGGCCTGTTCGCCGCCACGTTCGCCGCCATCGACGGCATCTTCGTCTCGTACGCCCGGACCGCGCTGGTCGACACGCCGTTGATGATGTTCATGTTCGGCGGGCTGGCGTTGATGCTGCGCGGCCGCTGGCTGGGGTGGTTCGCGCTGGCGGCGGTGTCGCTGGGGCTGGCGATCGCCACCAAATGGACGGCGGTCTGCGTGTTCTTGCTGGCGCCCTGGCTGTTGCGGCGCGGTGGCCGCTCGGCCTGGCACACGCTCTGGATGCTGGCGCTCGCCGCGCTGGTCTACTTCGCGATCTTTGCCCTCGGACTGGCCATCACGCGCATGCCGATCAGCCTGTCGGGGATGCTGCGGACCAACCTGGACCTGCTGAAGCACCACGCCGGGTTCACCGAGTGGGACAACGGCGCCGCGTCCAAGTGGTACACGTGGCCGTTCCTGATCCACCCGATCATCCTGCGGTACGCGGAGATCCGGCCGGACCGGCTGCGGGTCACCACGACGCTGGGGAATCCGCTGCTCTGGTACACGACGACGGCGGTCTGCTTCTGGATGCTGTTCGAGCTGGGGAAGGCCATCGTCCAGGCCCGTCGCGCGCACGCGCGGTTGCCCGACGAGATGCGCGCGACCGGCTTCGTGCTGGGCGGGATGGTGGCGCTGACGCTGCCGTTCATCCTGACCAAGCGCGAGTCGTACATCTGGCACTACTTCGGGGCGTACGCCCTGGCGCTGGGGTTGGTGGCGGCCGTGCTGGCGCGCCTGGAGCGGCGGCGGCCGATGGTGGGGCTGGTGGTGTGCGGGGTGATCGCGCTGGTCTCGCTCTATTACAGCCCGGTCTGGACCGACGGCGTCATCGACCGCGCCGGATTCCTGCATCGCCTTCCGTTCCCCGGCTGGCGCTGACGATTTCCTGGCATAATCGCCCGGGATGAGCAGCGATCCCGGGGCGGACGCGGAGCCGGACTTCGAGCTGACCGAAGCCTCGGGCGTGAGCGCCGCCGCCGCGGTGGCGCCCGCCGAACCGACCGCCACGCCGGCGCGCTCGGCCGTCCCGCCCGAGAGGGCGGTCGAGCTGCTCTCCAAGATCAGCCTGTTCTCGGCGCTGCAGCCGGGCTACCTGCGGCGGATCGCCGCGCTGGGCATCGAGGAGGACTACGACGTCGGCGCCGTGATCTTCAAGGAGGGCGCCCAGGGCGACAAGATGTACCTGATCTTGTCGGGCGCCGTCCGCATCGGGCGCCAGGTCCCCGGCATGGGCGAGGAGGCGCTGGCCATCCTGCGCGCCGGCACGCACTTCGGCGAGATGGCCCTCATCGACGACTTCCCGCGCAGCGCCGACGCCCGCGCCCATGAATCCTGCCGCCTGTTCGTCATCCGCAAGGAGGACATGGAGGATCTGCTGTTCGTCGACCGCGACCTGGCCTACGACCTCCTGTGGTCGTTCGTCCGGACGCTGTCGTCGCGCCTGCGCGAGACGAACGACAAGATGACCTTCATGGCCGTCACGTCGAAGTTCTAGGGCCACTTCACGTTGATCTGATCGAGGTCGAGGGCGCTTGCTCGGCTGGGGGCGCCAGCCCGCCGTATCCGCGCGTCCGGCGAGCGCCATCGTGCGGCCGTCGGCAATGACTCGGGCCGCGCCCTTCGAGCCCGCACGAAATGTGGGCAGGCGCCCGCCAGAGCATTTCTAGCGGCCGTCGCGTGCGGCTACCGCGCGGCGCGGACGCCACGCCCGAAACGAGGCTAACCGCCGCTTGGTCGCGCTC
>CAZTZM010000360.1:0-21876 GCA_964618005.1 uncultured Myxococcales bacterium
GGCCCCGCCGCCGCCCGCCGCCGTCGGCGCGCCGCCCGCCGCCGCGGCCGCCGTGACCGGCTCCGCCAGCGGCGGGACGGCCCGCGATCAAGAATTGCTGGGGAACGGCGGCGAAGCCAAGTTCCTCTCCGACTACATCGCGCCCGAGAACCCGCTGCAGATCGGCGGGCAGCTCTATCTGCGCGCGCAGTCGACCGCCTCGGGCCATCAGACGCCCGGCGAATGGTCGTTCGACGCGCCCAGCCTGCTGGACGTCTACCTGGACGCGCGCCCGAACCCGCGCGTGCGCGCCTTCATCCTGGGCCGCATGAGCTACGACCCGGCGTTGCCGCCGGTCACCGCGACCTCGTCGATGAACCTCACCGGCTCGAACGGCGCGCTCGCCTCGGCGACCAGCCCCACCGGGTTCTCCTCGTTCAGCAACACGCGCGGTCCCGCCACGTTGCTCGATCAGATGTGGATCCGGTTCGATGTTCTCGAGAAGGTCTTCATCACCGCCGGCAAGCAGCACGTGCGCTGGGGGACGGGGCGCTTCTGGCAGCCGACCGACTACCTGCACCAGGAGAAGCGCAACCCGCTGGACGTCTTCGACGCCCGCCCGGGCACGACGATGCTGAAGCTCAACGTCCCCTGGGAAGAGAAGGGGTGGAACTTCTACGGCTTCGCGGTGGCCGAGGATCCGAACTCACCGACGCCGACGATCAGCCAGGTGGCGGGCGCCTTCCGCGCCGAGGTGGTGGTGGCCGGCGTCGAGCTGGGGGCCGACACCTATCTGCACAAGGGCGGACGGCCGCGCTACGGCTTCGACATGTCGACCGGGATCTACGACTTCGACGTCTACGCCGACGTGGCGGTGCGCCCGGGCGACGACTTCCTGCACTACTTCCCGGCCGACAACACGTTCGCCGGCTTCACCGGCTACGAGACGCAGGCGGTGGGCGGGATCAACTACTCGCGCAAGTACAACGACAACGACATGTGGACGATCGGCGCGGAGTACTTCTACAACCACCCGGGCTACACCGACGCGTCGTCCTACCCGGCCTTGCTGGCCAGCGCTTTTCTATCCGGCAACCTGGACGCCTTCCCCTTCTTCTACCTGGGCCGGCACTACGGGGCCGTGTACCTGACGCTGCCGGCGCCCTACTCGTGGAACTACACCACCTTCACGCTGTCAACGCTGGGGAACCTCTCTGACCGATCATTCATCACGCGGCTCGACTACTCGGTCACGGTGCTCACGCACCTCTCGGTCGAGGCGTTCGTCGGCGTTCATTACGGCAATCTCGGCGGCGAGTTCCGGTTCGAGATCCCGCCCAGCTTCGTCAACACGCTGAACACCCAGCAGCAGGTCGAGTACCAGTCCTTCGTCTCCCAGCTCGCCAACCCGGCCGCGCTCCTCGACTACCCGATCGTCGACCTGGGCGTCGCGCTGCGGATCAAGCTCTAGATCGGTTTCTTGGGGCGGGGGATCTGGTAGGCGTCGAGCTTGTTGACGAAGGTGCGGCGGGGCATGCCCAGCAGCTTGGCCGCGCGGCTCTGGTTCCCGGCGCAGTTGTTCAGCGCCATGATGATGCGGTCGCGCTCGCTGGGCGGTGACACCTTCTGGGTGTCGATGCGCGGCGGCGGCGTCGCGCCGATGACGACCGACGGCAGCAGCTTGTCCATCGGCAGGTGCTCGCGCCCGATCGTGGGACCCGCGCTGAGCAACACCGCCCGTTCCACGACGTTCTTCAGCTCGCGGATGTTCCCCGGCCAGGCGTAGGCCTCCAGCAGCGCCAGGATGGGCGGCGGGATGACGGGCGGCGCCCGGCCGAGGTCGCGGCAGATCTGGCGCGCGAAGGTCTCGGCCAGGTGGCGGATCTCGTCCACGCGCTCGCGCAGCGGCGGGATGGCCAGCGAGAAGCCGTTCAGCCGGAAGTACAGATCCTGTCGGAACGCGCCGCGCGCGACCTCGGCCTCCAGGTCACGGTTGGTGGCCGCGATGAAGCGGACGTCGATGCGCCGGGGCTTCACGCTCCCCAGGCGCGTCACCTCGCGCGTCTCCAGCACGCGCAGCAGCTTGGCCTGCGTGGCCAGCGGCAGCTCGCCGACCTCGTCCAGGAACAGCGTTCCGCCAGCCGCCGTCTCCAGCAGGCCCGGCTTGGCGGCGACGGCGCCCGTGAAGGCGCCGCGCTCGTGGCCGAACAGCTCGCTCTCCAGCAGCGTCTCTGACAGCGCCGCGCAGTTGAGGCAGACGTACGGGCCTTCACGCCGGCGCGAGGCGCGGTGCACGATCTCGGCCAGCAGCTCCTTCCCCACGCCGGTTTCGCCGGTGATGAGGACGTTGATCGTCCCGGTGGCCGCCCGCTCGGCCAGCGCGTGGACCCGCTGCATCGCCTCGCTGCGGACCACCAGCGCGGCGTCGGCCGGCAAGGCCGTGTCGCGCAACGTCTCGGGTCCGCCCTCTTCCACGGGCGCGGTGCGGCGCTGGACGATCAGCACCGACGAACCGATCTGCACCGTGTCGCCGATGCGGATCTGGACGCGCTCGGCGCGGTTGATCGGCTGGTCCTTGATACGCGTGCCGTTCACGCTCCCCAGGTCCTCGAGGAACATGGCGTCGTCGACGTGCAGGCAGGCATGCGCGCGCGAGGCCAGCGGATCGTCGATCCGCACGGTGTTGCTCTCGCCGCGCCCGATGGTCAACGTTCCCGAGGCCGGCAGGTCATACGTCGCGTAGGAGTCACGTCCGACCACCAACAGGAAGGCGCCCGTGGCGTCGTCCTCGGTCTGCGTCGCGACGATGGTGGTCCGTCCTCGCATCGTCCTTGACGGCAGTATGTCGACCCTGGCCCTTCCTGAGCAAGCTTCACTTGCACAACTTGTGCAACTCTGCGCAACTCGCGCGGCCGCCGGGCGGCCATCTCTCGTAATTTCAGCAACTTACGCGCGGCACAGCCATTGCTCACTAAGGGGGTATGCAGGACGAATCGGTTTCTCGGTATGAATCGGTGCTTTACGCGCGGGCGATGCGGCTGCTCCGGAACCGCTCCGACGCGATGGACCTGGTGCAGGACACCTATGAGCGGGCGCTCCGCGGCAAGGGGACCTTCCAGGACGGCACCAACCTCCGGCACTGGTTGATGACGATCATGTACAACCTGTTCCTCGACCGCTGCCGCCGGCAGGCGCGCGAGCCGCGGGCCCTGTGCCTCGACGATCATGACGTGGCCAGCCCGGAGCCGGAGATGCCCGAGGCCTGGGAGACGATCACGGAGGAGCAGATCAGCGCGGCGCTGGCGGAGCTGGAACGCCCGTTCCGCGAGGTGTACGAGCTGCGCCTGCTCGACAACTGCAGCTACGACGACATCGCCCACAAGCTGACCATCCCGCGCTCCACGGTGGGCACGCGTCTGATGCGCGCCCGCCACAAGCTGCGCGAAACGCTGCGCGCCGCCGCCTCGGGTTAGAGACAGCGGCGCGCGGCGCTCTGTGCCGCGACTACTTGCTCAGCGGCTTGCCGCTGGGGAAGCCGTTCGCGGCGTGCATCACGTACTGCTGGCAGGTCGCGCCTGAGACCGGGCAGTCGACGTTGTCGGACCCGTTCTGCCACGACCACCACAGCCAGCTCTGCGCATCCACCGCCGCTTGATCGATCTCGGCCTGGTAGGTCAGATTGGTATCAGCGGCGTAGTTGTCGATGCCGATCTCGATCGGGAAGGGCTGGGTGGCGGCGTAGGCGTGGATCGCCTGGGCGCCCGTGACGGTCTTGCCGCTGCCCGCCAGCAGGCCGCCCTGCCAGGTCGGGTACCAGTTGTCGGTGGTTCCCCAGTAGGCCTGCCAGCCGAACATGGTCTGTGGGTTGCCGCTCACGCTCACCGTGTCGACGGCGCGAATCGCCGCGCCGTACTCCACGATCGCGTAGAGATCGCGCCCCTGGAAGTTCGACATGACCTCCAGCGGGTTGGTGTAGCCCTGCCCGCGGAAGAACTTCACGTTCACCTCGGCGGCAGCCGCCCATTCGGCGCGCCCGGCCTCCGTGCTGGGATCGGCGGTGCCGATGTACTCCTGGGCGGCGTCGATGATGACGTTGGCGCGGTACTTGTTCATCAGGTCCTTCAGCCACTGGCGGCTCCACATCGAAAGGTAGCAGGGCCCCGGGGTCGACGAAGAGCAGGTCCCCGTGCCGCTCGGCGCCGCCAGTGAGTAGAAGTTCCCGCCACCCAGGCCGGAGCCGATCAGGTAGTTGTCACCCGAGTCCCAGGCATAGAGCGACACCCACACCAGCATGTGCTTCGCGACCGCCTCGGCCAGCACGGCGTCGAACGACTGCGGCGTGGTCCCGTTCTTCGAGTTGAGCGTCAGCAGCATCCGCATCGCGTTCGCGCCGGTGGCCGCGGCCGCGTCGACGTCGGCGGTCCGTCCTGACCCGTCGACGGTCATCTCGGGGCCGCGGGCGACGATCGGCTGCCCGCCCGTGTCGTAGACCTTGTTGCCGATCAATTGAATCGTCGCCGACGGGGTGGTCGTGGTGGGTGGGGTGGTCGTGGTGGTGGGTGGAGTGGTCGTGGTGGTGGGCGGAGTGGTCGTGGTGGTGGGCGGCGTGGTCGTGGTTGAGCTCTGCAGCGTGTAGCTCGCGGAGACCACGCTGGACTCGCGCCAGCTGGCGAAGGCGCGCGCCTTCACGGTGATCGCCGGGTGCACGACGATGTTCGTGCACACCGGGGATGAAGTCGTCGGCGTCGATCCGTCGGTGGTGCAACGGGTCGTCGAGCTCGACGTCGTACTGGTCGCACTCACCGTGGTCCCGTCGGACACGGCACCCGCGGCGGGTGAGAACGTCGGCGCGCTCACCCCGAGGCGCAGCTCCTCCTGGGTCATGTCCGAAGATGGCGCTTCAGCGCAACTCGCCGTCATCGCGATCGACAAGGCGAGGATACCCATTCGCTTCATTGGCCCTTCCTTTCCGTGTTTCAGGTGGGACGATGCCCACCAGGCAATGCCGAGCCTTCCGGTGTGCGTGGGTACACGACACCGTCGCCGCTCGGCGGGCGATCTCCTGCGAGATCCGGTCGTTTTGAACTGCCCCGACCACACGCCCTGCCCGCAGCGATCCGCGCAGCCGTTCACAGAACGGTGCAGCGCCGGTGATCGCCGACAGACTTAAGCCAATGCTCGAGCTGTTCCTACATCACCGTCGGTCAGCGACTCCGCAACACCGACAGCCACAGCGCGGGCGGCTAATTAAAACTTTGCGATTTATGAAACTGTCGCAATTCGCTTGTTGACCCTTGTGGGGGATTTTCAACAGCGCGGGAAGCCATTGTTAACGGATCGATGAGCGTGTTCAAAGAACTTATTCTTAGAAATTGGAGAAAGATCGCTTTTTATTCTTGCTGACAAGCAGCGCCGTTCTCTTCTGTATCTGCGCTGACGGATCTCGCGCGCGTCCGACTTTTCCCGACCCGCGCACACGCGATGCGTGCTCGCCTTGGATTGACGTCGCTCACGCCGCCGCCAGATTCCTCGAGAGCTGGGTAGAGGGACTACAGAGATGCGCGTGCGGCCGGTGATGGTGTTGAGTGGGGTGCGCTTGTCGGCCGCCGCGTGCGGCGCGCGTTTCGAAGCGGCGCCCGTCGCGGCGGATGCCGACGCCGGTGTTGGCGCCAGCTCGACCGGAGGCAACACGGGCGCGAGGCCCACGACCGCTGCAGAGTCGCCACCGGCCGTCGACGGCGGCGCGCCGTGAGCCCACCGCCGCCCAACTGCCCGGCGGTGGCGCCGCCAAGCTCGACCTGGACGGAGATCGCGCCACCGGCGGCCCTGCCCGCGGGCTTCTTCGTGACCGACGCCCGGTCCGCCGGCGTCGATGACATCTTCTTCGGCAGACGACGTGCCCGAGATCTGAGGTCCTGAGACAGACCGCCCGTAACGGTCAGCTCAACCGTCCAGCACCCGTGCCACCAATGAAGCACGCGCGGAATCGACGACGGATTGCCAACCGCAAGGCGGCCGGGGCCAGCCCCTGGGCTAGATCGCTTCGCCTTCGGCGTTGCGCAGGACGGGCGCGGGCAGCCCCAGCTCGCGCAGCCCCGGCTCGATCGCGGCGCGGTCACCGACGATGAAGATGCTGGCCGCGTCGGGATCGACGTAGCGGGTGGCCAGCTCGCGCAGGTGGTCGGCGGTGGTCTGCTCCAGCGCGGCCACGAAGCGCAGCGGCTCGTCCAGGGGCAGCCCGTAAAGGCCGATCTCGCCGAACGTCGACGCGATCCCGCCCGTGGTGGCCAGCCCCTCGGCCACCCGCATCAGCAGGGTGGCGCGGGCCTTGGCGTGCTCCTCGGCGGTGATCGGCCGCTCGTGCAGGCCGCGCAGCTCGCCCAGCATCTCGCGCACGGCCGGCGCCGTCGACTCGGCGAACACCGCCGCCCGCGCGGCGAAGCTCCCCCGGCTGCGCAGGAACGCGAAGCTGGAGGCGGCGCCGTAGGTGTAGCCGTGCTTCTCGCGCAGGTTGAAGTTCAGACGGCTGGTGAAGCTGCCGCCCAGGATGGCGTTCAGCATCGCCAGCCCCGGGCGATCGGGCGACAGGCGGTCGGTCCCCGGCGCCAGCAAGCGGACGATGCTCTGGGGCGCGCCCGGGCGATCGACGATGCAGAGCCGCGGCCGTGACGGCCACTCCGTCGGCACCGGCGGCTCCGGCGCGGGCGAGCCGGTCCACCCGCCGAGCGCCGCCTCCAGCCGATCGCGGAGCTGGGCGGCGTCGAACGCGCCGGCCACCACCAGGAACGCGTGGTTCGGACGCCAGTGGGCCGCGTGGAAGGCGCGCACATCTTCCAGGGTCAGCCGCTCCAGCGTCTTCGCGAACCCCTCGACCGGACGGCCATAGGGGTGCGCCTCGCCGAACAGCATCCGATCGGAGACGACGCTGACGACGCTCTCCGGTTGATCCTGGCGCTGCGCGACCGAGGTCCGGCGATCGGCGATCACCCGCTCCCAGTCCGCCTCGGCCAGGTGGGGCCGGATCAGGATGTCGCCGGCGATCTCCAGCGCGTTGAAGAACGTGTCGTGCGGCGCCTGGACGGACAGCTGCGAGCCGTCGCGGCCGCTCCCCAGCCACAGGTCGGCGCCCAGCCGCTCCAGCTCGTCGGCCAGCGCCAGCGGGTCGCGGCTGCCGGCCCCTTCGTCGAGCATCTCCGACGTCAGCGAGGCCAGGCCCGAGCGCTCGGGCGAGTCGGCGCCCGCGCCGCTGCGGATCATCAGCGCCGCCGACACGATGGGCGCCACCTCGCGGCGGACGGTGACCACCTCCAACCCGTTCGACAGCGTGAAGCGGTTGGTCGCGGGGGGGATGACGCTGGGGAGCGGACCGACGGCCGGGGCCGTGTCCATCGCGGC
The DNA here is from genome assembly GCA_964618005.1 of uncultured Myxococcales bacterium. GTDB lineage: Bacteria > Myxococcota_A > Polyangia > Fen-1088 > Fen-1088 > JADGRB01. The sequence goes on from CAZTZM010000360.1 coordinate 7,375, forward strand.
GGGCGTCTCGATCACGCGGTCACCGGCTCGGGCAGGGTCTGCAGCGACAGCCGCTTGCCGGCGAAGGCGCGCGCGAACGTGTCGCGCACCGACGCGACCGTCGCGTTGACGTAGCGGGCCTCGTCGCGGCCCACCCCGTCCGGCGTGCCGAGCAGGTTCTGGTAGTGGTTCAAGAGGTCCGCGCGCGTCTGCAGGTGATCCAGCCCTTTGTAGAAGTCGGCCAGGTGGGTGTTGCGGGCGCGGGCCAGCTCGGCTTCGGTCGGCCCCTCGGCGGCGAAGCGCACCAGCTCAGCCTCGACCGCGGCGCTGATCTCCGCCATCGAGTGGTCCGGCTTGGCGGTGGCGCCCACGTGGAACACGCTGCCCAGCATCTGCGACCCCTGGTAGGCGAACACGTCCTGCGCGATCCGGTTCTCGAACACCAGCGCGCGGTAGAGCCGGCTCGACTTGCCGCCGCCCAGCACGTGCGCCGCCAGATCGAGATCGGCGTCGCCGGGCGCGAACAGGGCCGGCGTGTGCCAGGCCAGCCGCAGGCGCGGCAGCTGCACGCGGTCGGTCATGGTCAGGTGGACGTCGGCGGCCAGCTGGACCGCGGGCGGCACCGGCGGGCGCACCGGCGGTTCGCGCCGCGGCTGCCAGCCGAAGTAACGATCGATGAGCACGCGCACCTGCGCCGGATCGAAGTCCCCCGCCACCACCAGGCTGGCGTTCGACGGCCGGTAGAAGCGATCGAAGAACGCCCGCACGTCGTCGACGGTGGCCGCCTCCACGTCGGCCTGCGAGCCGATGGTCGGCCAGTGGTAGGGGTGGTCGGCCGGATACATCGACTCCGGGATGGCCAGCTCGGCGCGGCCGTAGGGGCGGTTCTCGTACGACTGCCGCCGCTCGTTCAGGACCACCTTGCGCTGCTTTTCCAGCTCCTCCTCGGTGATCACGTCCGGGAGGGTCGCCAGGCGATCGGCCTCCAACCAGAGGAACGTCTCCAGAAGGTTGCGCGGGCCGATCTCGTAGTAGTTCGTGCGATCGTTGCTGGTGGTGCCGTTGTTGTGGCCGCCCCAGGTCTCCATGATCGCGTCGAACGCCGGGTAGGGGGCGTGGCGCGAGCCCATGAACATCAGGTGCTCGAACAGGTGCGCGAACCCTGTGCGCCCGGGCACCTCGTCCTTCGAACCCACGTGGTACCATAGGTCCACTCCAACGAGCGGGCTCGATCGATCCTGGTGAAGGATCACGGTGAGGCCATTCGCCAGCGTGAACGTTTCGAACTCGATTTTCAGCATCGGTCGGGGATCGAGGCGGGGCATCATGGCATGAATCGATGCGCGTCTCGCAAGTAAAGCGCGCCCATCGGACGCCAAGTGGCGCGGCGGTCGCGCTCGGGGTGGCCGCGGCGGTTCTTTGCGCGCGGGCGGGGGCGGCCCGGGCCGACGGCGGCATTCCCGGATCACTGTCCATCTTGTTGCCGCAGGACAAGCCGCAGGAGATCGGCCTGGCGACGACGTTCGGGCTCATTCTCTCCAGCGACGGCGGCGCGACCTGGACCTGGACCTGCGAGCAGGCCGCCACCACGTCGATGGCCAACATCTACACGATCGGCGCGCCGCCCCTGGCGTCGGGCGGCCTGGGCGATCGCTTCTACGCCCTGTCGCCGATCGAAGGGCTCGCCTACTCGGATGACCAGTCCTGCAACTGGACCAGCGCCGGGGGCGCGCTGGCGGGGCAGGCGGTGTCCGACTTCTTCCCGGATCCCACCAACCCCGCGCGCGTGCTGGCGGCGGCCGCGCCCGCCGGCGACGGCGGCGCCGCCGGGACCCCGGCCGTCTACCTATCAATGGACGGGGGCGTCACGTTCGGCGCCACGCCTCTCTTCACCGCGCCGGCCGGCTCCGCGCTGGTGGGGATCGAGGTCGCGCGCAGCGATCCGAGCGTGATCTATCTTGCCTACGCGCTGACGACCCCGGGTGGCTACGACTCGGTGCTGGTCCGCTCGTCGAATAACGGCCAGACCTGGTCGGCGCCCATCGACCTGGTTGCGGCGCTCGGCGCCGCATTGGTCCGGATCCTGGCGGTCGATGCGGCCGACGCCAACCGTGTCTACCTGCGCGCCTCGACCACCTCCGCCGACGTGGTCGCTGTTACCCCGGACGGCGGGGTCAGCTTCGTCACGCCCATCACGCTCCCCAATGGTTCGGTCACGGCGTTTGCGCGCCTGGCGAGCGGGTCCGTCCTGGTCGGCGCGACGACCAATGAGCCCGGCGGCGCCACGGTCGGATCCGGTTACCGGTCAACCGACGGCGGGATGACGTTCGGAAGCTGGAGCTTCGACGCGAACCACCTGCTGAGCCCCGATCCGCCCCACGTCGTGGGGCTGGCCGAGCGGACCGAGTCCGGGAAGCCGATCCTCTATCTGTCCGGAAAGAACTACAGCGACGGATGGGCGCTGGCGACGTCGACCGACGAGGGACAGACGCTGACGGCGGTGATGAGCTACGACCAGGTGTCGCGCATCGCCCCCTGCGTGCAGCAAATCTGTGCCGACACCTGCGGTTTCGAGGAGATGCAGGGGATCTGGACGCCGGAGGTCTGCGCCGGGGCGACCCCCGATGGCGGGACGACGCCTGCTTCGGGCGGCGGCTGTCACTGCGCCGTCACCGACGACCGAACGGCCGCGGGCGCCGCCTGGGCGGTGGCGCTGGCGTGCGCGCTGCTCGTCATCGTACGCCGCGCGCGCGGCCGCGACCCGCGCCGCGGCTGAATTTCCGACGGACCGCGCCTCGACACGCCGGGACCCGCAGTGTAGATTCACTGCCTTCTTTGTACACGCCGTTTTCGTACAAGGCTGGGCCCATAGCTCAGCGGTCAGAGCTGGCGGCTCATAACCGCCTGGTCCCTGGTTCGAATCCAGGTGGGCCCACTCTCGACGGCTTGGTGTCCGGCAACATTCACGCGTCCGATATGGAGGAAGGAATTGCGCGACCAGCTTAAGCGACTCGAGGAGCTGCAGGCTCACGACGCTCGAATTCAGGAATTGGAGAGCTCACTCAAGGCGATCCCCATGAAGGTGGCCTCCACCCAGAACGACCTGGCACGGGTGGAAGGGCTCCTGTCCACGGAGCGGCAGGCGCTCACGGAGACCGAGCGCTATTACAGCGAGCAGAAGGGCATGCTCACCGACGACGAGATCCAGGTCGCCGGCGCGAAGCACAAGCTCGCCCAGGCCAAGAACTCGAAGGAGTACGTGGCCGCGCAGCGCGAGATCGAGCAGCGCCGCGAGGGGCTGACCGCGCGCGAGGGTGAGATCGCCAAGCTGGTCGGGGCGGTCGACGCGAAGAAGAAGTTGCTGGCGTCGCGCGCCGACGACGTGGAGACGCTGAAGGGCTCCATCGCTAAGGACGGCGAGGTCGCGAAGGCCCGCATGGCGGAGATCGAAGGCAAGATCGCGGAGCTGCGCGCCGAGCGCGACAAGGTGGCCGCCGGCGTGAAGCCCGACGTGCTCAAGCGCTACTCGAGCATCCGGATGCGGCGCGGCCTGGCCGTCGTCAGCGTCCGCAACGGGACCTGCCAGGGGTGCAACATGAACATCCCGCCGCAGCTCTTCATCATCATCCAGCGCGGCCAGACGATCGAGACCTGTCCGTCCTGCCATCGGATCATCTACTGGGAGGATCTGATGAAGGACGACAAGGACGCCGCCCCCGAAGCGCCCCAGTCCGGCAGCTGATATAGTCGCTGTCGCTTCTCGCTCGAGCCGGACAGGTGGTCGCGGCGGGCCCTTCGGGCGCCCGTCGAGGAAAGTCCGGGCTCCGCAGGGCAGGGTGCTGGCTAACGGCCAGTCGGGGTGACTCGAAGGACAGTGCAACAGAAAACAGACCACCGGCGTCGCAAGGCGCCGGTAAGGGTGAAACGGTGCGGTAAGAGCGCACCGCCCCCTCGGTGACGAGGGGGGCACGGCAAACCCCACCTGGAGCAAGACCGGTCCGGGATCGCGCGGCGCCCGCAAGGGCGTCACGCCGGCGTGGCCCGCGTCGATTCGATCCCGAGTTGGTCGCACGAGCCGTCCGGTAACGGCCGGCCCAGAGGAATGACCACCACCGGCGGCAACGCCGGAACAGAACCCGGCTTACGGCCGGCTCGAGCGCGAGGCATTACCCGGGGGCGTCAGGCTCGCTCCCTCTCCCACCAGAAGGTGGGAGAGGGTCGGGGAGAGGGCAAGCCTTGCGGAGGGACGCGCGCGGCGGACGCGGGCAAGACCTGCGGCGTCCCGGAGAGGAGATGCTCATCGTGGTGCCGCCGGCGACCGAACCGTCGCTGGTCGAGATCGGCCGGCACTTCGTGTCGGAAATGCCGGAGACCCCGGAAGATCTCGACTGAGCGGTCGTTTCAGACGGCATGAATCGTAAGCCGCTTCACGCGCGCAGCTGGACCGTAACCAAGGTCACCTGTACGATGCTCCGGGGCCTCATGACCCCTATGGAGATCAGGATGGATAGGCGAAAGCGCGTTAGTTGTCTGGCAGTGATGGCCGTTCTCGGGACGCTCGGCTGCGGATCGAGCGGCGCAAAAGGGACGAAGGGGACGCCGCCGCCCGAGGCGGGCGGCACCGGCGCCTTCGGCATCGTGTCGATCGGCGGCCATCAGAAGATGTACCTGCCGCAGCAGGTGTACAGCTCGACCACGGGCAACGCGACCATCGCGGTCGTCGACGTGGGATTGGTCGGGAACGGCGTGGCCGGCGCGCCCGCGCTCATCACCACGATCGATCTCGGGACGACGGACCTCGTGACGGCCACGGGCGGCGATTCGTCGGTCGTCATCGGGGTCTCGACCGACAACAACCGCGTCTACTTCATCGACCCGTCCACCGACACGGTCACGAAGTCGATCACGCTGGCCGCCACCTACGGGACGTCCTCTTTCTCGGGCGGCGGCGGCTACGTTACGGGCGTGGCGGTCGACTCGTCCGCGGGAAAGGCGTACCTCTCGGTGTGGGACGGTTTCGCTGTGGTCGACCTGGGTTCGCAGACCGTCGTCGACAACATCCTGGTCCCCCCGTCGGAGAACTTCGGCTTCGACTCCGTGAGCGAACGCCTGCTGGCGCCGTTCTACGGTTGCACGGGCGCGACGGATCCGACCGGCGCGCCCCCCCCGTTCTGCGCGAACTACACCGATCAGGCCGGTGACGAGATGGACAACGGGCTGAACGTGATTGACCTGGCCGACAACAACACGGTCTATACCTACCAGGACGCGCAAGCGGCCGACCCGACGGCGCCGCTCGGCGACGAACCCGATTCGGCGGCGGCCGATCCGACGACCGGGAAGATCGTCGTCCCGTCCGAGGGTGAGCTGATCCAGTACGTCGTCGACCTCTCGCAGGCGACCTTCGACAAGACCAAGCACGCCGTGACCGCTCCCCACATCACGATCGACACCAGTGGCGCGGAAGAGATGACCGGCGTCGCCATCGAACCGAGCTCGCACATCGCCTTCTTCGAGTCGGAGGGCGGGGACGACATGGGCGCCGCGGATCTGTCGAAGTCGACCGCGGCCATGTCGAGCTACGTTCACGCCAGCATGCCGGCGCTGCCCAACGACGGGTCCTGGTCGAACGTCCTCGATCCGCACGGGATCGCCGTCACCACGGCGATCACGGGCGGCGATCCGGTCGGGTTTCTCGTCAGCGAGGACTACGCCTGGGTCGCGCGGATCGACCTGACGAAGCTGCTGGCGCTGCCCACCACGGCGAGCACGTCGGTGCCGACGGAGCTGGACATCGCTGACGCCAGCAGCGCGGTCACCTACCTCGACGCCACCACGAAGTTGTAGCGGGTGCGGAGCGGCGGCCATTCGTTGCGCCTGCCCCGAACCGCCTGGTTCGGGGTGTTCGGCCTGCTGCTGACGAGCGCGGGCTGCCACGGAAATGTAGCGGCGCCCGAGTCCTCGGACGCCGGCACGATCTTCGTGGCGTTCGCGCCGGACTTCACCGGCTTCCGGCTGTGGCCCTCGGCCCTGGCGGTTCCGTCGCCCGCGTTGCCTCCGCCGCCCGGAGACGGCGTCGCGCGCGGCGACGCAGGATCTGACGCCGGCGCCGCGGCGGACGCGGCGGTCGACAGCGGCATCCACACCGGGACCCTGACGGTGTACTGGAAGCAGGCGCCGCCTTCGGGAAGCACCAGCTTTCCGGAGGGGACCCTCATCGTGAAGGAGACCGACGGCGGCGACGTCACCACCCGGCAAGTGTTCGCCATGGCGAAGCGGGGCGGTGACTTCAACCCGTCGGGCGCCGTCGACTGGGAGTGGTTCGAGCTGCAGAACATCGACGACACCTATGTCCGGATCATCTGGCGGGGCGACGGGCCGCCGGCCAACGAGGTTTATGGCGGAAACCCCGCCACTTGCAACGTTTGCCACGACATCGCCCGCGCCAACGACTACGTCTGGTCGTCGGCGCTCGATCTCTCCAACTTTTAACTTCTCCCCGACCGAGATAAGCGGCTCGCAGAAGCCGCCCAGGATGGATCAGTGCAACCCGCGCCGGGCTTCGGCGTGGTGCCAGCCGCGGGGCGCCAGGGCCAGATAGTGTCGATAGGCCGTGCGAGCCTCTTCGGAGTGTCCGTCCGCCGCGTCGGCGCGGGCAATCAGGACGTAGGCCTCGGCGGCGTTCGGATCGAGGGCCAGCGCGCGCTTGGCCCAGGTCGCGCCCTCGGCGAGGTTACCGTGCGCGTGCTCGGCCTGCGCGATCGCCAGCGCGAGCGGGGCGTTGGTGGGATCGGCAGCAAACATCCGCTGGCACGCGGCCGGCGTGATCAGCCAGGGGGTCTTCTGGACCAGGGCCGCGTCGCACCCCGGCTCGGGGGCGGGGGCGGGCGCGGGGGCGTGCGCCGCGACTTGGGGTGGCGCCGGCTCGACGGCGACCGGGGGCGCAGGCGGCGCGAGCGCCACGGCCGGGTGCACCGGCGCGGCGGCGGTCGGCCGGCGCGCCGCGTGCGGCCGCATGATCAGGGCGGCCAGAACGCCGGCGGCCACAAGCACCCCGGTCCCGATCCGCGTCTGTCGCGTCTGTCGGCGGGCGCGCACCCGGGCCAGCTCCTGCGCTTCGCGCACGGCGTTCAATGACGCCCGTGCCTCGTCGGAGAGCGCACGCGCCGACATGATCGGAACGCTGGCGATGGCCGGCGCGCCGGTGATGGTCGGGACCTCTGGTTGCTCCATCATCAGGCAATTGAGCCACCTACCGGGGCTCACCGCAAAAAATTGACGTGCTGAAGGTCCTGCCGCCCCGCCGCAGGCTCGCCGTGTTTCTCTTCGCCTCGCCCACGAAAGTGGGAGAGGCCGGCGCCGGAGGCGCCAGGAGAGGGCAAGCCTTGCGGAGCGCGGCGTGCGTTTCTGCTATGCCGCCGACGTGGCCCGGCTGCGCCGCACGCCCAGGAGCGGCGCCAGGAACTGCCCCGTGTACGACCCGGCCACCCGCGCCACCTCTTCCGGCGTCCCGGCCGCCACGATCTCACCGCCGCGCGAGCCGCCCTCCGGCCCGACGTCGATGATGTAGTCGGCGGTCTTGATGACGTCGAGGTTGTGCTCGATCACCAGCACGGTGTTGCCGGCGGCGACCAGGCGCCCCAGCACCGACAGCAGCTTGCGCACGTCCTCGAAGTGCAGGCCGGTGGTCGGCTCGTCGAGGATGTAGAACGTGCGCCCGGTGTCGCGCTTGGCCAGCTCGCGCGACAGCTTGATCCGCTGCGCCTCGCCGCCCGACAGCGTGGTCGCCGACTGCCCCAGCGCAATGTAGCCAAGGCCGACGTCCGTCAGCGTGTGCAGGATCCCGTTCAGCTGCCGGTGGTGCTCGAACAGCCCCATCGCGTCGGTGACCGACGTCTCCAGGACCTCGGCGATGCTGCGATCCTTCCACTTCACCCGCAGCGTGGCGTCGTTGTAACGCTTGCCCTTGCAGACCTCGCACGTGACGTAAACGTCGGGCAGGAAGTGCATCTCCACCTGGCGCACGCCGTCCCCCTCGCACGCCTCGCAGCGGCCGCCACGGACGTTGAACGAGAACCGCCCCGGCTGGTAGCCGTAGGCGCGCGCCTCGGGCGTTTGCGCGAACACGTCGCGGATCGCGTCGAACGCCTTGGTGTACGTGGCCGGGTTCGAGCGCGGCGTGCGCCCGATCGGCTTCTGATCGATGTCGATCACCTTGTCCAGCTGCTCGATCCCGGTGACCGCCGCGTGCAGACCGACCTGGTCGTAGGCCCCCAGCAGCTTGCGCCGCAGCGCCGGCTGCAGGATGCCGCCGATCAGCGACGACTTGCCGGCGCCCGAGACGCCGGTGACCGCCACCAGCACGCCCAGCGGGAACGCCACGTCGACGTTCTTCAGGTTGTGCTCGCGCGCGCCTTTGACCTGGATGAACCCGCTCGGCTTGCGGCGCTCGCGCGGGACCTCGATCCGCTCGCTGCCGCCCAGGAACTTCCCGGTCAGCGAATTCGGGTTGGCCTTCAGCTCATCCGGCGTGCCGTCGGCGATCACGCGCCCGCCCAGGCGGCCGGCGCCGGGGCCGAAGTCGACCACGTGGTCGGCCGCCTCGATCGTCTCGGCGTCGTGCTCGACCACGATGACGCTGTTGCCCAGGTCGCGCAGCCGCCGCAGCGTCGCGATCAGGCGCAGGTTGTCGCGCTGGTGCAGGCCGATCGACGGCTCGTCGAGCACGTACATCACGCCCGACAGCTCCGATCCCAGCTGCGACGCCAGCCGGATCCGCTGCGCCTCGCCGCCCGACAGCGTGGCCGCCGCGCGATCGAGGGTCAGGTACTCGAGCCCGACGTCCAGCAGGAAGCCCAGCCGCGCGTTCACCTCTTTCAAGATCTCGGTGGCGATCTGCGCGCGCGCGCCCTTGAGGCCGAGGCTGGAGAAGTGCTGCGAAGCGCCGGCCACGGTCATGGCGGTGACCTCGACCAGGCTCTTGGCGGCCAGCACCACCGCGCGCGACTCCGGGCGCAGGCGCTGCCCGTTGCAGGCGCGGCAGAGCTGATCGCGGAAGTAGCGCGCGTACCACTGGCGCGTCACCTCCGAGCTCGACTCCTGCATCCGCTTCTTGATCGTGTTGACCACCCCCGAGAAGCGCATCGCCCAGGAGCCGGCGCCGTGCTTGCCGTTCCAGCTCACCTTCACGCGCTTGTCGCCGGCGCCGTACAGCATCACCTCGCGCTGGCGCGGCGTCAGGCTCTTCCAGGGCTTGTCGAGCGGGATCCCGAACTCGCGCGACACCGCGGCCGCCACGTTGGCGGTCCAGCCGCTCTCCTTGCCGGCCCGATCGCCCCAGGGCTCGATCGCCCCTTCGCTGATCGAGAGGCTGGGGTTGGGGACGATCAGATCCGCGTCGATCTCCAGGCTGGAGCCGAGCCCGTTGCAGTCGACGCACATGCCCAGCGGGCTGTTGAACGAGAACGACTGCGGCGACAGCTCAGGCAGGCCGACGCCGCAGTTCGGGCAGGCGCGCGCCTCGCTGTAGGCGCGCTCGCGCGACTCGCCCTCGACGGCGACCAGCACCGAGCCGGCGCCCACCTTCACGGCGGTCTCGACCGAGTCGGTCAGCCGCGCGCGGTCGCCCGCGTCGATACTCACGCGGTCGATCACGATCTCGATGGTGTGCTTCTTCTTCTTGTCCAGCGCCTGCACGTCTTCCAGGCGCTGGATGAGCCCGTTGATGCGCACGCGTGAGAAGCCGGCCTTGCGGGCCTCGTCGAACACCTCGCGGAACTCGCCCTTGCGGTTCTCCGCCTTGCGGGCCATCAGGGTGGCCTTCGTCTTGGGCGGCAGCGTGAGCAGCTCATCCACGATCTCGGCGGCCGAGCGGGCCGAGACCTCGCCACCGCACAGGTGGCAGCGTTGCTCGCCGGCGCGCGCGTACAGCACGCGCAGATAGTCGTAGATCTCCGTCACCGTGCCGACGGTCGAGCGCGGGTTCGACGAGGCCGACTTCTGCTCGATGGCGATCGTCGGCGACAGGCCGCGGAGCTGCTCGTACTTCGGCTTCTCCATCTGCCCCAGGAACTGCCGCGCATAAGAGGAGAGCGACTCGACATACCGCCGCTGCCCTTCGGCGTAGAGCGTGTCGAACGCCAGCGACGACTTGCCCGAGCCCGACACGCCGGTGAACACCACCAGCGCCCGCTTCGGGATCTTCAGCTCGTCAATGGCGAGGTTGTGCTCGCGCGCGCCGCGCACGACGATGAAGTCCGGCTCTTCCGCGCGCGGCTCAGCGGCACGCCGTGTCGTGATCGATGTCGGTTCCTTGCGCCCCACGAGGGCGGTGAGTCTAGCAGCACGAATCCCGATCGATTTCGATTCGATCGATGGTTTGTCCAAAAGGCGTTCTTTTACCTACACATCCGAACCCGGCGGGCGCTCGTAGCTAACGCTGGAGGTACCTGATGCAGCTTCGCAGAGCGGCGATGGCCGCCCTTTTTGTCACTCTCCCTTTCGCTTGGTCCTGCGCTCAGTCGGATGACAGCGACCTCACCAACAACACCGGCGCGGCTGGTTCGACGGAGTTGCCGCCGACCACCGACGGCGGAACCGGCGGCGCGGCGGCGAGTGGCGCCGCGGGCCGGGGTCCGAGCGGTACAGGTGGTTCAGCGGTGACCGGCCTGGGCGGCTCCACGCCGGGCACCGGCGGCACAATCGGCCCCGCGGGGACCGGCGGCTCGCCAGCGGTCGCGACGGGCACCGGCAGCGTCAAAGGCACGGGCGGCTTGCGCGTGGTCGCGACCGGCACCGGCGGCGCCACGGGCATGGGGGGTTCGCCGGCCGTCACAACAGGCACGGGCGGCAAGATCAGCACGGGTGGCACCACCGGCACGGGCGGCGCCGCCGTCACGGGCACCGGCGGCACGCCGGCGGTCACCTCGAGCTCGGCCGGCACGATCGTCCCGCTCTACACCTCGCCCACCGACGGGTCGTGGAGCGCCATCATCGCCGCGGCCAGCGCGCACCCAACCGTGCACGTGGTGGCGATCGTCAACCCGAACACGGGCCCGGGCAGCGCGCGCAGCGCCAGCTACACGACCGGCATCGCCGACCTGCAGGCCGCGCACATCGTCGTGATCGGCTACGTCGGAACAAACTACGGCGGCAACAGCGAGTCGTCGGTCGAGGCCAAGATCGACACCTGGAAGTCGTTCTATCCGACGCTGCAGGGGATCTTCTTCGACGAGCAGTCCCACGACACCGGCGAGATCACCTACTACAAGACGATCTCGCAGTACGCCAAGAGCAAGGGGCTGTCGTACACGGTCGGCAACCCGGGCGCGTCGGTACCCACCGCTTACGTCGGCGCGCTGGACACGATGCTGGTGTACGAGAGCGCCGGCCTTCCGGCGATGACGGCGTTGTCGCCATACTCGGGCTATTCCAAGGCGAACTTCGGCGTCATTCCCTACGCCACCAGCTTCGACGCCACGTTCGTCCAGAACGCGCGGAAGTACGTCCAGTACATCTACCTGCAGACCGACAACCTGCCCAACCCCTGGAACAGCCTGACGCCGTACTTCTCGCAGCTGCTCGCAGCGCTGGAATAGCGGCGGATCGGACCCTCTCCCGCGCCGTAGGCCCGGGGGAGGGAAACCCCGGGCCGCGGGGCCCGCCTAGGAGGGCGTTGCCCTAAAGGCAACGGTGAGCGAAGCGAACCATGCCCGACGACGTGCCGCCCGATAGGCGGCCTAGCTGTTGCCCTTGGGCTCTTCGTCGTCCGACAGGTAGGCGAACGTTCGCACCAGGTTCACGATCTGCTCGCGCTGCTCGGCGGTCAGGTCGACGAACTGGACGCCCATGCCGGGGTTGATGTTGTCGTAGCTGCCGGGGCGGAATGGGTTCACCCACATGACCCGCCCCTCCAGGTCCAGGCGCGGGCCGCCCACCGGCGCGAAGCTGAGGTTCAGCAGCGTGCCGGGCGCCTCGGGGGCGTTCGTGCGGATGAAGATCCCCATCGCGCTGATGTCGGTGATGTACGCGAACAGGAAGTTGTCGGCGCTCTTGTAGTCGACCTCGATGTCGACCGCCACGCGCGTGTGGACGCGCCGGTCCGGGCCGCTGCTCCGCCGATCAGCGGAGACATTGACCTCTCGCCGTCTCCGATCTTTCCCTCGCCGCGTCATCCCTGCTCCGTCGAGTTTACTTGATTTCCAGGGTCCCGAGTCGAACGCGATCAGCGCCGTCGTTCGGGCCCTCCGTGATCTTCAAGCGCTTCCCGTCGCCGCCCGGCCAGAAGCCCATATACACAACATAAGTCCCCGCCGGGGTTGTCATCAGCGGCACGTCGGTTTCCGAATGGTCGCGGATGTATTCGCCCGGCAGCCAGTAGCCGGTCGGCAGCGCCCGCCCCACCGGGTCGTGATCGCCGATCACGCGCGGCGCCGCCGGCCCGTCGAAGTGCACGAAGATTTTGTAGCCGCCCGGCGGCCGCGTCTTTACGCGAAAGATCAGGTCCAGCGGAATTTTCCCTGGCCGCCGGGCCGTGGTCGGGAAATCCGCGCCCACCAGCTCGATCGCGTCGCCGAACGTGGCGGAGACCGGGACCCGCCAGGTCCACGGAGGATTTGTCGCCGGTTTGGCCGTTGCCTCGGCGCCAGCCGGCGGCATCCAGACGTCCTTCAGCAGCGGGTTCTGATCGCGTTCGCCGGCCGCCAGCTGGTTGGTCAGCAGCAGGAAGCGCGACGACGACGCGTCGACGACGTAGTAGGCGACGTGGGCCTGCTTGAAGGCGGCGTCCAGCGGCGCCAGCTCGGTGGCGGCCGCCAGCACGAACACCCGGTTCGGCTGGCGCACGAAGGCGACCACCTTGTCCTGGCTGGGCAGGTCGGTGGGGTTCTCTTCTCGATAGAAGCTCGAACCGTGCCCCTCGACGTGGTAGTGGCCGATCGGCTCGCCGTGGTGCGCGAACCTGGCGTACGACTCGAGCACCGGCTTGAACGACAGGTGCGTCGACAGCGCCGGCACGATCACCTGCGCCACGAAGAAGGCGAAGAACAGCGCGCACGCCAGGGCGCCTTGCAGGCCGAAGCGGCCGAACACGGTGACGGCGCGCGCGATCCGCCGGCGGAGCGGGCCGCCCGGCGGCGTCCCGGGCGCCGGGACGTGCCCCAGCGCGCGCGGGCGGACCGCCAGCCCGGCGTAGACGCCGATCGCGGCCAGGAAGCCGATCGCCAGGATCAGCTCGCCCACCGCCAGCGCTGGCGGCCAGCGGACCTTCTCGAACAGGTGCACGGAGGCCAGGTCCTCCGGCGAGCGGTAGAAGTCGCGCGCGACCACCATCGTGCCGATCGCCATCAGCAGGCCGGCCACCGGCTCGGGCCGCTGCCCCTCCAGCGCCTCGTCCAGGAACGCGCCGACCGCCAGCGCGATGGCGGCCAGCGCCTCATAGCGGGCCGCGCCCAGCGCGATGTCGCGGTAGCTCGAGAGGGCGTAGCCCATCCCAGCGAACAGCAAGAGGTAGAGCTCGATGAACGCCAGCCGCGGGTTGGTGCGCCCGGCGGCGGATGCGTCGTCGTCATCCAGCCGGGTCAGCGGACGCGCCAGCGCGAACACCGCCACCGCGCTCCAGGGGAAGAGGCCGAAGCCCAGCTCGCGCACCAGCGCTTCGAACGTGTGCGACGGCGCGCCGGCGCGCGGGACGCCGCCCACCAGCCAGGAGTACTTGCCCGCCACCAGGTGCGAGAGCCCCCAGACCAGCAGCACCAGCGCCACGAGCGCCAGGAGCGCGAACGCCCAGAAGCCGCGGGCGCCCGGCCGCCAGGTGCTGGCGCCGAAGGTCCGATCGGCGGTGATGTCCGGCCCCAGCCCGGCCGCGGCCAGCGGCCCTGTTCCGTCGCCGACCGACTCGGCGGGCCGCGGGATCAACCCGTGGCCGATGACCAGCGCCGCCACCAGCGAGAGCAGCGGCAGCACCACGCCCGACATCGCGCCGCCGGCCAGCCCGCCGATCGCCAGCCCGACGACGCCCAGCCCCAGATCCAGCAGGCGGCGCCGCCCGTTGGGTGGCCAGGCAAACCGGCCCAGCGCGCCCAGGGTCAACGCCAGCGCCGCGATCAGCGGCGCGTCGGAGGTGAGCTGGCGCGCCTCCAGCACGAACAGCGTGCTGGTGCCGAGCACCAGCGCCGCCAGCAGCCCGGCCCGGCGGCGCAGCAGCACCGCGCCCGCCCAGTAGACCGCCATCAGCGCGGCGATGGCGGCCAGCGCGAAGAACAGGCGCGCGCCCAGCTCGCTGGCGCCGAACAGCTTGATGCCCAGCGCCGCCAGCGACAGATCGAGGGGCGGCCGCGCCGGATACTTCCCGGCCACGGTCGCGTCGAAGAGGTTGCCCGCGCGCGCCATGTCGCGCGCCTGCTCGGCCAGCCGCAGCTCGGACGGGTCCCAGAACCCGAAGCTCCCGAGGCGCGGCAAGCAGAGCGCCAGCGCGAACGCCAGCGCCCAAGCCCAAGCCGGAACGCGGCCCAGCGCCGCGCGCGC
>CAZTZM010000361.1:0-3469 GCA_964618005.1 uncultured Myxococcales bacterium
TCCGCCGCCCGCGCCGGCGGCGGCGGTCCTACCCGTGGAGCCGATCGTGCCGCCCGTGGCCGCCGTCCCTGAATTGGTCGCGGCGCCGCAACCGACGACAAGAACCGCGAAGGAGAACATGACGTAAGAAAGACGCCGAGCCTGCACATAGGCTCATGTCGCGTCTCCGTCCAATCGATCACACGATTGGACGGAGCGGAGCGTTACGACAGTCGGTGGATGCCGTCGACGACGTGCCAGGTGGCGACGACGGTCAGCTCGACCAGCTTCTCGGTGCGGCGGCTGTCGGGGATGACCATGTGCTCGGCGGTGCAGACCGCCTGCAGCTGGCGCAGCAGGCGCAGGATCACGCGCTTGTCGGAGTCGCCGATCCAGCGGCTGATCCGGTCGACCAGGATGTTCTGGTGCTGCTGGATGAAGCGGGCCGCCGACTGCGCGTTGGCGGTGCGCGAGCTGCCGCCTCGGGCGGCGATCGCGCGTGGCGGCCGGCGATCGAAGATCTCCAGCATGTCCTTGCGGTACTCGAGCAGCTCCTGGTCCAGCGTCTCGCCGATGTCGAAGTACTCGGCGACCGTCTCCTTTATCTCGGTGTAGGGGACGCGCAGGCCCAGGCGGACGTTGCTGGGGTTGCCGCGGCAGGCACGCTCGATGCCGACCACGCGATCGACGTACTCGAGCTTGGCCAGCGCCACCTGCCAGTCGCGGTAACGCCGGCGCCACGGCCCGCCCTGCAGCCAGACCGCGAACGTCTCGGCCCAGTCCTCGTCCGGGTGCTTCTGTGCGTAGTGGTACATGCCCGCGCGGTGGAGATAGCGGACGTAGTCGCGGCTCCACGGATTCGGGTTGTAGACGTCGCGGTACGGGCGGCGGAAGTCGCCGAACGTCTGCGTCCAGTCGCGCCGCCGCCACAGCTCGAACGCGTAATTGATCGCGTGCCCCGCCTCATGGCGGAGGTACATCAAGACTTCCTCGCGCGTGTACTCGAACAGGTGATCGTTCACCAGGCCCCAGAGGTCGGGGTTGGCGAGGTACCAGGGGACGTTCACGCTGACCGCGCGATCGGCGGTCCAGAAGTCGTCGTCACCCAGGTAGTACGCCGGCACGAAGGTGATCCCCTTGGCGCGCAGCTCGCCGATCACCTGCTCGACACACTCGGCGAGCGTCCCTTCCGGACGCAGCTCGAGATCGCAGATGCGGGTCGACAGCAGCCGCTGCTGCCCAACCTGGCGCACGACCCGGGTCGGCAGAATGACCGCGCCGCGGGACGAACGGTGACGGGGGCGAAGCGCCGCGACGGCCATCGGACCATCGTTTACCATGACGACACCGGGCGGGCCTGGCCAAAACCCGGGAAAAATATTCCCGCCCTTGGACGAGCTATATGGCTGATTTTGTTTGGGTATCTTCCGTGCGTGGTGCGTCACAGAAGTTCACAGAACCTGGGCGCGGGATGCCGTAATATGACGTCCACTCGCGCCATGAACGGGCAAGGAAAGCGTGTCATCCCGCGGGTCTAGCTGGTCTCGACCGGTTCTGGTGATGGTCGTTTACCTGGCGCTGGGAACGGCCGCGGTGGCCTGGCGCAACCTGAGCGGCCACCCCAACGTCTGGCACCTCAACGGGCAGACACCGCTGGTTGGGCGGACGTTCGCCGGGATCCTGTGCGGGCTGGCGGCCGGGCTGCTGCTGGTGTTCGCGTCGCGGATGGCGCTCTACCGGTTCGACTGGGCGCGGGCGCTCCATCGTGAGATGCGTCACATGTTGTTCCCGCTGAGCGACACGGAGATCGTCGTGCTGGCGGCTGCCTCATCCGTGGGCGAGGAGATGTTCTTTCGCGGCGCGCTGCTGCCGGCGGTCGGTCTGCTGGCCTCGAGCGCGATCTTCGCGCTGCTCCACATCGGGCCGAAGGCCCGCCACCTGCCCTGGACGCTCAGCTCGTTCGGCGCCGGTGTCCTGTTCGGCGGCATCTACCTGTGGACCGGCGACCTGACCGGGCCCGTGCTGGCGCACTTCCTGGTGAATTTCCTCAACCTGCGCCACGTGGCGCAGGTCGAGCTGCAGTAGATCCACGCCTGCTCATGACCGCGCCCGGCGCCCCGTTCATCGGCATCGACTTCGGCACGTCCAACACGTCGCTGGGGCTGGCGGCCGCCGACGGGAGCGTGCGGCTGGCCGAGCTGCCGGGCCGCGGCGGCGCCTCCACGACCTGGCGCACGGTGCTGTTCTTCGAGCCCGACGCCACGGTCTTCGCCGGCGCGCCCGCAATCGATCGGTACGCCGAGACAGAGGGCGAGGGGCGCCTGGTCCAGTCGATCAAGTCGCACCTGGCCAGCGCGGCGTTCACGCGCACGATGATCGGCGGCAAGACCTGGACGATCGAGTCGCTGATCGCCCAGTTCCTGCGCGGCCTGCGGGCGGCCGCCGGCGTGTCCGACGCGCGCCGCGCCGTGGTGGGGCGGCCCGTGCGCTACTGGGGCGCAGGCACCGAGGCCGACGACGCGCGCGCGGTCGGTCGGATGCGCGCGGCGCTGGCAGCCGCGGGCTTCACCGAGGGGGTGTTCGAGTTCGAGCCGATCGCGGCGGCCCTGCGGTACGCCACGCGCCTGGACCACGAGGAGCTGGTGCTGGTCGCCGACTTTGGCGGCGGCACCAGCGACTTCTCTCTGGTGCGCGTCGGCCCCCAGGTCGTGCCCGGCGACCCGCGCGCGATCCTGGGCACCGGCGGCCTGGCCGTCGGCGGCGACGCGTTCGACGCGCGTCTCATCGACGCCGTGGTGGCGCCGGCGCTGGGCCGCGACACCAGCTATCGCGACGCTTTCGGCGCGGTCACCGCGGTTCCGACCTGGCTGTTCGCGCGCCTGCGGCGCTGGCACCACCTGTCGTTTCTCAAGGACGCCGACACGCTGCGCTTGCTCGATCGGCTGGAACAGGGCGCGCTGGCCCCCGAGCGCATCGACCGGCTCGTGCGCGTGGTGAGGGAGGATCTGGGACTCTCGTTGCACCAATCGGTCGAGCGCAGCAAGCAGGCGCTCTCGGCCGCCGGTGCCGCGCGGCTGTCGTGCGCGGATCTCGAGCTCGCCTTGCCGGTCGAACGGCCCGAGTTCGAGGACTGGATCGCGCCCGAGCTCGACGGCATAGACGCGGTGATCAACGACGTGCTCGAACGCGCGGGCGTCGGCGCGGGCGACGTCGACACGGTGTTCGCGACCGGCGGTTCGTCGCTGGTGCCGGCGGTGCGCCGCCGCCTGAACGCGCGATTCGGCGACGCCAAGCTGGCGAGCGGCGACGAGCTGACGTCGGTCGCGTGGGGCCTGGCCGCGCGGGCGCAGCAGGTCTTCGGGTGAGCTACCGCCGGATCAGCCCGACGGGGTGCCAGGCGCCGCCGCCGCGCTGGCCGAGCACCAGGATCAGCAGGTCGCTCTTGCCCATCGCGACCACGGAGTAGAGCTGCCCGGCGCCGCCGGCGTCG
>CAZTZM010000362.1:0-7389 GCA_964618005.1 uncultured Myxococcales bacterium
GTACCGCCCGGCTCGGCCAGCAGCGAACCGCCGGGCGCCGGCTGCTCGTGGTAAAGCACGACGCGCGCGCCGGGGGCGGCCTCCGCGATCGCGCGCGCCGCGGCCAGCCCCGCGGGGCCGCCGCCGATCACGCAGGCGTCCAGCGTCTCGTCCTGCGTCGCCAGCCGCACCGCCGGCGGCGCGTCCGGGAGCGTCCCCGAACCGCCCATCTCCCGCACCAGCTTCAGGAACAGGGCATTGCCGGCGCGGCTGCCGGTCATCATCGTGTGGTGATCCATCCCGTCGGGGAACAGCCAGTCGGCCGCGGCCAGCACGTCCACGTCGACGCTGGGGAAGGCGTTCTGCCGCTCGCACGCCAGGTCGGCGCGCGCGGGGGCCAGGCAGGCACGCTGGTTGGGCCGCCCGTCGATCCGCAGCAGGCAGGAGGCGCAATGTCCGTCCAGGCAGAAGAAGCCGCGCGGGCGGTGGTACTTCGAGGATCGCGCCAGCGTCGCGACACCCGCGGCGTGCAGGGCCACGGCGACCGGCTCTCCCTCGCACGCCGGGACGGGCTCTCCCTCGAAGTCGATGGTGATGGGGGCGCCGCGTCCGGCGCCGGGCGGAAGGATTCGCAGGTCGGGGGGCACACCATCACTTTAGCAGCCACCGCGTATGATCACGTCGGAGGGGCGACATGACGACCAGGATTTCGACGAAGCTCGGCGCGACGGGACCAGAAGTATTCCCGCTCGGGCTCGGCTGCATGGGGATGTCCGGCGTCTACGGCGCGACCGACGACGCCGAGAGCGTCGCCACCATCCAGGCCGCGCTGGACGCGGGCGTCAACCTGATCGACACGGGCGATTTCTACGCCATGGGCCACAACGAGCTGCTGGTGGGCCGCGCGCTGGCCGGCCGGCGCGACAAGGCCGTGGTGTCGGTGAAGTTCGGCGCTCTGCGCGCCCCCGACGGGGCGTTCATCGGGATCGACACCCGCCCGGCGGCGGTGAAGAACTTCGCCGCCTACAGCCTCCGCCGCCTGGGCGTCGACGTGATCGACATCTACCGCCCCGCGCGCCTCGATCCCAAGGTCCCGATCGAAGAGACCGTCGGGGCGATCGCCGATCTGATCAAGGGCGGCTACGTCCGCCACGTCGGTCTGTCCGAGGTGGGCGCCGAGACCGTCGCGCGCGCCGCCAAGGTCCACCCCATCGTCGATCTGCAGATCGAGTACTCGCTGATCTCACGCGGCCCCGAGGCGCGCATCTTCCCGGCGCTGGCCGAGCTGGGCGTGAGCGCCACGCTCTACGGCGTGTTCTCGCGCGGCCTCCTGAGCGGCCGTCGCCCCACCGGAAAGGGCGACATGCGCGCCTTTCTGCCGCGCTTCTCGGGCGACAATCAACGCCAGAACGACGCCGTCGTCGCGGCTGTGGCCCGCTTTGCGGCCGACCGCAACCTCACCGTCGGCCAGCTCGCGCTCTCCTGGGTTTTAGCCCGCCAGCCCCGCCTGGTCCCCCTCATCGGCGCCAAGACCCGCGCCCAGCTCACCGACGCCCTGGCCGCCCTGGACAGGCCCCTCTCACCCGCCGACGCCGCCGCCCTCGAATCCCTCGTCCCCGCCGGCGCCGTGGCCGGCTCCCGCTACACCGCCGACCAAATGGCCCACCTCGACAGCGAACGCTAGGCGGCGTGCGGAACGAGATCTCGAACGTCGCCGCCGGGTCGTAGACGATCAAGATGACCAGCTGGGCCCAGGCCCCCCGAACTTCTTCGTACCTCCGGAATGCCAGAGCTGGGAGGTTGGGAGCCCATCCGCGGGTTCCGAAGTTAGATTGGGCGCATGAGACCTCTGGTGCTGGGGCTGGGAATCGTCGCGGGCGTGTCCGGGCTGGCGCCGGCGCGCGCGGCCTGGGCCAGCGAGGGTGGGGCGCCCCCGCCGTCGGCCAGCGCGCCGTCCGGCGACGCCGAGGGGCCGGTCGCGGTTCCGGAGCCGTCGCGGAGGGCGCTGCGCTACTACCGCAGCGGCAACGCCATCTGGGCGTTCGAGCAGGTGCTGGGTTTCGTGCTGCCGGCGCTGCTGCTGTTCACCGGGCTGTCGGCGCGGATCCGGACGGTCGCGGCCGGCGTCGCCCACGACCGCTTCTACCCGACGCTGGTCGTCTACTTCGCGATCCTGTCGGTGCTGCTGTTCGTGGTTCAACTCCCGGTCGCGTACTACACGGAGTTCGTGCGCGAGCACGCCTACGGGCTCTCCACCCAGAGACTGACCAAGTGGATCGGTGACCAGCTGAAGGGGCTGGCGCTCGGCATCCTGATCGGGGCGCTGGTGCTGTGGGTTCCGTACCTGCTGCTGGCGCGCAGCCCGACGCGCTGGTGGCTGTGGACCGGCGCGCTGTCGCTGCCGTTCTTCGCGCTGGTCCTGCTGATCACGCCGGTGTTCATCTCGCCGCTGTTCAACAAGTTCGGGCCGATGAAGGACAAGGCGCTGGAGGGGGCGGTGCTGGCTACCGCCGCGCGCGCCGGCGTCGAGGGGGCGCGCGTGTTCGAGGTCGACAAGAGCGTCGACACGGAGAAGGTCAACGCCTACGTCACCGGCGTCGGCCAGACCAAGCGCATCGTCTTGTGGGACACGCTGCTCAAACGCCTGAACCCGCGGCAGATCAAGTTCGTGGTCGGGCACGAGCTGGGGCACTACGTCCTGGGGCACGTCTGGATCAGCATCCTGATCTCGTCGGCGCTGACGCTGCTGGGCCTGTTCGGCGTGCACAAGACGGCCGACCTGGCGCTGGCCCGCTGGGGCGGCACGTTCGGGTTCGATCGGCTCTCCGATGTCGCCTCGATGCCGCTGCTCATGCTGCTGCTGTCGCTGTTCGCGTTCGTCATCACGCCGGCGACGCTGGCGCTGTCGCGCCACCACGAGCACGAAGCCGACCGGTTCGGGCTCGAGCTGACGCACGACAACCACGCCGCGGCGACGGGGTTCGTTTTGCTGCAGCAGCAGAACCTGGCCGTCCCGCGCCCCGGCTGGCTCTACAAGTTCCTCCGCGCCAGCCATCCGCCGATCGGCGAGCGCGTCGACTTCATCAACGGCTACCGGCCGTGGGCCACGGGACAGCCCGAGCGCTACGGCGCGCTCTTCCGGCGATAGCCGCACGCCTCCCCCACAATCGCCTACCTGCCGTCGGTGCCGCGCGAGCCCGGTGCCGCCGATCATCATCCCGTGATGGGTCCCGTGGTCTGCTAGACCACCGGGATGAGCAACCCCCTGATCCTGGAGAAACGCCTCTACACCGCGACCGCCAGCGCGACCAGCGGACGCGAGGGGCAGATCAAGAGCGACGACGGCACGCTCGACATGCGGGTGGCGATCCCGAAGGCGATGGGCGGCGGCGGCGGACCGGGGACGAACCCCGAGCAGCTGTTCGCGGCCGGCTACGCGGCCTGCTTCGGCAGCGCCTTCGCGCACGTGGCGCGCCAGCAGAAGATCACGCCCGGCCCGGTGACCATCACGGCGCGGGTCTCGATCGGCCCGGTGGGCGAGCGGTTCGGGCTGGCGGTGGAGCTGACCGCCACGGCGCCCGAGCTGCCGCGCGAGCAGGCGGAGGCGCTGCTGCGCGCCGCCCACGAGGTCTGCCCCTACTCGAACGCCACCCGCGGCAACATCGTCGTCGACCTGAAGCTCGCCTGAACGGCGGCCGTCACTCGTCGATGTGGCCTTCGTGGACGATCGACCAACCCCGCTTGGTCTTGCTGGCGGCGTAGGTGTCGGTCAGCTTGCAGTCGGCGTCGCAGACCGCGGTCGAGACCCCCACGGCGATGCGGGCGAAGGTGGGGGTCGCGTCGGAGATCTCGATCTCCAGCAGCGTGGCAGGCGTGGGGACATCGCCCGCCAGGCGGATCTTTTCGTTCTCTCGCACGACGCAGGCGTCGCTGACGACGTACCGCGCGCCGTCGCTGCTCAAGTGCGCGAGCAACGCACCCGGTATCCGGAGCGTGCGCAGGATGGTGTCTCCGTCGCTGGTGGTCTTCCCCTCGTCGATCTTGGCGGAGAGGCAGGCGACCCCGCCGCGCACGACCTTCTTCTTGTTCGCCGGCCGCCGGAGGTCGTCCCGGATGGCCAGCGCGACGTACGCCTGCTGATCGCTCGTCAGCAGATCGGCGTCGGTCTCGCTGGCCGCCGGAGCGGAGGCCAGTGAGGCGAGGGCGAGGAGCATCGCACCCACGACGCGCGTGCGCATGCCTCCTTACATCGTCTTGGGGCCAGGTTCCTAAAATGCGCGGGACTGGCCGCCGTCGACGGGCAGGCAGGCGCCGGTCACCCAGGCGGCGCGCGGGGAGCAGAGGAACGTGACCGCGTCGGCGATCTCGTCCGGGCGGCCGAACCGGCCGAAAGGGATCTCGCGCGCGACGAAGGCGGCGATGCCGGCGGGATCGGCCTGCTGCCGCCGCTCCCACCCGCCGCCCGGGAACAGCACCGACCCGGGCGCCACGCTGTTGACGCGGATGCCGTCCTTGGCCAGATCGCGCGCCATCGCCTTGGCCAGGCTGATCTCGGCGGCCTTGGCAGCGTTGTAGCTGGGGCCGCCGCCCGCCTCGCGGCCCCAGATCGAGGCGATGAGGACGATCGCGCCGCCGCCGCGGGCGCGCAGGTGTGGCAGCGCCGCGCGCGACACCCGCAGCGCCGGGAACAGGTTGCGCTCCAGCACCGCCTGCAGGTCGGCCTCGTCGGTGGCGTCGACGTCGCGCGCGCCGGAGCCGCCGACGTTGTTGACCACGATGTCGATGCCGCCGTAGGCGCGGGTCGCCGCCTCGATCAACGACGCCACGCCGGCCGCCGTCGTCACGTCGGCGACCACGCCCAGCGCGGCGTCCTCCGCGCCGCCCCGACCCTGGGCTTCGCGCGCAGCCGCCGCCAGCGCCTCGCCCCCGCGCGCGCAGAGGGCCACGCGCGCGCCCTCGCCGGCCAGCGCCAGCGCGATCGCGCGGCCGATGCCGCGACTCGCCCCGGTGACCAGGGCGACTTTTCCCGCGAGCCCGAGATCCATGGCCGGTGTATACCGCGCCCGCGGTGTGCTTACATTTCGGGGCCTCGCCATGACCGACGACCAGCCGCCGCTGCCGCAGCCCGACGGCGGGTCCTTTCGCACCGTCGTCGTGGCGTTGCTGGCCAATCTGACGATCGCCGTGATCAAGCTCGTCGCCGCGTTCTGGACCCGCTCCAGCGCCATGCAGGCCGAGGCCTTTCACGCGGCCGCCGACACCGGGAACCAGGTGCTGCTGCTGGTGGCCGACCGCCGCGCCCGGCGACCGGCCGACGTCGATCACCCGATGGGACACGGGCGCGAGGCCTACTTCTGGGCGCTGATGGCGTCGCTGGGCGTGTTCTTCGCCGGATCGCTGCTGGCGCTGCGGCAGGGCGTCCGCGAGCTGCTTCATCCGACGCCGGTCGAGTCGCACCTGCTGGCCTACGTGATCCTGGCGATCTCCTTCGTGCTCGACGGCGCGTCGCTGATCCGGGCCTACCGCCAGATCAAGCGCGAGGCCGACAGCCTGGATCGGGAGTTCCTGGAGCACCTGGGCCTCAGCTCGGATCCGGTCGGGCGCGCGGTGTTCGCCGAGGACGCGGTGGCGGTGGCCGGGAACGTGATCGCGCTGATTGGAATCGTCTGGCACCAGGTCACGGGCTCGGCGATCCCGGACGCCATCGCCGCGTTGATCATCAGCGGCGGTCTGGGGATCGTGGCGCTCGATCTGGCGCGGCGGAACCGCGACTTTCTCGTCGGGCAGGAGGCCTCGCCCAAGGTGCGCGCGCAGCTGAAGGCCCTCATCGCCCGCCAGCCGGGCATCACCGCCGTGACCGAGCTGCTGGTGACGTTCCTGGGCCCGCGCCGGATGTGGGTCGTCGCGCGCATCGACGTCGACGACGCCATGAACGGCGCCGCGGTGAAGGCCTTGCTGTGCGACACCGAACGCGCCGTCCAGGCGCAGTCGGCCGCCATCGCGCGCGTCGATCTGGTCCCGCGCGGCCGGCGCTGATCGCGCCACGGGCTTGACGCCCTGAGCGCCGGCGCACGCTCGCCAGTGGGGGAAGGTCGGTCGGCGGAGCAGGAGCGCCTGCTAGTTGGCGCTCGGAAACGTAAGCTGACCGACGGTCGCAACGGAAAAGTGCCCGTCATCGAATCGTGGCTCAATTAAGGGCGTTCCAACGTCGATGAACGTGGCCTCGGGTTGGCGATGGACGGATTCGACATCAACCCTCAGCGTTTCGGGCGCTACGTGCTGCTCGATCGCATCGGCGTGGGCGGGATGGCGGAGGTGTTTCGCGCCGTCATGCCGGGGGCCGAGGGGTTCCAGCGCACGTTCGTGGTCAAGCGCATCCTGGCCGAACGCGCGCAGTCGCCGTACTTCGTCGACATGTTCGTTCAGGAGGCGCGCATCAACGCGCTCCTGCATCACCCGAACATCGTCCAGGTGTTCGACTTCGGGAACGTCGGCGGCACGTACTTCCTGGCGATGGAGTACGTGCGCGGGCGCGACGTCTCCGCGCTGCTGCGCCGGCTGCGCGAGCGCGAGCGCCCTTGTCCGGTCGGCGTGGCGACGTTCATCGCGCACGAGGTCGCGCAGGCCCTGGGCTACGCGCACGCGCTGACGGGGCCGGCGGGGACGCCGCTGAACATCGTTCACCGCGACGTGAGCCCGTCGAACGTCATCTGCCTGCGGGCCGGCGGCGTGAAGCTGCTCGACTTCGGGATCGCCAAGGCCGTCGGCGAGCCGGAGGTCGAAAAAGCTGGTCAGGGGGTGTTCAAGGGGAAGCTCTCCTATGTCGCGCCCGAGCGGATCAAGGACCTGCCGAGCGACGGCCGGTCGGATCTGTTCTCGCTGGGCGTGGTGCTGTGGGAGCTGCTGGCGGGGCAGAAGCTGTTTCGCGGCAAGAGCGACTTCCAGACGCTGAAAAACGTCGTCGAAAAGCCGGTGCCTCTGCCGTCGTCGCTGCGGCGCGACGTGCCGCCCGAGCTGGATCGGATCGTGGCGCGGGTGCTGGAGCGCGATCCGGCGGCGCGCTACCCGAACGGCCAGGCGCTGGCGGAGGACCTGGACGGGGTCCTGGCGGCCTTGCGCTACCAGACGCGGACGCTGCCCGAGCTTCTGACCGAGCTGTTCGGCGGCGAGCTGGCCTCGCAGCAGATCCCGACCGGCAAGCTGGCGACCGAGCTGCTGGCCGTCCGTTCGGCCGCCGACATCCCGACCGGCGTCGTGCCGCTGGCCGCCATCCCCGGCGGCGCGGCGGGCGACACGCCGCTGCCGTACGAGGTGAGCATCTCCATCGCGGCGGCGCCGCCGCCACGCCGTCGCCCGCGCTGGATCTCCTGGGTGGTGGCCACCGCCGGGACAGCCGCGCTGGCGGTGCTG
>CAZTZM010000363.1:0-9778 GCA_964618005.1 uncultured Myxococcales bacterium
GGCGACGCTGCTCGGCGGCGAGGTGCGGGTGGTGCTGGGCAGCCGGCGCCTGGCGGCGGTCATCGCGGCGGGCGTCGCGCCGCACGCGTCGTTTCAGATCGGGGGCCTGGACGTCGACGAGATCCGCGTCCCGTTCGACGCCGGCTTCCGGGTGACGTTCCTGAGCTTGGCCTCCGCCGCGTTCGCGACCGACTTCGGTCTGGCCGGCGCGGTGTTTCACTTGTCAGGCGTCGGCACCGCCGGCTCGCAGCCGGCGACGCGCATCGATCTGGGCGCGCGGGCCGGGCTGCTCGTTCGCTTCGGCGCGCCGGCGGCGCGGCTGGCGCCCATCGTCGGCCTGCACGTCGCGGCGTTTCCGAAGCCGTACGACCTGACCCTCACGCCGGAGGGAATGCTGGGGCGGACGCCCGCCTTGTGGGTGGGCGCCACCGTCGGATTGGCGGTTGCGCCATGACACGCGCGTGGTGCCGAGAGTTTGCCGTTCTGGCACTGGTCGTTTTGGTGCCCGCCTGTTCGCCGCAGATCAACCTGGGAAACGCGCTCCTCTGGTCGGCGCGGCACGAGACGGGCGATCTCAGCGAGTGGGCGGAGGCCGGCAAGGGCGGCAGCGAGGCCCAGCAGCCCGACACGTCGCTGGCGATCTCGAGCGACGTCGTCCACACCGGCCGCTACGCCGTGAAGATCACCAACGGCGCTGTCTCGATGTACGAGGCCGCGCATCTCTGGCGCCAGGACGCCTACCCGACCAGCGCGTACTACAGCGCCTGGTTCTATCTCCCGCGGACCTACCAGACCACCGCGGACTGGTCGATCATGCAGTTCGAGGTGCCGACGACGGCGGCCGACAGCGGCGTGCTGAGCCTGGAGCTGGACATCGATCTGCGCAGCCTGCCGACGGGCGATCTCATCCTGAGCGTCTATGATCACCGCGCGGCTTACCTGCGATCTCCGACGCCCGATCCCGCGATCCTGGTTCCGATCGGGCGCTGGTTTCAGATCGAGGTCCTCTACCGCAACGCCAGCGACGACACCGGTGAGGTGATCATCTGGATGGACGGTCAGGTGAATTACGATCTGCAACGGCCGTTCGGCGGGAGCCCCGACGTCTACTGGACCGTCGGCAGCAAGACAGAGGGGCTGTCGCCGGCCGAGTCCGTCATCTACATGGACGACGCCGCCGTCAGTCGGGTGCGTGTGACGCCCGACGGCACGCTCTGAGGGGCCCGGGCGGGGCCGTGGTGCGCCGCGGCACGACGATCTTCTGGGAGCGCGATCAGTTTGCGGCGTTCCGTCCCTTTAGACACTGTGAGGGTAGAGGTTCGCAGACGTGAGATGACGCGCACGGCGCCGACGGCGACGGGGGCGGGTTCCAGGGAGGGATCGGGATGCAGCCGCTGAAGAAGCAAAGAGACGCCGCCTCGGCCGCCGAGGCACAGCTGACCGCGCTGGTCGCGGCCTGCGAGCCGCTGGCGGTGGGCGAGACGCGCAAGCGGCAGTCTCTGGTCTCGATCCGGGACCGCATCAACCACGCCCCGACCTGGCGGTTCACGCTTCGGTTCGGCGTGGTGGCGGCGGTCCTGTTGATGGCGGGTGGCGCCGGAGCGGCCTTCGGCGTCCACCGCTGGAAGGGCGAGCGGCGGGCGGTGGCCGCTCCGGTGACGGCGGCGGCGGCCATCCAGCCGCTGCCCCGGCCGGCCGGCCGGTCACGCATCGCCGATCCGCCCGCGGAGGCGCCGCCTCCCGCGATCGTCCGTCGTGCGTCGCGGGCGCGGCTCGCGCGGGCACCCGAGAGCCCCGCGCTGGTCGTCGCCGCCATCCAGGCGCTTCGGCAGGACCGGGAACCGGCGCGCGCCAGCCGGCTGCTGGCCGACTACCTGCGCGCCTACCCGCGCGGCGCCCTGGCCGAGGAGGCGGTCGCGCTCTCGATCGAGGCGGCCGATGCGCGGCACAGCCCGGCGGCCCTGGCATTCGCCGAGCGCTACCTGCGCGACTACCCGCAAGGGCGTTTCCACGCCACGGCGGCCCAGGCGCTGGCGCGTTCGCCCCGCGCGCGACCGGCGGTGGATCTAGACTCGATCGCCCGTGACCCCGACTGACCTCATCATCTTCGACCTCGACGGAACGCTCGCCGACACCATCCCCGATATCGCCGCCGCCCTGACGGCGACCCTGGCCGACATCGGTGTCTCCCCACCGCCGCTCGCGGTCGTCCGCGACCTGGTCGGCGACGGCAGCCGCGTCCTCATCGAGCGGGCGCTCGCGCGCGCCGGCGCCACCGCGGACGCCGAGGCACTCGTTCCCCGCTTCGTCGATCACTACGCCGCGCACGTCTGCGTCGACTCGCGCCTCTACCCGGGCGTGGTTCCGGCGCTCGAGGCGGCGCGGCAGGCGGGCGTCGCTCTCACGGTGATCACGAACAAGATCGGCGCGCTGGCCCGCGACCTGCTCGACCGCCTGTGCGTCGCCGAACGCTTCACGACGGTCATCGGCGACGGCGACGGCTTCCCCCGCAAGCCCGATCCGACCGCCGCCCGCTCGATCATGGCGCACCTGGGAACGACCCCCGCCCGCACGGCGGTGATCGGCGACGGGATTCCGGACGTGCGCACGGCGCGCGCGGCAGGCGCTCGGGCTGTCGCGGCGGGGTGGGGCTACGTCACCAGCGAAAGACTCCGCGCCGAGTCTCCTGACTGTCTGGCAGCGACGCCTGAAGAGGCGGTGGCGTTCGTTCTCGGGCGGGGGTGACCGGGGCGGAGCCGAACCCGGAGGGCGAAGCGCCGGGACGGCCAGAGACGCCAGGAAGCTCGAGTCGTTCTGGCGTCCCCGCGTCCTGGCGCTTGAGTGAACCTAGCCTTCGAGGCCGGCGGCTTGGCGAATGGAGGTGGTGAGGGCGGACCAGTCCCAGTCGGCGCGGCCGCGGGCGAGGGCGGTCAAAAGATGGTCGCGGGTGATGGCGGCGACGGGGAGGGGGGACTGGTGGTCGTGGCCGGCCTCGAGGGCGAGCTCGACGTCTTTGAGGCCGAGGGGGACGGTGAAGCCGGCGGGTTGGAACTCGCGGGCGGCGAGGCGGGGACCGTAGCCTTTGACGATTGGCGAGCCGAAGATCGTGCCGGTCAGCATGGCGACGAGATCGGCGGGGGCGATGCCGCCCTTTTCGGCGAGGGTGGTGGCTTCTCCGAGGAGCTCGAGGGTTCCGGCGATCATGAAGTTGGCGAGGATTTTTCCGAGCAAAGCCTGGGCGGGATCGCCGAGGTGGATCTGGCCTTGGCCGAGGATGTCGAGCGCGGGTTTGGCGCGGTGGCGGGCCTCGGCGTCACCGCCGGTGAGGATCCAGAGCTCGCCGCGGCCGGCGGCCTCGGGGCGGCCGAGCACGGGGGCGGCGACGAAGGCGCGTTGGGCGTCGGCGTGCGCGTCGGCGAGCGCGCGCGCCAGCCGGACG
Organism: uncultured Myxococcales bacterium; assembly: GCA_964618005.1. GTDB lineage: Bacteria > Myxococcota_A > Polyangia > Fen-1088 > Fen-1088 > JADGRB01. The sequence goes on from CAZTZM010000363.1 coordinate 3,440, forward strand.
GAGATGGTGCTCGTGCTGACATGGACGCCGTCGGGGGCGAGTCCGCCGAGCACGCCGCTCTCGCCGAGGACGACGTCGCGGACGGCGGCGTCGTTGGCGAGCGAGCTGATCACGACGGCGGCGCCGGTGGCGGCGTCGCGGGGCGAACTGGCGACGGTCGCGCCCGCCAGCTCCGTCGCGCGGCCGGGGGTTCGGTTCCAGACCTGGAGGGCGAAGCCGTGGGCGGCGAGGCGTTCGGCCATCTGCCGCCCCATCCGCCCGAGGCCCACGAAACCGATCGTCTTCTGCGCGCTCTCCGTCATGTCGCCTCCCGATAGAGGATAGCGGAGCATCCGACAACAGGCGCTTCAACGCAGCGCCACAATGGCCCGCTGGTTGCAATTTGCGGAAAAAGTTACATGTGCGTGGGTGTGCACCTGCGGGTGCACGCAACGATCATTCGTTCGCCTCTGCGACGGATGAGCAAAGAGCCGCCGGCCTCATCGTTCTAAACGATCCCGCAACCGATGTGGGTTAGAGCTTGACTTGCATCGACGAACTACGTTCAATGTTCGGGGCCTGTTTCGTCGAAAGTCGATCTCGATGCTGGCTAAAGGGGAGAAAGGGAGGGCGAACGTGCCGCCGCTGGTCGGCGCGCCTTCGGGGTTGAATGTGCTGGGACTGCGCAGCCCCGATTCGTTGCCCCCCTCGGGCGACGGCGTGATGGCGAAGCGCGGCGCCCGCACCCGACGGGAGCAGATCCTGCTGGTCGAGGACGACCGAAGCATCCGCGATGCGGTGCAGGGAGTTCTCGAGTCGGAGGGGTACGACGTGCTGACCGCCGAGAACGGCCAGCGCGCCCTCGACGCCCTGCAAACGACCGAAACGCCGGCCCTCATCATCCTGGATCTGAGAATGCCGGTGATGGACGGCTGGCAGTTCCGGGCGGCGCAAAAGAATGATCCGGCCCTGGCCGACATCCCCGTCGTGGCCATCTCGGCTGACGGAAGCGCGAAGGCCGCCGCCATCGACGCCGCGGCCTACCTTCGCAAGCCGCTGAGCACGGACGCGCTGCTGGGGACGATCCGGAAGATCCTCGTCGACGAGGAGCGGCAGCGGATGGTCCGCAGGCTGGAGGAGGCGGAGCGGTTTGCGGCGCTCGGGCGCCTGGCCGCCAGCGTGGGCCACGAGATCAACAACCCGCTCGCCTACGTGTCGATGAACCTGGACATCGCGCTGGCCGAGCTGACCCGCTTCCTGGGGGCGCCGGGCCGGGCCGACGCCAACCTTGAGGATCTGCAGTCGCTCCCCGTCATGTTTCGCGAGTGCCGGATCGGGCTCGATCGCATCCGCGACGTCGTGAAGGACCTGCAGCGGCTGTCGCGCCGCGCGGAGGTCAAGCGCGAGTCGTTCTCGATGAACGCGCTGGTCGACGAGTCGCTGGCCATGGCGCAGAACCACGTGCGCCACCGCGCGATGGTGCGCAAACGCTATGGCGACCTGCCGCCCGTCGTCGGCGACCGCTCCGCGATCGGCCAGGTGCTGCTCAACTTGATCCTCAACGGCGCCCAGTCGCTGCCCGAGGGGCGCGCGGACCTGAACGTCATCACGCTGTCGACGCGGGTGCAGGACGCTCACGTCGTCGTGGAGGTCGGCGACACCGGCTCCGGGATCCCGCCGGACATCCTGCCCCACATCTTCGACCCGTTCTTCACGACCAAGCCGATCGGCGAGGGGACGGGACTGGGGCTGTCGGTCTCGTACCGGATCATGGCCGATCACGGCGGCCGGATCGAGGTCGACAGCCAGGCCGGGCAGGGCGCCCTGTTCCGGATCCTGCTTCCGCTGGCCCAGCCGATCGAGACGGTGCCGTCGGCGCCGCTGGGCGCGCGTCCGAGCTCGACGGCGTTGCGCCTGCTGGTGATCGACGACGTGGCGGCGATCGGCCGCACCATCGCCGCCGCGCTGTCCGAGCATCGCGTGACCGTGGTGTCGCACGCGCGTGAGGCGTTCACGCTGCTGGCCGCCGACGCCGCGTTCGACGTCGTGCTGTGCGATCTCCTGATGCCCGAGCTGGGCGGGCGCGACGTGCTGGAGCGGTTCAAGGCCGACTGGCCGCACCTGGTCCGCAACGTGATCTTCATGACCGGCGGCGCGTTCACCGTCGAGTCGCGCGAGTTCCTGGAGCGCACGCAGCAGCGCGTCCTGGCCAAGCCGTTCTCGATCGACGATCTCCGGGCCGCCGTCACCGCGCTGATCGAAGGCCGGAACCACGAGCGAAACTGATGCGGCGCGAAGCCTGGCTGGATCTCGCGCGCAAGCTGGACTGGGACTTCTCTTACGTGCGCGAAGAGGAGGTGTTCCCGCCCGAGGTCAGCGGGCAGCCCTGGCTGCCGGGCTCCGCCTGGCGCGACTGGGACGAGCCGTTCAAGACCACCTACGCCGACTATGTCGCCACCCAGGCGCAGAAGGAGGGGGCGGTCGAGGCGGTGCGCGAGGCGCTGGGGCGCGTCTCGGACTTCCAGCGGCTGCCCCGTAGCTGGCTGAGCGCGCTGAAGCTGCACGCGGCGACCCTGCCGCTGGCGGAGTTCGCGGCGGTGATCGGCAACCTGCGGGCCGCGCGGTTCGGCCGCGACGGCGCCTGGCGCACGGCGGCCGCCTTCGGCGCGCTGGACGAGCTGCGCCACGCGCAGATCCCGTTGCTGCTCATGCACCCGCTGGTCGCGTGGGACGCGCAGTTCGACTGGACGCACCGGTTTTTCCACACCGACAACTGGGTGGCGGTGGCGGCGCGGCACCTGTTCGACGAGCTGTTGCTGGGCGCCGACCCGATCGAGTTCGCCATCGCCACGCACTTCGTGTTCGAGACCGGCTTCACGAACCTGCAGTTCATCGGGCTGGGCGCCGTCGCGCACGGCGTGGGCGACAGGCTGTTCGAGAGCCTGCTGGGCAGCATCCAGAGCGATGAGGCTCGCCACGCCCAGATCGGGGGGCCGGTCCTGGCGCGCGTGGTGGAGGCCGATCCGGCCCGGGCGCAGCGGCTGATCGACAAGTGGTTCTGGCGCAGCTGGCAGCTGTTCGCGATCGTGACCGGGTTCGCGATGGACTACCTGACGCCGCTCGCGGAGCGCGGGCCGTCGTTCAAGGAGTTCATGCACGAGTGGATCGTCGACCAGTTCCTGCACACGCTGCACGACCACGGCCTCCGGCGGCCCTGGTACTGGGACACGTTCCTGGCGTCGCTGGAGCACTACCACCACATGGTCTACGCCAGCGCCTACACGTACCGCGCGTCGGTCTGGTTCGATCTGGTGGTGCCGGGCCCCGACGAGCGCGACTGGCTGCGGGCGAAGTACCCCGCCGCCTGGCCGTCGATCGAGCCGCTCTGGACGCAGATCAGCGAGCGCTGGCGGGCCGCCGATCCCGGCAACGACATGGCCGTGCACGGGACGGCGATCGTCGGCTTCTGCGAGCTGTGCCAGCTGGTGCTGTGCGGCGGGACGCCGGCCCGCAACAGCGCGGTCGTGGTGACGTACGACGACCGCCGCCGGATCTTCTGCTCCGAGCCGTGCCGCTGGATCTTCGATCAGGAGCCGGAGCGCTACGCGGCCCACAAGGGGGTGGTGCGCCGCGTGCTCGACGGCGAGGCGCCGGCCAACCTGCTGGCGCTGGTGCGGCAGTCGTTCGGTCTCAGCTACGACGATTGGGGCAAGGACGCCTGCGGTGGCCAGTACCCCTGGCTCGATCGGGGGCGCCGGTGAGCAAGCTCCCGCTCTACGCGTTCGTGCAGGGCGACAGCATGGGGATCGTCGTCCTGGGCCGGCCCGAGGCCACGGTGGCCGAGCTGGGCGAGGACATGCTGCGCGCTGCGGGCGTCCGGATCGGCAGGCGCGGGGCGTTTCGCCTGACCGCCGGGGCGCGCGCGCTCGAGCTGGCGGCGACGCTGGGGACGCAAGGGCTCGAGCCGCTCGAGCGCGTCGATCTCGTCTGGGTGTAGACGCGGAGATGGCATTCAAACCGGCGCTGCGGGCGGAGGAGCTCTGGATCGGCGAGATGACCGGTGTGCGCGTGGCGGGGCAGCCGGTGCTGCTGGTGAACGTCGAGGGGAAGGTCAGCGCGTTCGAGGACCGCTGCCGCCACCGCGCGCTGCCTCTCAGCCTGGGGACGCTGGCCGAGGGGCGGCTGATTTGCCGGGCGCACGCCTGGGAATACGACGCCTGCACCGGGGCCGGCGTCAACCCGGCGGGGGTGTGCCTGCGCCGCTACGAGGTTCGAATCGCCGACGGCGAGATCCTGGTTGATGTCGATGATGCCGCCTGAGCCGCGCATTCCGCCGGAGCTGCGCGTTGCCGCGAACGAGGTCGGTCCGGTCCTGATGGCCGGGCGGATCGCCGACGCGGTGGTGGCCGTGGTCCGCCGGCAGAACGCCGGCGCCCGGATCTCGCCCCGCGGCTCGTACGTCCGGATCGCCGTGGCGCACCGGTGCGAGATCGAGGCGCGCGCGGTCGCGGAGCTGCTGGGCGAGCCGTTTCGCATCCCGCAGGATCTGGAGCGGGTGATGACGTCGTTCTGCGGGCGCCTGCGCCTGTCCGAGGATCGCGCGGTCTGGGAGACCGGGCGATGAGCGCGCGGCGCAAGACCTACTGGCACCTGGGGGCGGATCGCCGGCTGCCGTCGGATTACGAGATCGCCACGACGCGGCTCCTGTATCACGTCGAGCGCGGCGGGCTCTCCGTCCGGCCGCCCGGCGCCGAGTTTCAGGCCCGCCACCAGGGCCTGTCACCGCTGGCCTCCGATCGCTGGGACGGCTTCGCCGATCCGCGCGCGACCACCTACGCGACGTACGTGGCGCTCGAGCGCGATCGGGAGAGCTACACCGGCCGCCTGCTCGACTCGATCGAGACCTCCGACCACGACGGCAAGCTGGCCGCGGCCTGGGTCGAAGAGCTGGGTGACATCCTCTCGCCGCTCCGCTACCTCTGCCACGGGCTGCAGATGCTGGCCGCGCAGGTCGGGCACCTGGCGCCCGGAAGCCGGATCGCGGTGGCGCTGCTGTTCCAGTGTGGCGACGAGATCCGCCGGGTGCAGCGGCTGGCCTACCGGCTGGCGCTGCTGGCGCGCCGGCGTCCCGAGATCGGGCCGGCCGGTCGGGCGCTGTGGCAATCGGGCCCGCTCTGGCAGCCGGCGCGCCGCGCGATCGAGCGGTTGTTGGTGACCTACGACTGGGGCGAGGCGCTGATCGCGCTCAACGTCGTCGTCAAGCCGGTGGTGGACGATCTCTTCCTGCAGCGGCTGGCCGAGCGCGCCGAGGCTGCCGGCGATCACGTCGATGCGCAGATCCTGCGCGCGCTGTTCGAGGACTGCGCCTGGCACCGCGCCTGGACGGAGGCGCTGACCGCGTTCGCGCTCCGCGACCGGCCGGAGAACGCCGATCCGATCGCGCGCTGGACCGAGGCCTGGACACCGGCCGCCGCCGAGATCGCGCGCGCGGGAGCCGAGCTGCTGGGCCTGGAGCCGCCGGCCGCCGAGGCGGCGCCGGCGCGCGTCCGACCGGAGGTCGCGGCGGCCGCGCGTCAGGCGAGGGCGAATGGCTGACGCCGGCACCTTGCCCGCCGGCTGGCAGGCCAGCGCGTTCGCGCAGCTGGCCGACGCCAGCCGCGACGGCGTGTGGGCCTGCGATCGCGAGCTGCGCTGTCTCTACTGGAACGCCGCCATGGAGCGTCTCTCCCGGCTGCCGGCGGCCCAGGCGCTCGGGCACAGCATCGTCGACATCCTGGCCGGGCTGGGTGAGGTGGACGCCGCGCCCGCCATCCGCCGCGCGCTGGCGGGGGCTGGCGACGCGCGGTCCGCCGGCGACGGGGCGGACCCGCCGCGCTGGCAGACCCGCCACTTCCCGATCCAGCTGGGCAGCGGGGAGATCGTGGGCGTCGGCGGGGTGGTCCGCGACGTCACCGAGGAGGAGCGGATCCGCCAGGAGCTGGGCGAGACGGACGCCCGCTTCCGGAACATGGCGGACGCCTCGCCCGTGCTGCTCTGGATGTCGCGCACCGACGGACTGTGCACGTTCTTCAACCAGACCTGGCTGGAGTTCACGGGGCGGACCATGGCGGAGGAGTGGGGCGTCGGCTGGGCCGAAAACGTCTACTTCGAGGATCTCGAGGCGTGCCTGGCCACCTACGTCGCGGCGTTCAACGAGCGGCGGCGGTTCGAGATGGAGTACCGGCTGCGCCGCAAGGACGGCGCCTACCGCTGGATCCTCGACCGCGGGGCGCCGCGCTATGCGCCCGACGGCAGCTTCGTCGGCTACATCGGGTCGTGCGTCGACATCACCGAGTGGCGAAGTCTGGAGGCCGAGCTGCG
>CAZTZM010000364.1:0-5636 GCA_964618005.1 uncultured Myxococcales bacterium
GCCTACGCGGCGTTCGAGGACCGCTCGGGGCGGGACGAGACCGCCGCCGAGCTGCGCCGCCAGGCGCGCCTCATTCGCCACCGCGGCCGCCCGGACGCCCGGGCGGCCCAGTAGATAGGCCTCAGCGCTTCGGCGGGGAGGGCATCCCGGCCATGCCGGGCATCGGACGTCGGCCGGGCCCGCCGGGCGCTGGCGGTGCGGCCGCCGTGGTGGCCCCCTTCTTCAGGTCGTCGGGCTTGACCAGGATGCGGTCGACCGACCACTTGGGGACCAGGTAGACGTCCGCCGCCTTGGCGCTGGCGGCGAAGTAGCTGACCTTGTCGGCGGTCTCGTCGCCGACCCGGATCTGGCAGGCCGGCGCGCTGGTCTTGCTCTTGGTCTTCACCGAGATGACGCGCGGCTTGCCGAGGCCGTTGTTCTTCAGCGACTGGTCCTCGGCGAAGCTGGTCGCCTTCCAGTCCTTGAACGCCCCCGCGATCGGGACGACCTTGCTGCTGTCGACCTCCAGCTTGGGCGGCTTGGTCGCCTTCCAGTCGTTCCCGTTCTTGACCAGCGTATAGGACTTGTCGGCGTTGCTGACGCTGATCTCGGTCAGGTCGGCGGCGGCCAGGTCGCACAGCGTCTTGTCGCGGAAGTCGATCGGCCGCTTGTTGATCCGCTCCAGGTTGAACTTCTTGACCAGGAAGACCTGCGGCGCGTCGGCCTTCTTCACGTACCAGTCGTCGGTCCCCTTCTTGTTGCCGACCAGGGCGGTCACGGTCTTGCCGTCCTTCAGGCCGACGGAGACGGTCAGCGCCGGCGCGTCCAGCCCGGTGTCGGCCGGCTTGGCGTCGTCGGCGAAGTCGTTGGCTTTCCACGACGCCAGCGCGGAGATCACGCCGTTGGGGACGCTGTTGTCCAGGTTGTCGATCTTCACCGACGACTGGGTGACGTCCCACTTGTCGTCGTTCCCCTGCTTGGTCCCGGTCTTCTTGAGCGAGATCTTCTGGCCGTCCTTGCTGGCGACGTCCAGCTTCTCGGCCTCGGCGGCCGGGAACGTGGTGATGCTCTTGTCGCGCCAGTCGGTGGTCGTCTTGTCGAACATGTACTTGGTGACGCCGCTGGCCTCCCAGATGTCGTTCTTGCCGGGCTGCCGCACCATCGTGCCGGCGCCCACGGCCTTGCCGATGATGATGTCGGCCAGCACGGTGCCGTCGTGCTTGGCGACCACGCGCACGCCGGTCTTGTCGTCGACCTCGAACTCGGCCTGCTTCTCGGGCTGCTCGCTGACGAGGTCGCTCACGTCCATCTTCCCCAGGCTTTCGAACGCCGTCCTGCCGAACGTCGGATCGGCCGGGTAGTTGACGGGCGCGGTCACCCGGAAGTTGGCGCCGTCGCGCTTGATGCTGGTGGTGGTCCCGCCCTTGGTTACGTCGATGCTGGTGATCTGGGCGGCGTCCAGCGCCGGGATCGGCCGGGCGCGGTCGCTGGCGCGCTCCCCCTTCTCCGGCTGGCGGAGCGCCACGACGGCGACGATGACCAGGACCGCGAAGGCCCCCAGAGCGGCGAGTGTCTTGCGGTTCATAGCTTCTGACCTCGGCGGCGCGTCTGCCGGACGACCCGGCGCATGATTCCGAACGCGATGAAGAGGATCGGGACCCCCACGATGTTGGCGACCTTCACGGCCGTCACGCGGGCGTCGGAGCTGATGTCGATCGGGCGCGAGGCGACGTTCTTGGTGCGGACCGGCGTCAGCGCTTCGTCCTCCATCGTCCAGCTGATGGCGTTGAACAGCATCTGCGCGCCGCCGCCGTAGAAGGGCAGGTAGCGGGCCAGCTGCAGGTAATCGTCGGAGGCGAAGTCGGAGTCACCGACCACCATCAGCCGCACCGGCTTGCGCGACTCGGCGGGCGGCGTCCCCTCGGGGACCGACATCCCGGCGGTCGCGCCCGGGGGCGGGTAGGCGCTGGGGAGCGTTCCCTGGAAGGCGTAGGCCAACCCGTAGCTCCCGTGCTCCTTGCCCTCCTCGACGCCGGCCAGCGGCGAGAACATGAAGAACCCGGTCTGCTTCCAGGCGTCGGGCGAGCTGGTGGCCAGGTTCCAGAGCTTGTTGCTCGGGTTCTGCGTCTTCCCGCCGGCCAGCGGCCCGACCAGGTCGACCGAGCTGGGGAAGGGGAAGACCACCGCGTTGATGCCGGTGAGGATCGAGTTGTCCTTGTCGGGCGAGTCGATCTTGACCCCCACGAACACCGGCAGGTTCTTGAGCATCTTCCGCCCGCCGGCGTCGATCGGCCCGGGCACGTTCTGCTCATCGAAGACGAAGTTGTCGCCGACCTTGAAGCCGTACTTCTCGATCAGCTCGTTGAGGCCGGTGTCGTTGCTCTGGCCGATCTGCGGCTGCGACCCCTGGAACTGCGGCATCCCGCCGCGCGGCGCGGACAGCTCCATCCCGTCCAGCAGGAAGATCACGCCGCGCCCCTTCATCAGGAAGGCGTCGATCTCGTGGCGGCCCTTGTCGTCGAACTTCTGCTTGGGGCCGCCGACCACCAGGGCGTCGACATCGTCCGGAATCGGCGACGACGACGGGTTCACGGTGGTCGAGTCGAACTCCTCGTCGATGACGTGCTTCAGGAAGGTGAAGCCCTGCGACAGGTCCTTCTCGCCGTGGCCGGTGGTGAAGGCGACCTTGTGCTTCTTCTGGGTCATCCGCTTGATCAGGGACGACACCTGGTACTCCAGCCCCTCGACCTGGCCGATCTCCGGGATCGCCTCGTCCTTGCCCTGGTAGTGGAAGCAGAGGCCCAGGTAGTAGGTGCCGACCTCGAACTTCTGCGAGCGCAGCACCTGGATCTGCATCTTCTGGACCTTGCAGGCGCTCGCCTCGTCCTCGATCTTCTTGTCGCTGGCCGGGTCGAACGCCTCGAACCGCAGCTTGCCCTTCGAGTAGGTGCGGTAGTCGTCCATCAGATCGCGCACGTAGCGGGCGGTGTTGGCCAGCTCGGGCGGCAGATCCTTCGAGATGTAGGCCTTCACGTTCAGGTAGTCGGGCAGCGCGCGGACCACGTCCTTGGAGGCCGGCGACAGCGTGTAGACGTGGTTCTCCGTCAGGTCCAGCCGCCCGAACACGCGGGTGCCGATCAGGTTGATCGCCACGATCGCGCCGATGGTCAGGACCACGTATGCGGTGGCATTGGACGCCGACAGCCGCTTGCGCAGGTTCATTTCGGGACGCGGGTTGTTGTCTCGAGTGGCCATGGCTATTTCCACCGCCGCGATTCGAGGGAGAGCGTGGCGATCAGCAGGCTGACCGCCATCACCGACAGGTAATAGATGACATCGCGGCTGTCGATCACGCCGCGGCCGACGTTCTCGAAGTGGCCGTCGATGCTGAGGTAGGAGACGATCCCCTGCAGCGACTGCGGCAAGAATTGCGTCAGCTTGCCCAGCAGGTAGAGGCCGAACGAGATCGCGAACGCCACGATGAACGAGACGATCGAGTTGCGCGTCAGCGACGAGGCCATCACGCCGATGGCGACGTAGGCGCCGCCCATCAGGACGAGGCCGATGTAGCCGCCGATGGCGGGGCCGCGGTCGAGCGGCCCCAGCGTCCGGACCGTCAGCGCGAACACCAGGGTCAGGCCGATCGCCGTGCAGAGCAGCGCCATCGCCGCCAGGAACTTGCCCAGCACCACCTCCCAGTCACGGACCGGCATGGTGATGAGCAGCTCCAGCGTGCCGCTCTGCTTCTCGTCGGCCAGGAGCCGCATCGTGATGGCCGGGACCACGAACATGAACAGCAGCGGCATGATGTTGAAGAAGCCGCGCAGGTCGGCCTGCCTCTCCACGAACAGCTGCGTGAAGAACAGATAGCCGGTCAAGGCGGTGAAAACGGTGACCACGATGTAGGCCACCGCCGAGTTGAAGTAGGTGCGGATCTCGCGCCGCGAGATCACCAGCGCCGGGCTCATGGACTACTCCCCTTTCTCGGTGTGACCGGCCGTGACATCGCCGGTCGTCAGGTTGCGGAAGACGTCTTCCAGGCTGGCCGACTCGCGCAGCAGCTCGAGCAGCGTCCAGCGGTTGTCGACCGCCGTTCGGAAGATCGGCTTGCGGAGATCGGTCGAGACACCGGCATCGAGGGCGAACACGTGTGCCCCTTCTTCGCCCTGGTCGGTCAGCAGCTCGCAGCGGGCCACGCCGGCCAGGCTGGCCAGCCGGTCGCGGATTGCCTCCTGGGGAACGCCGTTCGACTCGATGACCACCCGGTAACGGCCGCCGCGCTCACGCGCCCGGAGCGAGTCGGGCGTGCCGTCGGCCACCAGCTTGCCGCCGCTGATGATGAGAATCCGGCTGCAGGTCGCCTGGACCTCCGGCAGGATGTGGGTCGAGAGGATGACCGTCTTCTCGCGCCCGATCTCCTTGATGAGCGATCGAATCTCGACGATCTGGTTGGGGTCGAGGCCGCTGGTCGGCTCGTCGAGGACCAGGATGTCCGGATCGTGCAGCATCGCCTGAGCCAGGCCGACGCGCTGCCGGTAGCCCTTGGAGAGCTCGCCCACCAGCTTGCCGGCGACCTCACCCAGGCCGCAGCGGGTGCCGACCTCTTTGATGCGGGCGGCGCTCCGGGTGGCGTCCATGCCGCGCATGGCCGCCGCGAACTCGAGGTACTCGAGCACGGTCATGTCGCGGTAGATGGGCGTGTCCTCGGGCAGGTAGCCGATGCGCCGGCGGACGGCCAGCGACTCGTCGAACACGTCGTGTCCCGCCACCCGCGCACGCCCGTCGGTGGGCGAGAGGTAACAGGTCAGCATCTTCATGGTCGTCGACTTCCCGGCGCCGTTCGGGCCCAGGAAGCCCAGGACCTCGCCGCGTCGAACCGTGAAGCTCACCCGGTCTACGGCTCGGGTTGGGCCATAGTCCTTGGTCAGGCCTTCGACCTCGATCATTGCGTCCGACATGACACCTCTTGGTCTCGCGTCCTTGGTCCGGGGGAACCGCCAGTTTCCGGCCTGAACCCCGGTCCCGTTCAGGTTATTCCCGTGCGCGGGGTACGTACTGCGCCCCTCGCCGCGCTGTCAAGCGCGGCCAGGCCGGGGCGCATGCCGGGAGGATGGGCTCTGCCCCTCCGAGCGCATCGCGGGAGGTTCGGAACCCGTCTGAGGGTTCCGAAGGATCGCGTGGCGGGAGGATGGGCTTTGCCCATCCGAGCGCATGGCGGGAGGTTCGGAACCCGTCTGAGGGTTCCGAAGTAAACATCCGGCTGAGTCGCGGGGTCCGTAGTTCCCCCCGAGATGAAAATCCAACGAGGCTCCAACCGAATTGCGATATCCATCATGGCGATCCTGACCGCGGGGCTGGGGGCGGCGGCGTGCTCGGGCGAAGCGGGTGAAGCCATTCACGATACGATCTCGGACGGGACGTCGGGCGGAAGCACCGGCACGGGCGGGTCGGCGACGACGCCGGCGAGCACGAGCTCGACCGGCGGGACCGCCACCGAGTCGACCGCGACCGGAGGCACGGCCGCGCCGACCGCGACCGGGGGCACGGCCGCGCCGACCGCGACCGGGGGGACGGCTGCGCCGACCACCACGTCGACCGGCGGCACGACCGTGACCGCCTCCGGCACCGCGCCGGCGGCCAGCGCGCCGACCCCGACC
>CAZTZM010000365.1:0-12998 GCA_964618005.1 uncultured Myxococcales bacterium
CCCCCACGTCCAGCGCCGCGCGCGAGCCTGGCGCCCGCCCCGCGACGATGAGCAGATCGGCGACCAGGCGATCGAGCCGCGCGATCTCCGACGACGCGTGATCGATCGCGGCGCGTGCCGCCGGCGGCAGCGTCGCGTCGGCGCCGGCGGCCAGGTCCAGCCGCAGCTTGATCGACGCCAGCGGGTTGCGAACTTCGTGCGCCACGCCGGCCACCACGCGCCCCAGGGCCGCCAGGCGATCCTGGCGCGCCAGCTCGCGCGTCATGCGCTCTTGAATCCCGCGCGCCTCGTCCAGCCGGCGCGCCAGCGTTCCGATGCCGACCGCGATGTCGTCCAGCTCGCCGATCTTGGAACGTGGAACCGGCGCCGACAGGTCGTCGGCCAGCGCGTCGAGGGCACCCTGGATCCCCGAGGCCGCCCGCTTGACCGAGACCAGTGAGTACGAGGCGCTGGCCACCAGCAGCAGCGCCGAGAACGCCAGCGCGACGACCAGCAGCCGCCAGCTCTGCAGGGTCGGCGAGGGGCGAACCAGGATCGCGGCCCACAGCAGGCCGCGCCCCTGCCCCGGCGCCACGCGCGCGACCAGCTGACCGCCGTCGATCTCCGCCTCGGCCTCGGCGGCCGCGCCGCGCGCGACGGCGCCGGCCGCGGTCGATCGCAACGTCTCACGCCAGTCATCGGGGACGGCGGCCGCGACCTGCGCGGTGGCCGCTGGCCCCGTGGCCAGTCCGGCGCGCAGCCCCACCACGGTGGAGATGGTCGTCGAGGCGATCCCGGCCGGGCCGAGCGCCGCCAGCCGACCGATCTCCTCACGGACCGCCTCGCGACCACGTTCGAGCCGCTGTGCCCGCGTGACCGAGATCGCGCGATAGAGCGCGTCGCCGGACAAACCGGCGGTGACGAGCCCCAACACCGCCACCGCCAGCAGGCGGTGACGAATTCCCTGCCCAAAGCGCACGCCCCTTCCGTCAAGCAAGCGCGGGACCGCCTCTATATCCGCACCCGCGCGGCGGCCGCGGCTCTGGATCTTGAATGGAGGGGCGACAGGTGTTCAGAATCGATACAGGTTAGCCCCGGGCAATCGGCCTGGCCAGAGCGCGCCGTGCGGGGAATCGCGTGGCCTGAAAGTTGCGTTGCTCGCGCGGCTGGAGCGGTACCGCTCCGCACCTCAACCAGCTAATCTCTGCCGCCCATGTCGCCCCGAACCCTGGCCCCTCTCGTGATTCCGCTCGTGATGAGCGGGATCTTCGCGGGGGCGTTAGCGGCCGAACCCGCCGACGCCGACGCGCCCGCCGCGACACCGTTGACACTTCGGCAAGCCGAGCAGACCGCCTTGCGCAACCAACCCACCGTGCGGGAAGCGCACGGCCTGCTCGAGGCCGCCGAGGGGCGCGTCGAGGAGGCGCGCGCCGGTTACCTGCCGCAGGTCAGCCTGTCGGCCACGTACGAGCGCACCACCGGCAACTATGCCCAGCGCCCGGGCGTTCTCCCCAGCAGCATCATGGCTTCCGGAACGGGCGGCAACGGGGGCAGCGCCGCCGTGACCGCTTCCGCGACCAGCGTCAGTTGGAACCCCCAGTTCAATGACTACATCCTGGGGATTACCGGCAGCCAGCTCATCTATGATTTTGGCGTGACCAGCCAGAAGTGGCGCGCGGCCGGTGCCAGCCGCGACGCCGCGCACGAGAACACGCGGACCGCCGCGCTGCAGACGCTGCTGAACGTCCGCAAGGCCTACTTCACCGCGCGCGCCAACCGCGATCTGGTGGCGGTCGCCGATGAGACCGTGCGCAACCAGCAGAAGCACGTCGAGCAAACGCAGGCCTTCGTGCGCACCGGCATCCAGCCGGACATCAACCTGGCGACCGTGCTGACCGCGCTGGCGAACGCCAAGGTCCAGCTGGTGACGACGCAGAACAACTTCGCCGTCGCCGAGGCGCAGCTGGCGCAGGCGATGGGCGTGACGGCCAGCAACCAGTACACGCTGGAGGACGACGAGTTCCCGCCCATCGCCGGCGAGGACGGGCCGAACGCCACGCTCGTCGACCAGGCGCTGAAGAACCGCCCGGAGGTGGCCAACCTGGTCGATCAGCAGCGCGCGCAGGAGCTGACGGTCAGCTCGGTGCGCGGCAGCTACGGCCCCAGCCTGAACGCGATCGCCAACGTCTCCGACGCCGGGATCGCCATCAACAACCTGGTCCCGAACTGGTACGTCGGCCTGGGGCTGACCTGGAACCTGTTGCAGGGCGGCCTGACCAACGGGCAGGTGCGCGAGGCCAAGGGGACGCTGGAGAACCTGGTCGGCCAGGTCGAGGCCCTGAAGCTGCAGGTGCAGGTCGACGTCGAGCAGGGGCGCCTGGGCGTGCAGGCCGCCAAGGCCACGATCGGCGCCGCCAACGAGGCGCTGGAGAACGCGCGCAACCAGCTGACGCTGGCGGAGAAGCGCTACGCGCACGGGCTGGGCAGCGCCGTCGAGCTGGACGACGCGCAGGTGGCGTACACCTCGGCCGAGGCGCAGGTCGTGCAGGCACGTTTCAACCTGGCAGCGGCGCGCGCGCAGCTGCTCGCGGCGCTGGGGGCGCAATGACCATCCGGAACAAGATTCTCTTTCTGTCGATCTCGGGGCTGCTGGCGGCCGGCTGCGGGAAGGGGTCCGACCAGGCCAACGCCGCCACGCCGGCGGGAAAGTCCGCGGGCGGCGACCGCCCGGTCCCCGTGCTGATCGCCACCGCGGTCAACAAGGACGTCCCGATCTTCCTCGACGGCCTCGGCACGGTGACGGCGTACAAAACCGTCAACGTCCGCTCGCAGGTCGACGGCCGGATGGATCGGGTGGCGTTTCGCGAGGGCCAGGCGGTCAAGAACGGCGAGCTGCTGGCGCAGATCGATCCCCGCCCGTTCGAGATCCTGCTGCACCAGGGCGAGGCGGCGCTGACGCGCGATCAGGCGCAGCTGGACGGCGCGCAGCGCGACTACGACCGCTACGTGGCGGTCGGCGGCCAGCACCTCCTGCCGCAGCAGCAGATCGACGACCAGAAGGCGCTGGTCGAGCAGCTGAAGGGGACGGTCCTCAACGACAAGGCGACGATCGAGAACGCCAAGCTGCAGCTCGACTACGCGCGCATCAAGTCGCCGATCGACGGCATAACCGGCGTGCGCCTGGTCGATCCCGGCAACATCGTCCACGCGGCCGACACCGGCGGCATCGTCGTCGTGACGCAGATGGATCCGATCGCGGTGCTGTTCACGCTGCCGCAAGACGACCTGCCCGACGTGGCGCGCGCGGAGCAGGCCGGGCCGCTGCTGGTCGAGGCCGACAGCCGCGACGGCTCGCAGGTGCTGGGCATGGGGACCCTCGGCCTCATCGACAACCAGATCAACCAGGGGACGGCGACGATGCGCCTGAAGGCCATCTTCCCCAACCCGACCCACGCGCTGTGGCCGAACCAGTTCGTGAAGGCGCGGCTGCGGCTGACGGTGCGCAAGGGCGCGCTGGTGATCCCGGCGGTCGCCGTCCAGCGCGGCCCCAACGGGACGTTCGTCTATGTGGCCAAGGACGACCAGGCCGAGATGCGCACCGTGACGGTCGAGCGCATCGAGGGGGAGAGCGCGGTCATCTCGCAGGGGCTCTCCACCGGCGAGAAGGTGGTGCGCGAGGGGCAGAGTCAGCTGCGTCCGGGCGCCAAGCTCGCCATGCGCGAAGCCAGCGCCGGCAAGGGCGCGCCCGGCGGCAAGAGCGCGCCGGCCGGGGACAACGGCGCGCCGAGCGCCGCGCCGCCCGAGGGCGGACAGATGGGCGCGGCCGGCGCCGGCGGATTCCCGAAGAGGAAGCACAGGCCGCTGTGAACGTCTCCGAGCCGTTCATCCGCCGTCCGGTCGGCACGTCGCTGCTCATGATCGGGGTGGCGGTGGCCGGCATCGCGGCGTACCAGCAGCTGCCGGTCTCGGCGCTGCCGCAGGTCGACTACCCGACGATCGTCGTATCGACGATCCTGCCGGGCGCCAGCGCGGACACGATGGTCTCGGCGGTGACGACGCCGCTGGAACGGCAGCTCGGACAGATCCCCTCGCTGGCGCACCTCACCTCGGTCTCCAGCGCCGCCAGCTCGCAGATCACGCTGCAATTCACGCTGGACCGCGACATCGACTCGGCCGAGCAGGACGTGCAGGCGGCCATCAACGCGGCGTCGAACCTGCTGCCCAAGACGCTCCCCACGCCGCCGACCTACAGCAAGAGCAACCCGGCCGACGTGCCGGTCATCTCGCTGGCCGTCAGCTCGGACACCGCGCCGCTGTCGGTGGTCGACGACTTCGCCGACTCCATCCTGGCGCAGAAGCTGTCGCAGGTGTCGGGGGTCGGCCTGGTCACGCTGAACGGCGGCCAGCGGCCGGCGGTGCGCGTGCAGGTCGACCCGGTGGCGCTGGCCGGCCGCGGCCTGGGCCTGGAGGACGTGCGGTCGGTGCTGGCGCTGGCCAACGTCAACCAGCCCAAGGGGAACCTGGACGGCCCGCGCCAGAACTACCTGGTCGACGCCAACGACCAGCTGCTCACGGCCGACGGCTACAAGCCGCTGGTGATCGCCTACCAGAACGGCGGAGCCGTGCGGCTGTCGGACATCGCCAAGGTGCTGGACGGCGTCGAGAACGCGCAGCTGGCCGGGTGGGCCAACGAGCACCCGGCCGTCATCCTGAACGTGCAGCGCCAGCCCGGCGCGAACCTGATCGAGGTCGCCGAGCGGGTGAAGAAGCTGCTGCCGCGGCTGGAGGCCTCGCTGCCCGCCGGCATCAAGGTGAGCGTGCTGTCGGACCGGACGGAGACGGTGCGCGCCTCGGTCCACGACGTGGAGTACACGCTGATCATCACCATGGTGCTGGTGGTGGCGGTCATCTACCTGTTCCTGCGCACGCTGCGCGCCACCATCATCCCGGGCGTGGCGGTGCCGCTGTCGCTGATCGCGACCTTCGGCGTGATGCTGCTGCTCGGCTACAGCCTCAACAACCTGACGCTGATGGCGCTCACCATCTCGACCGGGTTCGTGGTCGACGACGCCATCGTCATGATCGAGAACATCGCCCGCCACATCGAAGAGGGCGACCCGCCCTTCACCGCGGCGCTGAAGGGCTCGAAGCAGATCGGGTTCACGATCGTGTCGCTGACCGTGTCGCTGGTGGCGGTGCTGATCCCGCTGCTGTTCATGGGCGGCATCATCGGGCGGCTGTTCCGCGAGTTCGCGGTGACCCTCAGCACCGCCATCGTCGCCTCGGCGGTCATCTCGCTGACCCTGACCGCCATGATGTGCGGTCACATCCTGCGCCCCGTCCGCAAGGAGGACGAAGGGCGCATCGCGCGCGCCTCCGAGGCGGCGTTCGACTGGATGGTGAAGGTCTACGACCGCGGCCTGGGGTGGGTGCTGAACCACCAGCGGACGACGCTGCTGGCCACGATCGCCACGGTGGCGGTGACGTTCTTCCTGGCCGTGGTGATCCCCAAGGGCCTGTTCCCGGAGCAGGACACCGGCATGCTGCTGGGAATCACAGAGGCGCCGATCGACGTCTCGTTCCCGGCCATGATGACCCGGCAGCAGGCGGTGGTCGACGTCATCCGCGTCGATCCGGACGTCGACAACGTGTCGTCGTTCATCGGCGCCGACGGCACCAACCCCACGCTCTCCAGCGGCCGCCTCTCGATCACGCTCAAGCGGCGCGAGGACCGCAAGTCCGACGCGCAGGAGATCATCGATCGCCTGAGCGCCAAGCTGGCCCAGGTCACCGGCATCACGGTCTACCTGCAGGCCGTGCAGGACCTGCAGCTCTCCAGCCAGGTCAGCCGCACGCAGTACCAGTACACGATCGAGGACGCCGACCCGAATGAGCTGGCCGTGTGGGCGCCCAAGATCCTCGAGCGCATGAAGCAGCTCCCGGACCTGGCCGACGTGGCCAGCGATCAACAAACCGGCGCGCTGCAGATGACGCTGGTCATCGACCGCGACACGGCGTCGCGCATGGGGATCACCGCCCAGGCCATCGACGACACGCTGTACGACGCCTTTGGCCAGCGGCCGGTGTCGACGATCTTCACCCAGCTCAACCTCTACCGCGTGATCCTGGAGGTCTCGCCCGAGTACCAGGCGAACCCTTCCGGCCTGACCCAGATCTACATGCGCGCCACCACCGGCGAGTCGGTGCCGCTGAGCTCGTTCGTCCACTTCGAGCAGACTCAGACCGCCGTCTCGATCGCCCACGAGGGCCAGTTCCCGGCCGTCACGCTGTCGTTCAACCTGGCGCCGCGCGCCGCCCTGGGCGACGCCGTCCGATCGGTCAAGGAGGCGGTCGCCGCGATGGACGCCCCGCCCGGCCTGCACGCCGACTTCCAGGGCGCCGCCGCGGCGTTCGGTGATTCGCTGTCCACCGAGCCGCTACTCATTCTCGCCGCGCTGGTGACCGTCTACATCGTGCTGGGCGTCCTCTACGAGAGCTACATCCACCCGATCACGATCCTCTCCACGCTGCCGTCGGCCGGCGTGGGCGCGTTCCTGGCGCTGATCGTCTGCCGCTCGGAGTTCTCGGTGATCGCGCTGATCGGCATCGTCCTCCTCATCGGCATCGTGAAGAAGAACGCCATCATGATGATCGACTTCGCGCTGGAGGCCGAGCGCGAGGAGAAGAAGACACCGCGCGAGGCCATCCACCAGGCCTGCCTGCTGCGCTTTCGGCCCATCATGATGACCACCCTGGCCGCGCTGCTGGGCGGCCTGCCGCTGGCGCTGGGGACCGGCACCGGCGCCGAGCTGCGCCGGCCGCTGGGAATCAGCATCGTCGGCGGCCTGCTGCTGTCGCAGGTGCTGACGCTGTTCACGACCCCCGTCATCTACCTTTACATGGAGCGGCTGGCGGCGCGCTTCCGTCGCGGCAAGATGGAAGAGGTCGAAGGTATCGACAACCCCAACCTGCCGGCGCCGGCGCCGGCCGGGCCCCCCAAGGTGGCGCCGCACACGCCATGAACATCTCGGCGCCGTTCGTCCGCCGGCCGATCGCCACCTCGCTCCTGGCGGCGGCGGTGATCCTGGCGGGCGGCGTCGCCTACCGGGGGCTGCCGGTGGCCCCCCTCCCCCGCGTCGACTTTCCAACCGTCAACGTGTCGGGCGCCCTGCCCGGCGCCAGCCCCGCCACGATGGCGTCGTCCGTGGCCACGCCGCTCGAGCGCCGCTTCGGCCGCATCGCCGGCCTCAACGAGATGACCTCGGTCAACACGCTGGGGTCGACCTCGATCACGCTGCAGTTCGATCTCAATCGCGACATCACCGGCGCCGCGCGCGACGTGCAGGCCGCCATCAACGCCTCGCTGTCCGAGCTGCCGCCCAACCTGCCCAGCCTCCCCAACTACCGCAAGGTCAACCCGGCCGACTCGCCGATCCTGATCTTGTCGCTCACCTCGGACTCGCTGCCGCTGGCGCAGGTGTTCGACGCCGCCAACAGCATTCTGGCGCAGAAGATCTCGCAGATCGACGGCGTCGGGCAGGTGTTCGTAGGCGGCGGCCAGCAACCGGCGGTGCGCGTTCAGGTCGACCAGGAAGTGCTGGCTGGCCGCGGCCTTTCCCTGGAAGACGTGCGTTCGGCGCTGGCCTCGTCGTCGGCGAACCAGCCGAAGGGCATGCTCACCGGCAAGACCGTCTCCTACAACCTGGCCGCCACCGATCAGCTGCTGGGCGCGGAGTCCTACCAGAACCTGATCGTCTCCTACCAGAACGGCGCCACCGTCCGGCTGGGCGACATCGCCCACGTCTTCGACGATGTCGAGAACAACCGCCTGGCCGGCTGGATCGACGGCACCCGCTGCGTCCTCATGATCATCCGCCGCCAGCCCGGCGCCAACATCCTCTCCACCATCGAAGGCGTCAAGCAGGCCCTCCCCTACCTGAGACAGTCGATCTCGCCGGCGATCAAGCTGGACGTGGCGGTCGACCGCAGCACCACCATCCGCGCCTCCGTCCACGACGTCGAGACGACGCTGGTCCTCAGCGTCATCCTGGTGACGATTGTCGTGTTCATCTTCCTGCGCAGCGCCCGCGCCACCGCCATCCCCAGCATCGCCGTGCCGCTGTCGCTGATCGGCACGTTCGGGATCATGTACCTGCTGGGCTACAGCCTGGACAACCTGTCGCTGATGGCGCTCACCATCTCGACCGGGTTCGTGGTCGACGACGCCATCGTCGTCACCGAGAACATCGCCCGCCTGATCGAGGATGGACGAAAACCGCTGGAGGCGGCGCTGGCGGGGGCCAAGCAGATCGGGTTCACGATCATCTCCATCACCATCTCGCTGATCGCGGTGTTCATCCCGATCTTGCTCATGGGCGGGATCATCGGGCGGCTGTTCCGCGAGTTCGCGGTCACGCTCAGCGTGGCGGTGGCGCTGTCGGCGATCGTGTCGCTGACCGTCACGCCGACGCTGGCCGGCCGCTGGCTACGGCCGGTCAACGAGGAGAAGATGGGGCGCTTCTCGCGCGCCTCGGAGCGGTTCTTCGCGGCGCTCATCCGCGGCTACGATCGCGGCCTGCGCTTCGTCCTGCGCCACTCCTTTGCCATGCTGCTGCTGACGATCGCGACGGTGGGGCTGACCGGGTTCCTGGCGGTCAAGGTGCCGAAGGGGCTCTTCCCGCAGCAGGACACCGGCATGCTGGCCGGCTTCTCCGAGGCGTCGCAGGACATCTCCTCGGGCGCGATGCGGACGGCGCAGGAGAAGCTCAACAAGATCGTCCAGGAGGATCCGGACGTCGACCACTCGATCGCGTTCGTCGGCGGCTCGAGCGGCGCCGGCAACACCGGCACGATGTTCATCAGCCTGAAGGACTACAGCAAGCGCAAGAGCACCGCCGACCAGGTCATCGCGCGCCTGCGCCCCAAGCTGGCCAAGGTTCCGGGCGTCACGTTGTTCCTGCAATCCGTGCAGGACCTGCGTATGGGCGGCCGCTCGACCCGCACCCAGTACCAGTACGCCCTGGAGGACGCCGATCTCCCCGAGCTGCAGGCCTGGGGGCCCAAGGTGCTGGCCAAGCTGAAGTCGCTGCCGCAGCTGCGGGACGTGGCGACCGATCAGCAGACGGCCGGCCTGATGCTGTCGGTCAACGTCGACCGCGACAGCGCCAGCCGCCTGGGCATCACGTCGCAGGTCGTGGACGACACGCTCTACGACG
Organism: uncultured Myxococcales bacterium; assembly: GCA_964618005.1. Classification (GTDB taxonomy): domain Bacteria; phylum Myxococcota_A; class Polyangia; order Fen-1088; family Fen-1088; genus JADGRB01. Next base: position 9,195 of record CAZTZM010000365.1, read on the forward strand.
CCTTCGGCCAGCGGCAGGTGGCGATCTCGTACACGCCGCTCAACTACTACCGCGTGGTGCTGGAGGCGACGCCGGCCCAGTTCGCCAGCCCGGACCAGCTGGTGCACGTTTACGTGCGCGGCGCCGGCGGCACCCTGGTTCCGCTGCCCAGCATCGCCCAGGTCGCGGCCACGCCCACGCCGCTGGCCATCACCCACCAGGGGCAGTTCCCGGCCACCACGCTGTCGTTCAACTTGGCGCCGAACGCCGCGCTGGGCGACGCGGTCAAGGTGGTCGATGGGGCCACGCGGCAACTCGGCCTGCCGGCCGGCATGCACGGCAGCTTTCAAGGGACCGCGCAGGCCTTCGGCGACTCGCTGAAGAGCGAGCCCTGGCTGATCGCCGCCGCGCTGTTCACCGTCTACGTCGTGCTGGGCATGCTGTACGAGAGCTTGATCCACCCGATCACGATCCTCTCGACGCTCCCCTCGGCGGCGCTGGGCGCGCTGATCGCCCTCATCGTGTTCCGGTTCGACTTCAGCATCATCGCGCTCATCGGCGTCATCCTGCTGCTGGGGATCGTGAAGAAGAACGCCATCATGATGATCGACTTCGCGCTGGAGGCCGAGCGCAACGAGGGGCTCGATCCCAAGGAGGCGATCCGCCGCGCCTGCCTGCTGCGCTTCCGCCCCATCTTGATGACCACGCTGGCGGCGTTGTTCGGGGCGGTGCCGCTGGCCATCGGGTTGGGCGCCGGGTCCGAGCTGCGGCGGCCGCTGGGGATCACCATCGTCGGGGGGCTGTGCGTGTCGCAGCTCCTGAACCTGTTCTCGACGCCGGTCATCTACGTGTACCTGGATCGGCTGCGGCGGGACCGGGCCGTCGAGCACAAGGCGGCGACCGCCGAGGCGTAGGACAGATCGCCCGCGGGAGGGCGCCAGCCCGCCGCCGGCCCCCGGAACGCAAAACGGCCCCGGCGCGGGGGGGCGCCGGGGCCGTCTGGCGGGGTGGGACAACCGGGGAAGTTACTCGGGCGGCATGCCGCCCATGTGGTGGTGGAAGTGGCTGCGGGCCTCCTGGATGAAGGCCTGGGCCTGCTTGCGCTGGTCGGGCGTCAGGACCTGGGCGGTCTGGACCAGCCCCTGCGTGAACGTCTGCGAGGTCTTGTCCATCAGGGTCACCGACTGCTGGCGAAGCTGCTCGATCTGCGAGGCGTTGATGGTGGCGGCGGCCAGGGCGTCACCGATCTGCTTGTGGATGGCGGCGTGCTGCTGATGCAGCGACTTCAGCTGCGGCCGCAGGCCGGCCCAGATCCCCTGGATCTGGCCGCGCTGGCTGGCGGTGGCGTTCACCTTGTCCAGCAGCTTTTCGAGCCGGCGCGCCGCAAAGCCGCCACCGGGCTGGGCCGCGTCAGCCGCATCCGCGGTCTGGGCGATGGCCTTCGTGTAAGCGCCGCCAGCGACGCCCAGCATCGCGAGGGCCGGGATGATGAGCATCCAAGAACGCCGCCGCAGGGGGCGGGTCGACATGTGGGTTTCGGGGGTCGAAGCATCGGTACGCATGAGCTCTGTCTCCTTTCCAAACCTTCCACCCCAATGACCCCGGGCCGTCCGGGGCAGTTAGATCTTTTCCCAGGGTCGCGCGTCGGTAGAGCCAGGAGGCCCCTCATGACCACCGGTAAAGACAGGAGAATCTGGCTCACCACCTTGCTGGGCATCGGCGCGCTGCTGCTGGCGGCGGACTCATGCGCGGCGTCACCTCTACCCGGCGGCGGCCAGCCGCTGCGCGATCGGGCGGCGGGGTACGAGATGACCGTCCTCGTCGACGGTGTGCCGGCGGCGACCTATCAACACGAAGGTGGCACCTATGTGCTCGGCCAGCTGGGCGCTCGCTACACGCTGCGCGTCGCCAACCATTCGGGGCGCCGCGTGGAGGCCGTCGTGTCGGTCGACGGGCGCGACGCCATCGACGGCCGCCCGGCCGACTTCCGCGGCAAGCGCGGGTACCTGATCCCGGCCTGGGGGTCGGTCGACATCGACGGCTGGCGGATCTCGCAGAGCGAGGCGGCGGCGTTCCGGTTCTCGTCGGTGCCCGAGTCGTATGCGGCCCGCACCGGCACCGCGCGCGAGGTGGGCGTCATCGGCGTGGCCATCTTCCCCGAGCGGTACGTGCCGCCGCCGCCGGTCTACTATCAGCCGCGCCCCTACGCGGCGCCCGAGTCGTCGCGCCTGCGGCGCGAGAGCGAGGACCGGGACAGCCTGCACGGGATGGCCGACGAGGCCGCCGCGGCGCCGGCCACCTCGGCGCCCAAGGGAGCGGCCAGCGGGGGGCGCGGCGCCGCCGCCGAGGCCGCGCCGTACGACGGCGCCCGGCGCGCGATGCCCGAGAAGACGTCGCGCCCGGGCCTGGGCACCGAGTACGGCGAGGCGGTGAGCTCGCCGATCTACGAGGTCGAGTTCGTCCGCGCCAACGCCGCCCGCCCCTCGGCGCTCCTGGGCGCGCGTTACAACGACCGCGACGGCCTGCTGGCGATGGGGATTCCGATCGACGAGGACACCTGCGCCTCAGACGCCGACCTGCGCCTGTCGGCCGACCCTTTCCCGGCCGCCGATCGCCGCTACGCGGCGCCTCCGGCCGGCTGGCGTTGCTATTAGAATCGGGAACCCCCGGAGGGTTCCGGCACCCGCCGCGACGACGACGCTCGGCAAAGCCGAGCGCCGTCCACGCGCTTGCGGCTGGCGCTGGAGACGGCGAGGATGCCGTCCTGGTGGACGGCGACTCGGACGAACAGCTGCTGGCGCGCTACCGCGACGGCGACGTGCGGGCCTTCGAGCTGCTGCTCGCGCGCCACGAAAAGCCGATCTGGAACTTCCTCCGCCGTTTCGTGCGCGACGCCGAAGCGGCGGAGGATCTGTTGCAGGAGGTGTTCCTGCGCGTGGTGCGGGACGCCCAGGAGAGCGCGGCGCCCTGGAAGGGGCAGGCCAAGGTCGCAACCTGGCTGTACACGATCGCCCGCAACCTGTGCATCGATCGCGCGCGGCGAGGCGTCGTCCGGAACGCGGCCTCGATCGACGGCCCGGGCGGGGACAGCGAGAAGACCGCCACGCTGCACGATCGGCTGGCGGCGCCGGAGCCCGGGGCCGAGGCGATCGCCGCCGATCGCGAGGCGGCGCGCCGGATCGATCGCGCGGTGGCCGAGCTGCCCGACGACCAACGGGAGGTGTTTCTCATGCGCGAGGTGATGGAGCTGCCGTTCGCCGAGATCGCGTCCGTGGTGGGCGCTTCGGAGCCGACGGTCAAGAGCCGGATGCGCTACGCGCTGGAGAAGCTGCGCGCGGCGCTGGCCGATCTCGGACCACATCTGGGCGGCGTCGTCGGTCGAGGCGCGGCACAATCGACGGGGTCAGGATAACGGCATGGCGAGCGCCTGCGACGAGATCAACGCCCGGCTGACCGAGCTCCTCTATGATGAGCTGCCGGCGGGGGCGCGTGCCGAGCTCGAGGCGCACGTCGCCGGCTGCGCGCGCTGTCAGGCTGACCTGGCGGCACTGCAGCGCACCCGCGCGCTGACCCGGCAGGCGCTGGCGGCGGACGAGCCGCCCGCCCGCGCGCACCAGGCCATCCTGCGCGCGGCCGCGGCGGCGGTGGCGGCCAAGCGGGCGCCGATCGCCGCGCGACCGGCGCCCCCGCCGGCGTCGTTCTGGGACCGGTTCCGCAAACGCTGGACCTGGCCGACCTTCGCGACCGTCGGCGCGGTGGCGGTGGTGGCGCTGGCCAGCAAGATCTTCCTCGAGCCTGAGAAGACCGTCCAGCGCGGGCGCGAGA
>CAZTZM010000366.1:0-7820 GCA_964618005.1 uncultured Myxococcales bacterium
AGTCGGCCGCCGCGCCGGCGGACGCCGCCAGCGTTCCCGCGCGCCAGTCGATGGAGACGCCTTCGCGCGCCTCCTTCAGATCGCCGGAGGCCGTCTCCGCCAGCGCGGGCGCGCCAACGATCGACGACGCGAGGATCAGCGCGACGATCAGCGCGACGAACAGCAGCAGGCGACGGCGGCCGCTATTCCCACTCGATCGTCGCGGGGGGCTTCGACGAGATGTCATAGACGACGCGGTTCACCCCTTTGACCTCGTTGACGATGCGGGACGAGAGGGTGGCGAGCAGTTCGTACGGCAGCGGCACCCAGTCGGCCGTCATGCCGTCCTTCGAGTGCACCGCGCGCAAGGCCAGGACGTTGGCGTAGGTCCGCTGGTCGCCCATCACGCCGACGGTGCGCACCGGCAGGAGGACGCCGAACGACTGTCAGATCGATTCGTAGAGGCCGGCGGCGCGGATCTCCTGCTCGATGATGACGTCGGCGGCGCGCAGCACGTCGCAGCTCTCGCGCGTGACCTCGCCGAGGACCCGCACGGCCAAGCCCGGCCCCGGAAACGGCTGCCGCCACAGCACGTGGTGCGGCAGGCCCACCTCGGCGCCCAGCGCGCGCACCTCGTCCTTGAACAGCTCGCGCAGCGGCTCGACCAGCTTGAGGTGCATCCGCTCGGGCAGTCCGCCCACGTTGTGGTGGGACTTGATGGTCGCCGACGGTCCCTTGTGCGAGACCGACTCGATCACGTCGGGGTAGAGCGTCCCTTGCACCAGGAACTGCGCGTTACCGACCTTTTTGGCCTCTTCCTCGAACACGGCGATGAACTCGCGGCCGATGATCTTCCGCTTCTGCTCGGGATCGCTGACGCTGGCCAGCTTGGTCAGGAACCGCTCGCTGGCGTCGACGACGCGCAGGTCGGCCTTGAACGCGTCACGGAACAGCGACTCGACCTGCGCCGCCTCGCCTGCGCGCTGCAACCCAGTGTCGACGAAGATGCAGGTCAGGCGCGACCCGATGGCCTTGAGGACCAGCGCCGCCGCCACCGAGGAGTCGACGCCGCCCGAGAGCCCGCAGACGGCGCGCGCCGTCGGCCCCACCTGGGCCGCCACCGTCGCGACCGCCTCGTTCACGAAGCCGGCCATCGTCCAGGTCGGGGACGCGCCGCAGATCCGGAACAGGAAGTTGGCCAGGATCTCCCCGCCGCGCGGGGTGTGCACGACCTCGGGGTGGAACTGCACGCCCCAGAACTTTCGCTCGGGCGCCGCCACCGCCGCCGCCGGACAGTTGGCGCTCTCACCCGTCAGGGCGAACCCCTGGGGCAGCGCCTCGACGCGATCGCCATGGCTCATCCAGACCGCGATCTCCTCGCCGGCGTGGAAGCCGTGAAACAGGTCCCCGGTCTCCTTCACGCGCAGCGTGGCGCGCCCGTACTCGCGCCGATCCGCCGGCACCACCTTCCCCCCCAGCAGCAGCGCGGTCAGCTGCACGCCGTAGCAGATCCCCAGGATCGGCACCCCCAGCTCGAAGATCTCCCGGCTGACGTGGGGTGCCCCCTCCTCGTACGCGGACGAGGGCCCGCCGGAGAGGATGATCCCCTTCGGCGCCAGCTCGCGGATGCGCGAGAGCGGCAGGTTGAAGGGGTGAATCTCCGAGTAGACCTTCTGCTCGCGCACGCGCCGCGCGATCAGCTGCGTGTACTGCGAGCCGAAGTCCAGGATGAGGATCAGGTCTCGCGACATCCGGCTATTGCTCGACGCGGTAGTTGGGGGCTTCCTTGGTGATGATCACGTCGTGCACGTGCGACTCGCGCAGGCCCATCGCGGTCGCGCGGACGAAGCGCGCCTTGGTGCGCAGCTCGTCGATCGTCCGGCAGCCGGTGTAGCCCATCCCGGACTTCACGCCGCCGATCAGCTGGTACAGCGACTGCGACAAGGGACCGCGGTACGGCACGCGTCCCTCGATCCCCTCCGGGACCAGCTTGGCGTCGCTGGTGACCTCGCCCTGGAAGTAGCGGTCGCGGCTGCCGGCCCGCATGGCGCCGATCGATCCCATGCCCCGGTACACCTTGTAGCTGCGCCCCTGGTAGAGGATGATCTCGCCCGGCGCCTCGTCGGTGCCGGCGAACAGGCTGCCGATCATCACGCAGTGGGCGCCGGCGGCGATCGCCTTGGCCACGTCCCCCGAGTACTTGATGCCGCCGTCCGCGACGACGGTCACGTTCATCGAAGCGACCGCCTTGGCGCAGTCGGTGATGGCGGTGATCTGCGGGACGCCGACGCCGGCCACCACGCGCGTGGTGCAGATCGACCCGGGGCCGATGCCGACCTTGATCGCGTCGGCGCCGGCCTTGGCCAGCGCCAGCGCCGCCTCGCCGGTGGCGATGTTGCCGGCGATGATCTGCGCCTTGGGGAAGTTGCGGCGGATGTCGGCCACCGCCTGCACGACCGCCCGCGAGTGCCCGTGCGCCGTGTCGACGCACACCACGTCGACGCCCGCCTTGAGGAGCGCGTCGACCCGCTCGTCGCGATCGGGCCCGACGCCGACCGCCGCGCCGACGCGCAGGCGGCCGAATTCGTCCTTGGCCGCGAACGGGTGCGCCAGCGCCTTCTCGATGTCCTTGATGGTGACCAGGCCCTTGAGATAGCCGCCGCCGTCGATGACCAGCAGCTTCTCGATCCGGTTCTTGTGCAGCAGCTCCTTGGCGCTCTCGACGCTGGTCCCCTCGCTGATCGTGATCAGCTTGCGGGTCATCATCGCGCTGACCGGCTGCTCCAGGTTGCGCTCGAACCGGATGTCGCGGTTCGTGAGGATGCCGACCGGGCGTCCGTCGGCGGCGACCACCGGCAGGCCGGAGATGTCATACCGCCGCATCAGCTCCAGGGCGGCGGCCAGCTTCTGATCCGGGCCGACGGTGACCGGGTCGACGACCACGCCCGACTCGGCCTTCTTCACCTTGGTCACCTCCAGCGCCTGCTGGGGGATGCTGAAGTTCTTGTGGATGATGCCGATGCCGCCGTCGCGCGCCATGCAGATGGCGGTGGCCGCCTCGGTCACCGTGTCCATCGCCGACGAGACGATCGGGATGGCCAGCGAGATGCCGGGAGTCAGCTGCGTCCGGACCTCGACATCCTTGGGGACCACATCGCTCTCGGCAGGAACCAAGAGGACGTCGTCGAAGGTTAGGGCTTCCCTAAGATGACCGTCCGGCAGCATCTCGGGAGACTAGCAAAGACCTCCTCGGCCGCGGTGACTTATTTTCGGACGTCGCGACCGCAAGATGCGGCGATCGCGTCGGCCTGCGCCTGCGCCTCGGGCTTGACCCCGGGCAGGGCCTTGAAGCGCGCCAGCTCGGTCCTGGCGGCCGGGCACTCGCCCTTGGCGACCAGGACTTTCATGAGCTCGTAGTGGCCGAGCGGATTCTTCGGCTCCAGGTCGACGGCGGCCCGGCAGGCCGCGGCGGCGCGCCCCGGCTCCTTCTGCTCGAACAGCGCCCGGCAGAGATCGGCGGCGAAGGCGCCGTTCTTGGGCTCCAGCTTGCGGGCACGCTCCTGCGCGCTGACCGCGGCCGGCACCTCGCCGCGCTTGAGCGCCACGCGCCCGAGGCGGTTCCAGGCCAGCGCGAAGTCCGGCTTCAACTTGGTGGCCTTGTCGAGCGCGGCCTGCGCTTCGTCGAAGCTCTTCTGATCCGAGAGGACCATTCCCAGGTCGGCCCAGGCCAAGGGATCGCGCGGGGCCAGCCTGGTGGCGTCCTTGAGCGCGGCCAGCGCGCCCGGCACGTCGCCGGTGCGCCGGAGCGCCGCGCCCAGGTTCAGGCGGTAGCCGGCGTCGGTCGGCTTGAGGCGGACGGCGTCGCGGTAGGCGGCGACCGCCTCCGGTTTGCGGCCGAGGGCGTCGCGGGCCACGCCCAGGTTGTAGTGGGCCTCGGCGTAGTCGGGCCTGGCGCGCACGGCCGCCTCCAGCTCGCCGGCGGCGCCCGCCGCGTCGCCGCGCCCGAGCAGCAGCGCGCCCAGGTTGTTGTGCGCCTCGGCGAAGTCGCTCTGGCGCGCGATGGCCTGCTTGTAGGCCGCCGCCGCGCCCGAGGCGTCGCCCTTCTTCTCCAGCGCCACGCCGGTCAGGTAGTAGGGGCGCGCGTCGCGCGGGTCGGCCTTGGCCGCCTGCTCGAACGCCGCCAGCGCGCCGGCGGTGTCGCCCTGGCGAAACAGCTGCTCCCCTTTGTCGAGCAGCGGCGCGGCGCCGCCGTTGGGATCTTGCAGGGCCAGGAGGACGAGAGCCAGCGGGAGCGCGGTCATCGCGCCGCAGTCTACCTGTCGGCGAGCAGGTCCAGAAGCCGGCTCTTGAGGCGGGTCATCCGTTCGGGGTCGGTGATCTTCACCAGGTTGGCCTTGTCGCGCACGTAGAAGACGTCGATGGCGCGGTTGGCCTCGGTGGCGATCTTCGAGCGATGAATGTCGAGCGCCTCGTTGAACAACGTGCGCGTGATGGCGTACAGGACGCCGGGCCGATCCTCGGTGATGATCTCGACGACGGTGAAGTCGCGGCTCACGTCGTTGTCCATCTTCACCTCCGACGGGACGGCGGGCGTCAGCCAGGCGGCGATCGAGTCGCCGCGCGGGCGGGCCGCCACCAGCGCCTCCGTCCTGATGCTCCCCGAGAGGATCGCGTCCAGGTCATGGCGGACCTTCTTCCAGCGCCCCTCGTCCATCACCGCCCGGCCCAGGCCGTCGCGGACGCGGAAGATGTCGAGCGCCTCCGCCTCCTCGCCGGCGTCGACCGGCTGGCGCGAGTAGATGGCGGCGTCGATGACCTCGATCCGGTTGGCGTAGAGAACGCCGGCCATGTCGGTGAGGAGGCCGGGGAGATCGCGGGCGGCCAGCACCATCTCGGTGAACCCCAGGCGCTCCTCGTGCGCCACCTCGACCAGGGCGCTGGTCTTGGTCCGCCGGCGCTCGCGGATGAGGCGCACGTGCTTGGAGATCCGGAGCGCGGAGTTCTCGGCGAAGTAGCGGTCGGGGAAGCCGCCGAACAGGGTGGTGAGCGCCGGGTTCTTCTCCGGCTCCTCGAGGATGGCGGCGGCGCGCTTCTGGCGGCGCTCCACGATCTCGGCCCGCTCGGCGCCCAGCAGGTCCGGCCCCCGGCGCAGGAACTTCAGCGTGCGCGAATACAGCTCGCCCAGCAGCGTCTCCTTCCAGCTGGACATCGCGTCGGGCGCCACCGACGACAGGTCGCAGAACGTCAGCAGGTACAGCTCGTGCAGGTTCTCCTCGTCGCCGCACAGCGTGGCGAAGTCGGAGATCATCCCGACGTCGTCGAGGTCGCGCCGCTGCGACATCTGCCCCATCACCAGGTGCTGCCGGACCAGGAACTCCACCCGGCGAACGTCGTCTTCCCCGATGCCCAGCCGCCGGCAGATGGTCACCGCCAGGCCGGCGCCGATCTCGCTGTGCGGGCTGCCGTAGGGCTTGCCGACGTCGTGCAGCAGCGTGCCCGCCGCCAGCGCCACCGGCCGCGACACCGCCCGCACCGCCTCGGTCGGCATCGGGAAGGGATCGGCGTGATCGCCGCGGCCGAGCGCGTGCAGGCGCCCCACCGCGTAGAGCGCGTGCTGGTCGACGGTGTACACGTGATAGATGTCGTGCTGGACGCGGCCGGTCGACGGCTCCCACTCGGGCATCAGCGCGGCCAGCAGCCCGAGATCCTGCATCTGCTCCAGCCGCGACGGGTTGGCGCGGTCGCGGCCGTCGCACAGGATGTCGACGAAGCGGCGGCCCGAGTCGGGATCGGCCCGCAGCGCCTCGCCCCGCGACGCCGCCAGCTCGCCCAGCAGCTCCAGCGTGCGCAGCGACAGCGGGATATCGAGGGAGATCGCGACCTCGAAGATCCGGAGCATCTCCGACGGCTTCTTGTCGAACACCGAGCCGTCGATCGCCTCCAGCGCCCCCTCGCGGATCACGAAGCTGTCGTCGACGCCGCCCCCCTCCAGCGTGGCGACGGGCTGGCTGCGGCGCCGCGGCTCGTCGCGCGCCGTGGCCCGCTGCAACAGGCGCTCGGTCTCGTTGCGAATCAGCTTGGCGTGCGCGTGGTACTGGTGCATCAGCGCCTCGACGGCCGGGTGGACCGCCGGGCGGATGACACCGCCCAGGTCGCGCGCGTCGGGGCAAAGAATCGGCGCGATCGCCTCCTGCAACGCGAACCGCAGGTGGTCCTGCCGGCGGCCGGCCGCCGCGTGCATCGCGATCCGCACGCGCAGCAGCCATTCGGTGGCGTTCGTGTAGGCCTGCGCCAGCCGCCCGGTCATGACCCCCTTGGCCAGCAGCTCCTTGGGATCGCAGGTGCCGAAGCGCGCCGTGGCGGCCCACCGGCCGACGCACAGATCCCGCATGCCGCCTGGTCCGTTCTTGAGGTCGGGTTCCAGCAGGAAGATGGTGTCGCCGAACCGGCTGTGGCGGGCGCGTTGCTCGGCGCGCAGGCGGGCCACGAAGTCCTCGGCCGCGGTCTTGGCCACGCGGGCCCGGAAGGCGGCCAGGAACTTCTGCCCCAGCGCCGCGTCGCCAGTCAGGAAGCGCGCGTCCAGCAACGCGGTCGCCGCCGCCAGATCGCTCTCGGGCAGCGCCAGCGCCTGGTCGTAGGAGCGGACGGCGTGGCCGGCGTCGACCTTGGCGTCCCACAGCGGATAGAGAATCGCCTCGGCCAGCTCCTGCACCTCGGCGCCCGGTTTCTTGGCGCACAGCACCAGCAGATCGAGGTCGGAGTACGGGGCCAGCTCTGCCCGACCGAACCCGCCGGTCGCGAACACCGCCACCGGCGTCTTGCGCTTGGCGACCTCGCGTCCGGCCGCCTCGATGACGATGGCGTCGACCTCGCTGGAGAGCTTCCGGGCGATCTCGATGCCGTTTCCGCCGAGGCGGACGGCGCTGGCCGCCCGCTCACGGGCTTCCGTGAATGCCCTGACGATGTCCAACGCCATGTGAGGGGAAGACACTAGCAGAATCCGACGGAACGCATTTGACGACGGCAGAGGCGTACGGCACCGTAAGGCGCATGGCCGAGATCGAGCTGGCGCCGCTGTCACACCGTCTGGACGAGGATGAGACGCGCCTGCTCGCCAAGCGCCTGTCGGAGGCCGGCGCGCCGGCCTTCGATCGCACCGACGAGCACGCCTCCCACACCATCGCCGCCCGCATCTCCGAGGAGGCGCTGACCGAGTTCCTCGACCGGCTGGACGCCCACGACCTGGGCGCCGAGATCTACCTGCCGATCGAGTTCGAGGGGCGCGTCAACGTGGGCGACTACCGCGTCGCCTCGTCGCAGGCGCTGCTGGACGTGCTCGAGGAGATGCGGGAAGAGCTCTCCGTGGACACCGAAGAGCCGGAAGAAGACGAAGAGGAAGAAGAGGAAGAGGCCGAGGACGAAGGCTCGGTCATCGAAGCCCAGCTCCGCCACATCTGGCACCTGGTCGCCGACGGCGCGACGGAGTCCATTGAAAAGGGACTCCCGCTGCATATCCAGGTCTGATCGCCTCGCCCACGAAGCGGGAGAGGCCGACGAGCCGAAGGCTCGGCGGGAGAGGGCAAGCCTTGCGGAGTGAACCCTACGCCCGCATGAAGACGTGCGGGGGGATCGGCTCGGGATAGACAGAGCGCAGTTCGACTTTTCGTTCCAGGTCGCGGATCACGGCGGTGGCGACGTCGATCTCGTAGAGGTCGTTGATGTTGGCGATGCCGCCCGGCGCGAAGACGTTGATCTCGAGGATCTTGTCGCCGACCAGATCAACGCCCACGAAGTAGAGGCCGTCGGCGACCAGACGCGGGCGCAGCAGGTCGCAGATCCGC